>JAFZTV010000067.1 GCA_017618625.1 Bacteroidales bacterium | reverse complement strand
GTTCTGCTGGCTGCTGAGGGCGAGTTTTCCGAGAGTTTCGAGTATGTATTGTGTGGTGTACAGGCTTGAGGTGTTCCAGCCTGGAATCCAGCTCCAGCCGCCGTCGCCGCGCTGCTGTTCGAAGAGTTTCTTTTGCGTGGATTTCAGTTCTGACGAGAGGCGCGACTTGTCAAAATAGGCTGCTATGCGGTGCATACGCTGGCTCTCGGCGGTGCCGTCGCGCAGCCACGGGGTTTCGTCGAGGATGGTCTGCTTCACATCCTCGTTTTTCTCCAATTGCGACATGAGGGGGTTGAGGGTGTCTTTCTCCCACTGACGGAAGACGCTCTCGATGTTGGGGTTGGAGCTGACGATGTCGAAGGCGATAGAGTTGGTGTAGAGACGGTTGGCGAGGAAGATGTTAGAGGGGTTTTTGTGTTCCTCGACGTAAGGCAGCGCCTGAATGGCGTACCAAATCGGGTTGGAGGTGAACTCGACTTTGAGGAGGTGGGGCTCGCGTGTGGCGGACTGCCGGGTAACGGCTGTCGGCAATGGGTAGCTCTTCTCCCCCACCCCGTTGATATACATGGCTTGGCTTACGGTAACCATCTGACGGTCGGTGAGCACGGGGAGGCAGTCCTGCTCGCCGTCGCTGAAGTGATCGTTCTTGGCGATGATGCGGTAGTTGGCGACATAGAGCTCTTTAGGCACGGCGATACGGAACGACACCTGCTCGCTGCGACGGGCGGGGAGGGTGATTGATTTTGATTGCGTTATTGCGTTAGTGTGTGATTGCGTTAGTGATGGGTCGGTGAGGTCGAAGGTGACGGTGACAGTTTGCTCTTTGTCGGTCATATTCACTACCTTTGCGAGGAAATCGACGGTGTCGCCCTGACGGAGGAAGCGGGGTGCGTTGGGTTGGACCATGAGCTCTTTCTGGGTGATGAGCGACTTGGAGAGCGAGCCGGTCTTCATATCCTTGGTATGTGCCACACCGCGTATGCTCCACTCGGTGAGCAAGTCGGGCACGGTGAAGGAGCACTCGACGGTGCCGTCGTCAGCGGTGCGCAAGGTGGGTTTGAAGAAGGCCAGAGTGTTGAGGTTGGAGCGAAGCTGAGGCTCGTTGCCTTCCTTTTCCTGCCCACCTTCGTCGGCGATTGCTAAAACATCAGACTCCATTTCGCTTCTAATCATCTGTCCCGATTCAACTTCTCCTACCTCAATTAATTCGGTAACCATCGCGACCTCTTCGACCATACCATCCTCACCACGCGCATTTTGAGCACGGCTCCGCATATAATTCTTTGAAAACATCGAGCGGCTGCGGCTGAACACACCGTCCAGCAGGCGCCATGCACTCAGGTTGATTGGACCCACGTATGTGGTTTGCGGCCTTGTTTGGTAATCGCGCAGCGAGAAATGCTCGTGGTTGGCACATAGCATCATCGGATTATAACTGCTGACCCACGGCCAGAGATAGGCGCTCAGACTTCCGTAAGTGTCGAGCGCCGCGTCGTACATGGTCAGCATGAGGTTGGATTGCGTTATTGTGTGATTGTGTGATTGCGTTAGTGACTGACTGCTAACTGTTGACTGCTGACTGCTAACTTTTATTGTCCAGGTTTCTTTCTCGCCTGGCTGCAACTTGTCGCGGAAGGTCTCTATCGTCACATCGAGTCGCTTGTCGGAATATGGCACATCAATCGTCTTACCTCGTTTCCACTCTTGGTTTTCCTTCACGGCAAACAGGTCGATGCGCACCCCGCCCTTATAACTCTCCACTATCGGTATCTCTATGGTTTTTACGTTGTTGTCAAGTTCGATGACGCGTTTGTCTATCGGCTCTCCTTCTTTCGAGAGGATATAGAGCAGCTTCACCCCTTTGTATCGCGAACCCACTCTCAGACGGTAGGTGTCGCCCACTTCCATCGAATTCTTGCCGCAGTCGGAAACCCACACGAGCGACTGTGTCTGCACCTTATCGGCGTCGCAAGGCATATAGGTGTATGTGTTCTTGGTTTCCACCTTGCTACCGTCGGTGTTGGTGGCGGTAGCCGTCACACGATAGACGCCGGCATCCAAAGCTCCGAGTGGAAGCACCGCCCCACCTTTTTTTGTCATCGTGATCGACTTTATCATCACCTTACGCTCCGTTGCCCACTGGTCGGGTTCCACATCGTTTTTATCGTATGCCAGCAACCCGAATCGCTTGTCAAACTCTTCATGTGAGAGGCTGTGGTGGATGTCATTGTCGAGAAACTCGTGAGCCAGCCGTGGTTGCGAGGGCTGCACAAGCCGCTCTACCACTACCGTCACAGCGCCTTCGATGGGGTCGCCGTCCAGGTTGCTGTAATCGACGCTCAGCGTGTCGAACTTCTCCACTTCGCCGCCTTGCGGAAGCGTGATATGGCTGTTCTCGTAGCCGACACGCAGAGTATGTGTCTGCGAATGTGTTTCGCCGTTAAGGTCGGTCACATCGGCGTTCACCTGATACACAAAGCAGGGTTTGTTGGCAAGTTCAACCGAAGAGTCGGGCATCGGCGTGAAACGAATCTCAAACTTGCCCTCGCCGTCAGTAATGGTTTCCCCTCCAGCTACGGTCGTTTCCTTGCTCACAGGCATATACCACCAACGCCAGGGGCGGTACATCTCGCGGCGCACAACGGTGTAACTCACCTTCGCACCGTCGATGGGCACTTGCGAGTAGGATGCCGCAAGGCCGTTGACCGTCAGTTCTTTGCCGAATTCGTGCCGCTCGTTGTCGCCATACATCTTCACCATGAACTTGGGTTGCTTGTATTCCTCAACTTTCAAATACGTGTATTCCATCCCGCGCTTGCCATGTTTGGAAAACAGATAGAACCTGCCGGGAAGTGCGTCGGAGGGTATTTTGAACTCGCCGTGACACATGCCAAACTCGTCGGTGGTAAACCGTGCGGAATCAATCGTCTTGCCATTGACGTCATGCAGAGAAACATCCAGCCTCATTCCGGGACAGACTTTCTCGGTTGTGTGGCCGTCGCCGGAATAGACCACGTATGCGAAACTCACCGTCTCGCCCAGCTTATAGACAGGACGATCCAGCTGACAGTATAGTTCCACCCCGCTGTTATGTGTCGGTTCCGAATGGTCGCTTGCACCATATCTTATTGTAACACCCTTATAATCTGTTGACACACTGACGTTGTATTGTCCTTTACAAGCTTTGTTGTCAAACTCGTAGTAGCCGTTCTTGTCGGTCACAGCGGTTGCCCCCGTCGCCACATATTTCCCTTTGCTGTAGTCGTAACGTTCCAACCGCATCTTCTGTCCTTTTATCGGCTCGCCACTTCCGCGAAGCACCACATAGCCGCGCAGCGCATTGCTCGAAAGGGCTGTTACGATTTGTGCGTCGCAACAGACAAATGCGCCAAATGAGAGCCCGTTGGTCTTAAAATCTTTCGATGTGGAAACCAGCAGGTAGTACTCGCCCGTAGGCATAGGCGGCATATAGACGTAGTTCTTCTGCTTCTTGTGGTCGTTGCGGTGCATCATCGGCATCGACCATTGCTCCACCACCGCTTGTTTTGCCATTGCCTCCACTACTTTTTCCCGTTCATAAATTTTGCTGTAGTCAAAAGTCTTTATGATGCGGAAATAGAGCATGTCGGCGTTGCGGCTCTCGGCGACGGCCAGCATCGCATGGTCGGCCATCTCGTTGCGAACCATCTGCAACGTACATTCGGGATGCTCAATCGTCTTTATCAAGTTAGCACAATTTTCCGCCCCTTTGCTTTTTGGGAACAGGGCTATGGCCTTGTTGCATATAGCCTTAGCCTCCACATACTTGCCTTCCTTGTTGAGCATCTGCGCCGCATTGTAGTGGAACATCGTCACCATATCGCATTCGGTGCCTTTGTATTTCTCCACAAGCCGCTCATAGTCAGCCACCGTCGGCTTTACCGCATTGGGAGTGCGCTCCAGCAGTTCATACTTGCGAATATCAAGCCATATACGCAGGCAGTCGCTGTCGCCTATGTGGAATTCAATCAGTTTCTGCAGCAGACGCATCTTCTCGGCATAGTCAGACGTGCTCTCTATGGCTATGTTTACCATAAGGTCGTAGAGTGTTGGTGTGGTCAGAAGTCCGCTATACGACTTATCGCAGAACGACTCCACCTCCTTGATGTCGGTCTTCTGCAGCGACACCTCGTCCTTCAGCGCCTCCGTCAGATGTTTCTTTATCTCTCGATCAAATCGTCCCTGCGGCCACAGTTTGTAATCCAACTCCGATTCGTCGGTCTCTTTGTTGCGGTTTATCACCCAGCGGTTGTTGTGGCTATACTCGCTGTAGAACTTCGCAACAAAAGCATGACACACAGCTTTGTCCACCGCGTCGAGCTTATCCATTATGGCGAAATATCTCGTCAATGCCGAATCTTCTGCATTCTCCTGGTATTCAGCCGAGATGCGCGCCAAATGGAACGCACCCGTGAGAGTGTTTCTGGAGTCGCCGAGCCGTTTTGCCTCGTTGAAAAGCTTGGAGGCTTTGCTGTAGGCTTTGTTATAATCCTCGTTTGTGTAGAGCTTGTCCACCTCTTTCCACCCTTTGGCAAAATCGGTCTGCGCCACCGCACTGAACAGAGGCAACGCCAAAAGAAATGTCAAAAATACCTTGCGAATCATGATATGGATTTTATTGATTGCGTTAATGCGTTAGTGTGTTATTGCGTTAGTGGCTGACTGCTTGAACCTTGAACCTTGAACTTTGAACCTTATACTTTTCCGTGCGGCCAGCACCTACTCAAACGCCTGCCTGAACTCGCAGCCGTTCTTCCATTCCGAGCAGCCATAGGCGGTCTTGCCTTTGATTATGTGCCCTTTGCCGCATAGCGGACAAACGTCGCCTTCTTTCACCTGTTTGACTTTCTTCTTCGAAGCACGCTTCTTGGGCGTTTTCGGCGCTGGCTGAGCGGTCGCAGTGTTTTGAGTCTTGGTGTTGCTCTGAATTTTGGGGGCACTTTGAACAACCTCCGCCGCAGCCACCCTTCGGTTGCTGGAGTCGCATATCACCTGCTGCACTATCTGATACACCATCGCCTTCAGCTCTTCCAGGAACTGCGACGCCTCATATTTGTGCGCCTCTATGTCGCGTAGCTTCTTCTCCCACTGTCCGGTCAGCTCCGCACTCTTCAGCAGTTCCTCGTGTATGATGCCAATCAAATCGATGCCCGTCGGCGTGGCGCTCAGCGACTTGCGCTCTTTCTTTATATACCCTCGTTTGAAGAGGGTTTCGATTATCGCCGCACGGGTAGATGGGCGTCCTATGCCGTTCTCTTTCAGCGCGTCACGCAGTTCTTCGTTCTCCACAGTCTTTCCAGCCGTCTCCATCGCCCTCAGCAGCGTCGCTTCGGTATATGGCTTTGGCGGGGTGGTCCACTTCTCAGCCAATGTCGGCTCGTGCGGGCCTTTCTCCCCTTTCTTGAAGTCGGGCAGCGTGCGCTCCTCGTCCGATTTCTCCGACTCGTCTGCGCTCTTCGCGCTGCCACCGAACACCGCCCGCCAGCCCTCTTCGAGTATCTGCTTGCCCGAGGTCTTGAACTTCACCTTCTCCACCTTGCCGCTCACCGTGGTGGTGGCGAACTTGCAGTCGGGGTAGAACACCGCGATAAACCTGCGTGCCACGAGGTCGTACACCCTTTTCTCGTCGTAGGTCAAATCGCCGTTCGACGGGTTCACCCCCGTCGGTATTATGGCGTGGTGGTCGGTCACCTTCGAGCTGTCGAACACCTTCTTGCTTTTCTTCAGCGTGGTTCCCATCAAAGGCTGAATCAGAGCGGCATACGGTGCCAACCCTTGCAGTATCTGCGGACATTTGGGATAGATGTCGTCGCTCAGGAACGTCGTGTCCACACGCGGATAGGTGGTCAGCTTTTTCTCGTAGAGCGACTGTATGTGTTTCAACGTGTTCTCGGCCGAGAAGGAGAACTTCTTGTTGCATTCCACCTGAAGGCTCGTCAGGTCAAACAGACGCGGCGGTGCCTCGACACCGTTCTTCTTCGTCACCCCGGTCACCTCGAAGTCCTTGCCTCTTATCGACTCCAGCGCCTTCTGTCCCTCTTCTTCGGTCTTGATGCGGTTTCCGGCGGCCGACTTTTTCTTGTCCGTATTCTCCGATTCTTCCGACTCTTCCGCCTCGTCCGACACCTGCAGGTTGAACAGCGTGTCGCGATACACCGTCGAGAGCAGCCAGTACTGCTCGGGTTTGAAGTTGTCTATCTCCAGCTGCCGCTTCACTATCAGCGCCAGCGTGGGCGTCTGCACTCGTCCTATCGAAAGCACCTGTTTCTGCATCTGGCGGTATTTCAGCGTGTAGAGTCTCGTGGCGTTCATACCCAGCAGCCAGTCGCCTATCGCACGGCACAACCCCGCCTCATACAACGACTGATAGTCGTCCTGCGGCTTCAGGCTCGAGAAACCCTCCTTTATCGCCTCCTCCGTCAGCGACGAAATCCACAAGCGTTCCACCGGACATTTCGCCTGAGCTTTCTGCATCACCCAACGCTGTATCAGCTCACCCTCCTGCCCGGCATCGCCGCAGTTTACAATGCGTTCGGCGTTCTGCATCAGTTTTTTTATCGTCTCAAACTGTTTCTTGTATCCGTCGTTCTCTATCAGCTTGATGCCGAACCTCTGCGGTATCATCGGCAGCGAGCCCAGCGACCACGACTTCCACCCCTCGTAGTAGTCGTGCGGCTCCTTGAGGGTACAAAGGTGGCCGAACGTCCAGGTCACCTGGTAGCCGTTGCCCTCCATATATCCGTCGTGTGCGGTCGTAGCGCCCAACACCTTCGCGATGTCGCGCCCCACACTCGGTTTCTCTGCTATACAAACAATCATAGATTTAGTAGTCAGTGGTCAGTATTCACACCTTAACATCTTAACACCTTAACATCTTAACATCTTAACATATCAACATATCAACATATCAACACCTTAACATATCAACATCTTAACATATCAACATCTTAACATATCAACAATTAACAAACCCCACACTCGCCCATCCGTCTCTCACCCTTTCTCCATCCATTCTCAAACCCAGCTGTTCGGCTTTCGCCTTCAATACCGGTATGTCGTTTTCGTAGAACCCGCTCATCACCAGCCTTCCACCCTGCTTCAAAGTCCTCACGTATGCCCCCATGTCGTTCAGCAGTATGTTGCGGTTGATGTTCGCCAGCACCACGTCGAACCGCCTTTCTTCGCCCAGCGTCTCCGCGTCGCCCAGCCGGCATTCGATATCGCCGCATCCGTTGCGTTCAATGTTCTCCAGCGCGTTGCGGTAAGCCCATTCATCGACATCCACCGCCTCCACCTTCGCCGCACCGCGTTTCTTCGCCAGTATCGCCAGCACCGCCGTTCCGCATCCCATATCTAGCACGTTCTTCCCATCCATATCCAAGTCTCTCAGCCATGTGAGCATCATATATGTCGTAGCGTGGTGAGCCGTACCGAACGACATCTTCGGTTCGATCTCAATCTCATATTCCACATCGTCCCTATGCGGATGAAACGGAGCCCTCACCCAGCAGAAGCCGTCCACCAGCACCGCCTGGTGCCCCTTCTCCCACTCCGCGTTCCAGTCTTTGTCCTCCAGCTCCTCCACCTTGTATTCCACCTCGCATCCCTCGCAGTTGTCCGCGATGGCCGCCTTCAGCGCTGCCTCGTCATATTTCGCCGTCGGCACGTAGGCGTCCAACCCGTCGCTCTTGTTCTCAAAGCTGTCATATTCCCCCTCGTCGCCCAAGGCATAAACCAGCAAATCGCGGAAAGGCTCCACCGGCGAGAGTTTGATTTTCACTACATTGTATTTCATATTCATTCAAAGTTGTTATACTTTATATTTACGTATAACGAAAACTATGTATTGATATTGTGACCGAACAATGTCGTCACTTCAAAGTCAGTCAAGGAATTTCTCATTCTAAATACAACAGAAACAAGACTTAAACAAAAACATACGGAGAAGGACTGAGAGAATTGCTTTTTTTACTTATATTTGCACTCGCTCAATTTGGCTGAAGCCACGAAAAAATTTTTGATTACGAGAATCATAGAATATTATGGTTTGTTAAAGGGCTTCACAAACCATGATAACAAAGAAGGAGGTCCTAGATAATAAAAACCGAACCATCGATGCGACAATGGATGGGGAAAAACAAATGAAAAAAGTTTATTTTTTAGCGATTGCTGTTGTGCTTGTCGGAGTTATGACGTCATGCGCATCCAAAAAAGCCACATCAAAAACCGAAACGACCGCACGTTGCCTTGAACCAATCGTCGCTGATCTTTACGCCGATTTGGATGTAAACACCGCGAAAACAATGGGAGAATGCAGCTGGGAAGGCGCTGTCAACGAAGACGTTGATATCGAAGATCTCAAAAGAATTGCTGTTTATAACGCATTGACCTCCCATAAGGCTGATGTCCTTGTTGCACCTCAGTTTAAAATCAAAACGGACACCTACAGCCGTAAAACCATAAAGGTTACCGTGACTGGATACCCTGCCACCTATACCAACTTCCATCACAGTCCTGTCGTCAATTCTATTGAGGCAAAAGAACTCAAATCAGACGGCACATATCTGCTGAAGGCCCAGACAAACGACAATCAGACCATTGGCTATCAAGTCATTGTTCCTGTCGAAAAATCTCTGAAAACCATTGATATCGACCAGACGACTCTTGACAAAATCGTTCTTTCAAACACCGAGCCTACCAAACACCCTGTATGCACTGATAGGAATTACTCTGTGATTGAACCTGAAGGTGTTACCCTTTCTGACAAATCAGACAAAAAAGCTCCCGCCAGCAATGATAAGAAAGGCAAATGCAAAAAAGGTAAAAAATGCAATAAATAATTCGAAAGGGGCCTCATCGCCCATTTCATAACAAAAGCCGATGCGACATTATCGCATCGGCTTTTGTTTATACTTCGGGTAATACATTCTAAATTCTCGACATTGGTCTTCGCTTTTATTACTCATCGACGGACTTGATTTGCCGCTTCGTTCTTTTCGAGTCAAACGACCAACCAATCTTCATCGTAATCAATGTCGATGCGTAGTTTGAGAAGTCAAGGTTGTGGTATATCAACCCGTCGTCGTCATGTTTCGCAAGTAGCACTCCGACGGTGTTCTCTATCGTCAAACCGAACGGGATGTTCATCTTGACTCCAATTGATAGCGAAGGCCTCACCCTTATCTGCTTCATGGTATAAGGCACAGTTTCTACATACCATCCGTCGTTGCCCGTCATGAGGCTCACCTTGTGCCACCCTTGGGCGTAGTTCAATCCTATTGCGGCAAACGGACAGAGGCGGTTGCGACGCTGTTTCCAAGGATAAACCCTGTACTGAGCCTGCATAAAGAAACCCTTGACACCGCGTGTTACACCACTTTCAAATGGAATTACAAATCCCAAATCAGCCGATACTGCCGAACGTATGCCTATCCTATATTCATAGCTGAACGCCGGAGCCCCCAGAAATGGCGACAGGAATCCCACTTTCACACAATGACGCGCTACCCCATCTTCAGGATGCTGAGCCATAAGACAATTCGGCATCATCAATGCCAACGTTGCGATTAAAAGAAAAGCTGCCTTTTTCATTTCACACATCCTTTCTTTGTTGATGTCGTGTCCGCAACTGTAGTTACGGTATCAGTATCGAAGGGGTTCTTCCAACACCCTGGATACAGCTTCATCAGCGAAACGTTATTGTAATCATCTACATATATCAACTTTCCGTCATATTCAATAGAGAATCGAGGGTACTCCCTTTTAAACTTTCTTCTAGTCATATAAGGGTTGTCGAAATTTGTGACATAACTGAAGCCCCACCTGCCTTCGCGGTTGGTTTTCGCATGCCCCAGATACTTGCCCTCCTCCTTATAGACGGGATAATCGTCGTAATATACTTCCCAAAAGTTCAGTTCGGCACCAACTATCGGGGTTGTCAAAGTGCTGTCGGTGTAAAGTACACCACGCACCGTTTCCTCGTCATATTGGCGGGCGCAGCCGACCAAAGTCAGCGTGACCGCCGCGATTGCTATTATACCTTTAAGTTTCATAACAAATGTATTAGTGAAATTGTCTTTTGTATAATTAGTTGCAAAAATGCGAAAAAAGTAACAAAACGAGTCAATATTTTAACATTTTTTTCCATCAACACCCTATAATTATATACGTTTTCAAAATATTTTTCAACAACACGTTCGATAAGTCGTCTTTTCTCAAAAAAAGTGAGTATTTTTGCCAATTCTGAATGTTTGTCGCCACGACTAGCCTAACCGTGTGTAGCAAACTGTTATTGTGCATGTAATGATTGACCTGAACGAACAAGACATTGCTGTTTTCCGCTCGCTTGTCGAGGGGTCGCACTCTATTGCGCTCATTTCGCACACGAATTCGGACGGCGACGCCATCGGCTCGCTGCTGGCCATAAAACGTATTGTGGAATCACACTCCAAGGCTCCCGTCAGATGCATGCTTCCCTCTCCCCCACCCGACTTGTTCAGCTATCTGTCTGGCTTCGCCGACATAATGGACGACCACAAGGAACACGCACTTTGCGAAGAGGCTCTGATGAATGCCGACCTGATTGTAGCACTCGACCTCAACAACGCGGGACGTGTAGATAACTTGTCGCAGGCGCTGACCAATTCGCAGGCCCACAAGGTGCTGATCGACCATCACCACTCGCCCGACCGCAATTTGTTCCATGTGCTTTTCTCTATTCCCGAGTTTTCGTCGGCATGTGAGCTGACCTATTGGCTTTTCTCGGCCATGTATGGCGAGGATTCGATTGACCGCGAGACAGCTGCCTGCCTCTACTCGGGCATCTGCACCGACACGGGCTTCTTCTCCTACAGTTGCGAAAGCCCTACGGTTTATGAGGCGGCTGGACGCCTGGTGGCAAAAGGCATCAACCCCGCCGACATCCACGACACCATATCGAACTGTTTCTCGATTGACCGTATGCGTTACTACGGCTTCGCCATAAGTGAGCGGCTGAAAATCATGCCGGAGATAAAAGCGGCCTATTTCTACCTCTCCCTCGACGACCAGCGGCGTTTTGGCATGGTGCCGTCAGACATGGAAGGGCTGGTCAACTACACTCTGATGATGAAAGAAATCGAGGTGGGTGCTTTGATACGCGAGGAACAAGGACGGGTGAAGGTGTCGTTCCGAGCCAAAGGCGATTTCGACGTCAGCCGTTTCGCCCACGACCTTTTCGGCGGCGGCGGTCATACCAAGGCAGCCGGCTCCACCAGCACTTTGCCGTTCAACGAAACGGTGGCTCTAATTGAACAGAAACTAACCGAAGCGCTCTCATGACGAAACTCTCACATATCATTGCTTGTCTGGTTCTCCTGTCATGCACTTTCGCAAGTTGTCACAGGCAGCCGCCTGTGGTGAACGCCCCCGACAACGGTCCTGACATAACGGAAAACATGGCCAACGCAAACCGTTTTATCGTGGAGTCGGAAGAGACGCAGATAAACGCCTACATCGAGCGCCGCCAGTGGAAGGTGACGCAAGGCCAGACAGGTGTGAGGGTGAACGAATACCAGCCAGGCAACGGCGAAAAGCTTGAGTGGGAAGAATCGGTGGTGGTGGAATACAGCGTGGAGGACCTTTCGGGAACAAAGATTTACGGTGCGACCAAGGACACCCTGACCATAGGGCGCAGGCAGCCAACCGCCGGTTTCGACGCGGGGCTGCTGCAGTTGCGCCATGGGTCGAGAGCCCATATCATAGTGCCGTCGAACGAAGCCTACGGAATGGTGGGCGACGGCGACAGAATAGCCAACCGAAAAGTGCTGGTGTATGATGTAAGGGTTGAATAGTTTTTAGTTTTAAGTGGTCAGTGATCAGTTACTTTTCAAACATTCAAACATATCAACATATCAACAAAAAAACTATCAACGTAAAGCATACCGACGAACAATATAAAATATTTTCACATGAAAAAAACTTACATACTTTTTGCAATGGCCGCCACAGTGGTGTTTTTCGCGGCCTGCAACCGCGGAGCGAAACCCGACAAGGACGGTTTCTACACAGCTGAAAGCGGATTGATGTACAAATTCATCGAGAAACACGAAGACGCCCGTCTCGTCGAAATGGACGACCTTCTTGAAGGCGAGATGGCCATCGTCTTCGAAGGCGACACTCTTTTCTCGAACATCGGTCACCCCGATTTGATAACCCGTGTCGAGGACGACTGGTTCCAGGGCGGTCACAACGAGGCTTTCCTCATGATGCACGAGGGCGAACACGCCGTGTTCGGCATTTCAGCCGACTCGATTGCCAAGTTCCTCGAGCCCACGCAGATGCCGCAAGGCTACAAGCCTAACCAGAACATGCGCATTTATTATGATGTCCACCTCACCCACATCCTCAGCAAGGAGGACATAGCCAAGCGCGAAGCCGATTATATGGCCGAGATGAACAAAAAGCAGGAGGCCGAGGCCGAACTTATCAAACAGTACCTGGCCAACAACAAAATCACCGTCAAGCCCACTGAGAGCGGATTATATGTGGTGGTCAAGAAAGCCGGCACGGGCAAGAAAGCCGAAAACGGCAGCACCGTGAGCGTCTATTACGCCGGACGTCTGCTTAACGGCAAACTGTTCGACACCAACATCGAGAGCGTGGCCAAGGCCGAAGGCCGTCAGGGCGGTCACTTCCAGCCCTTTGCCTTCACGCTCGGTCAGCGTTCGGTCATCAGAGGATGGGAAGAGGGCATAGTCGGCCTGAAAAAAGGTGCCAAAGCCACCCTTATCATCCCTTCGAACCTTGCCTATGGTGCCTCCGGCGCTGGCAACGACATACCACCCTATTCACCGCTGGTGTTCGATGTCGAGGTTGTGTCAGTAAACTAATAAATAAGGAAAATAATACTTAAAACCATGAAACAAGTCGTTTATACATTGTCTTGCGCCCTGCTGTGCGCTCTTGTCATAACCTCATGCAACCGCGGCCCCAAGTCCGACATCGAGGGATTCACCAAAACCGAAAACGGCCTCCACTACCGTTTCGACACTCAAAACGCCCAAGGTCGGCAGGTTCAGAAAGGCGACCTCATCAACGGTGAGCTGCTGCTGCGCCTCGAGGACGACACCCTTTTCTCTAACGTTGGCGATCCCAACAACCTGCTCGTGGTCTCCGACGCTCGTTTCGACGGCGACATCACCGAGGGTCTCCTCATGATGCACGAAGGCGACAAGGCGGTCTTTGCCGTCGATGCCGACAAGATGGCCTCGCTCTTCCAACCCAACCAGATGCCTCCCTCGTACAAAAACGGCGCCAACATGCGTTTCTACTACGAAATCAACATCCTCTCCGTCAAGTCGGCCGAAGAAATGGCTGCCGCAAAGAAGGAGTTCGAACAGAAGATGGAGTCGATGAAGGCGGAGCAGAAAAAAGCCCTCGAAACCTACCTCTCCGAAAACAACATCACCGCCACCCCCAACGATGAAGGCCTCTATGTGATAGTTTCCAAGAAAGGCAACGGCCCCAAGGTCGAGGTTGGTCGCCGCATCAAGGTCGCCTACACCGGTTATCTGCTCAACGGCACAATCTTCGACTCGTCAGACAAGGACATCGCCCTGCAGAACAACCTCGAAGCCCACGACGCTCTTGAATTCGTCGTCGGACAGGCTAACCTCATCAAAGGCTGGGACGACGGCCTCATGGGTCTTGCACAGGGTTCCAAAGCCAAACTCATCATCCCCGAAAACCTCGCCTACGGGCCCAAAGGCACCGGCGAAATGATTCCGCCTTACGCCACCTTGGTGTTCGACGTCGAAATCCTTTCTGTCCAGTAACCCCCTTCATACAATCCAACAAACTGGCTTCTATATGAAAAACATAGTCATTTTCGGCGCACCCGGCGCCGGCAAAGGCACCCAGTCAGAGTTCCTCGTCGAAAAATACAACCTCAACCACATATCGACAGGTGACCTCCTTCGCAAAGAGATAGCCGACCAAACCGAACTCGGCAAACGCATCAAAAGCATCATGGACAGCGGCTCGCTGGTAAGCGACGACATCGTGGTAGAGATGATTGACAACGCCATCGCCAAGAGCAACCGCGGTATGCTGTTCGACGGATTCCCCCGCAACGTGAAGCAGGCCGAGACTCTCGACCAGCTGATGAAGAAACACGGACGCGAGATCACCTGCATGGTGAGCCTCGATGTACCTCGCGAAGAGTTGATACGCCGTATGCTTGAACGCGCCAAGACCAGCGGTCGAAGCGACGACAACGAGCAGACAATCAAGCATCGCCTTGAAGAGTACGAGCGCCAAACCAAGCCTGTGGCCGACTACTACAAGCAACAGAACAAACTGATAGCCGTCAACGGACTTGGCAAAATCGAGGAGATTGCCGCCAATATCGCCAACGCTATCGGATAACTCAAAGCAACCATGAACTCCAACTTCGTCGATTACGTTAAAGTGTATGTCCGTTCCGGAAAGGGCGGCGCCGGCTCGGCACACCTTCTGCGTGTGAAATACAACGCCAAGGCAGGCCCCGACGGTGGTGACGGCGGTCGTGGTGGTCACGTCATACTGCGTGGCAACACACAGCGATGGACTCTTCTCCACCTCAAATACACCAAACATGTCTTTGCCGAAGATGGACAGAACGGCGGCGAGAACCTGCGGACAGGACGTCAGGGTGCCGACCAGATACTCGACGTGCCGCTGGGATGTGTGTGTCGCGATGCCGACACCGGCGAGGTTATAGGCGAAGTGACTTCCGACGGAGAGGAACTGATTATAGCCAAAGGAGGACGCGGTGGATTAGGCAACGACCACTTCAAGTCGGCCACCAACCAGACACCCCGCTATGCACAACCAGGCGAACCTGCAGTCGAGCGTACCATCATCATCGAGCTGAAGATGCTGGCCGACGTAGGTCTTGTGGGATTCCCGAATGCCGGGAAATCGACGTTGTTGAGTGCCGTTTCTGCCGCGCGTCCCGAGATAGCCGACTACCCGTTCACGACGCTGGTGCCAAACCTCGGAATTGTGAAATACCGCGACGACCAGTCGTTCTGCATTGCCGACATTCCTGGCATCATCGAAGGAGCCAGCCAGGGCAAGGGCCTCGGGTTGCGATTCCTGCGACATATCGAACGCAACTCCATCCTCCTGTTCATGGTCAGCTGCGAACAACTCGACATTAAAAAAGAATACGAGATTCTGCTAGGCGAACTGGAGACATACAGCCCTGAGCTGCTCGACAAGCAGCGGCTCTTGGCGGTTACCAAGTGCGACATGCTCGACGAGACGATGATGAACCAGATGAAGAGCCACCTGCCGAAAGACGTCGAGTTCATCTTCATCAGCTCCGTGAGCGGTCTCAACATGCAGGAGCTGAAAGACCGCATCTTCGCAATGCTTAACAAGCCTGCCGAATGATGAACCGCCTCATAGCGTGGGACACCGACGCTCTCGTCTGGATAAACTCCCACAACTCCCCTGCCCTCGACTGGATAATGTGGATAGCCAGTCAGTCTTGGTCGTGGGCAATAGTGTTGCTGACGGCCATAGGTCTGCTCACCCTGCGCTATGAACCACGCCGCTGGTGGGTTGTGTTGATTGCCCTTGTATTCTGCATTCTTCTTGGCGACCGCATCTCGGTGATGGCGTTCAAGGATGTGTTCCAACGGCTGCGTCCCTGTCACGTCATCGACAACCTGCACATGTTCCAAACCCATTGCGGCGGGCAGTACGGTTTCGTCTCATCCCACGCTGCCAACATCTTCTCGCTGGTTACCTTTATCGTAGTACGCTACACGACACCCAAAAGTGACTTCTCCGTGAAACACAAATGGCTCGTCGCATTGCCCCTTGTCCTTTGGGCACTGCTCGTATGCTACAGCCGCCCCTATCTCGGCAAACACTACCCCGGCGATGTGCTCTGCGGCGCCTTGCTGGGCATACTTATAGGTCTTGCGGTACATTTCCTAACACGATGGGCGGAATCGCTCCAGAAGAGGTCCCGCACACCCTAGGCAAAATACAATAAATATTCTCGCTGTACGTTTCATAAATATGAAGAAAACTATTATTTCCCTCTTTTTGGTCGCCACCTTAGGCACCGTCTATGCCCAGGACAAGGAGGTTATGGGCAAATACCAGAGCCAGCTCCAGCAGCTGTTTGAAAAGGTGCAGAACGCACCTACCGACAACGAGCGCTACCTCGCCAACGAACAGGCCGTAGAGCTTTTCAGTCAGGCTTTCGAAGAGGAGGACTCCTACAAGTGGAACTGGCAGTTCTCGAACTACATTTCGGTGCTGCGCTCGCCCGACAAAGTGTTCACCATCATCACATGGCCCGTGGTGAAGGACAACGGCGAATATGAGTGCTTCGGCTTTGTCCAAGCTAAAGGCAAAGACGAGGAAGACGACGATGTGTGGATTGCCTATCCCCTGCACGACCTGAGCGACGAAATCATCAACCGCGAGGAGAGCGTGCTCGACGCCGACCACTGGCTGGGTTCGGTGTATCAGGAGTTGATACAGACTTCATACGAAGGTAAGACCTACTACACGCTGCTGGGATGGAACGGATGCTCTATGCTCACACAGCGCAAAGTCATCGAACCCATACAGATAAACCCGCGCAACGGCAAGCCTCAGTTCGGCCAGGCACTCTTCAAGAGGGACAAGAACCGCCGCCGCATCGTCTTGGAATACAACAAAGAGGCGATGGTCAACCTTAGCTATGAGCAGCAGCTCAGCATCTCGAGAGAGAACGTGAAAGTGAAGAAAGACGGCCGCACGGTGACCTCGCAGGTGACTCACGAAACCAAGGAGCAGATGATTATCTTCGACGAACTGGAGCCGCAAGTGGCCGGCATGGAAGGTTTGTTCCAATACTATGTGCCGTCGGGCAAAGAGATGGCATACGTGTTCGTGAACGGACGCTGGGAGCTGCGCGAAGACGCCCAGGGTCGCCTCACCGACAAGAAACTGAACAAAGACTTCAAACCGATAGAGAAAAAGAAACCCGCCTACCAGACAATTGATAGCGACCAGTGATTAGTGAATTAGTTGCTTGATTTAATTAGCTAAAGCATTTGACAATAGTAATTGCTAACTAAATATTGTCTCCCGACCACTAAAAAAAACTAAAAACCGACCATACTCCTGCCAACCGACAATGCTCGAAAACATCTCCACCCCTGCCGACCTGCGTAAACTAAAAAACGCAGAACTGCCACAACTCTGTGACGAGCTGAGACATTATATCATCGAGACCATCGCCGCACATCCCGGCCATCTGGCTTCGTCGCTGGGCGTGGTCGAGCTGACGGTGGCGCTGCACTATGTCTTCAACACCCCCGACGACAAGCTCATCTGGGACGTGGGGCATCAAGCATACGCCCACAAAATACTCACAGGTCGCCGCGAGCAGTTCCCGACCATACGCACCAAAGGTGGCTTGAGCGGTTTTCCGAAGATGAGCGAGAGCGACTACGACGCTTTCGGCACGGGACACTCCTCCACATCAGTGTCGGCGGCGCTGGGCATGGCGGTGGCGTCAAAACTGCAGGGCAAGACCCAGCGGCAACACATAGCCGTCATAGGCGACGGCTCGATGACCGGCGGCGAAGCTTTCGAGGCATTGAACAACGTGGCGGTCACAAAATCCAACATACTGGTCATACTCAACGACAACGGAATCTCGATAGACAAATCTGTCGGAGGTTTGAGCCGCAGCTTGGTACACATTACCGCTTCGCCTCGCTACAACAGATTCCGCGAGGCAGTATGGCGTCGCCTCGGTGGCGAAAGCGACCGCAAGAATCGCAGCCGCAACTTCCTGGCCAAGATGCTCTTCCTCGCCAAGTCGGCTCTGCTGAAACGAGACAGCAACCTCTTCGAGTCGTTGGGCCTCCGCTATTTCGGCCCCATAGACGGTCACGACATCGACGAGCTGGTCACCGTGCTCGACCGCATGAAGCACATCAAAGGGCCGAAACTGCTGCACATCGTCACCAAGAAAGGCAAAGGGTTGCTCGAAGCCGAACGCAACCCCATAGAATACCACGCGCCGGGAGTGTTCGACGCCGCCACCGGCAAAAAGCTGGCATCGAACCAGGACTTACCCAAACCGCCCAAATACCAAGAGGTGTTCGGCCACACCATTATAGAGTTGGCCAATAGGAACCCCAAGATAGTAGGCATCACCCCGGCCATGCCCACCGGCTGCTCGCTCAACAT
>JAFZTV010000066.1 GCA_017618625.1 Bacteroidales bacterium | reverse complement strand
TGCTAAGCCTTCTTCATCTTCATCCGCCGATTTGAGGAATAGACGCAATGCTTCTTTATAATCTTTCTGAACACCCTTGCCGGTAAAATACATCCACCCAAGATGGAAACAGGCAGGTTGATAGCCTTGACTAACGGCTTTCTTAAACCAAAGAACGGCCTCGTTGTCATTTTTTTCGACACCTTGACCGAGGTGAAACATAAGACCCAAATTGTCTTGTGCAATATCATCTCCTTGTTCGGCCGCTTTGCGGTACCAATGTGCGGCTTCCGTGTAATTTTGTTCTACACCATAGCCATCATTATAGGCATCTCCGATTCCGCATTGTGCATCGACATGGCCTTGTTCGGCGGCTTTGCGATACCAACGAACAGCTTCTTCTGGATTTTCTTCTACTCCGCAACCGAGATGGTATGCGTCGCCAAGTTCGAATTGTGCGTTCGCGTCGCCCTGCTCGGCGGCAATTCTGATTTTTTCGATGTCTTTCTTTTCCATAATTTTTGTTTGATTTAGTGTTTGCAAATATACGAATAATTATTTAATGTTGTTGTTGAATGGGGTTTACAAATAGGTCATTGTATAGATCCGACCCATATATCTCTCTGTGATTGGGTTCCAGGTCCATCACTTTGTCCCACATGGCGAATGCTTGCTCCCGCATGCCTAGTCGCAGCAGTATCTGTCCTCGAGTGTCGTACCAGTCGGCATCGGTGGGGTCAAGTTCGATGGCTTTGTCAATGAAGTGCATCGCCTGCATGTGGTTCTGGCTGCATCGCATCTCGTAGTGGGCACGTCCGTCGAGTATTCGTGCTGCAACGCTGCGGAATTTCTTCTCGTGCGGAGTGATGGTCTTGATTGCCCTTTCGAACCATTCCTTTGCGCGATAAGGCTCACCCATAGTCATAATCATACGGGCGGTGTCTTCGTATGCAACGGCAAGCAGCACATCGCGCGGTGATGTGAAATGCTGTTCGTCGGTAAGGTTTATCATTTCGACCAGTTCGGCATATTCTGCCTCGGCTATATGGAACTGTTTCGCCTTGCTGTCGCAAAACGCCAAGCGGTTCAATGTCTCGATTTTCTGGCGTGCAAACGACGGGTCGGCGCGTATTTCAAGCACGCTATAGTGCGAAAGCAGCTCTGCATAACACGCCCGTTCATGCTCTAAGTCATCGGATGCGATATACAGCAGCGCGAGGCTTTCAAGGGTGCTGGCTATCTGCATTCTCCATCGGTCTTGGTCTTGTTTCGCCATTTTGCGGTATTTCTCCAGCGCTGCGGTTCCGTAGAAGATGCCTTTCTTGATATTGTTGCATTCGTAGCAGATGCCCGCCAGATGGTAGTTTAGCACCGCCTTAAGTTGCTCGGCTTCTTCCGAATCTCCGCTTTGTAAACTGTAGGTAAGGGCTTTCTTGTAAAGCATAAGGGCCATTTCCTGATGGTCGGCTTTGTGCATTTCGAAAGCCTGCCGGTTGAGCGACTGCGCCATTTCGAGCATCAGTTTCTCTTTCTGTTTTTTTCGAGGGTCGGATATTATCATTTTCAAATTTTTGTTGAACGTGCAAATAAGTGAAATCGGTGTCGGCCTGCTAAAGCCAAGTTTTTACAGATATACCTTCAGCCTTTCTTTCACGGAACTGCGTCCGAGACGTTGCAAAGCCGTGTTCCGCATCTGTCGAACCCTCTCGCGACTCAACCCCATGAGCATGGCTATCTCGTTGAGTGTGCATGGATGCTGTTGTTCGATGCCGAACGACATCTTGATTACATCGCGCTCGTTCTGCGGTAGGATTGCCAACGCATTGCCGATTTCGGTGCTAAGGGATTCATGTATCAATGCCTCGTCGGTGGTTGCTCCCGATGTGTCGGCGATGGTGTCGATAAGGGTGGCGTCTTCGTCTGCCTGCAACTGTGCATCAAGCGAATATGGTTTTTCCACGTTCGCGCCAATCCACCTTGAATGTTCTTCGTCCACATCCAAGCGTTCCAGCACCTCGGCTTTTGTCGGTGTGCGCTGAAGTTCCTGTTCCATACGTGCGGTTTCTTTGCTTAGTTTCGACAGCAGTGCTTGTTGATTTGCGGGCAACGCTATGGTGCGGCCTTCTTTCGAGATGGCCTGTATTATGGCCTGGCGTATCCACCACACCGCATAGCTGCAGAATTTAAACCCTCGTGTGGCGTCGAAACGCTCGGCTGCGGTTATCAGTCCCATGTTGCCTGCGCTTATTAGGTCGGCCAGGTCGATTCCCATATTCTGATAGTTCTTCGCCACCGATACAACAAAACGCAGGTTGCCTTTGACCATCCGTTCCAGCGCTGTCCGGTCTCCGTTGTGTATGCGCTCGGCAAGTTCCACTTCCTCTTCGGCGGTGAGAAGTGGCAGCCGTGCGATTTCGCGCAGATAGGAGTCGAGAGCTTGATTGTTGCGAGGTGTGACTCGCTGATTGATTTGAAGATTTCTCATAAACGGTATTATTAATTAATATTTGATTATACATTATTGATGACGGCTATTCCTCAGTATGCTTTGAATCCAATTTGTCTTGCGGTTTTGTTTTCGAACATCTCAGCGTTACATATCTCCACGATGTCCTCTATGTTGGCGTTTTGACCATGCAGTATTTCCGACACCATGCTCTTACGCGACACGTTTTCTATCTGTCCGCCCGCGAAGTTGGGGAACATCTCGGCCAACTTGTTACACTCTGCAATCTTCAACTCTGGAATGATGGCTTTCCAAATCTTTGCCTTCACCGATGCTTCGGGCTGAGAGAAGTACACCTTGTAGAGGAACCTTCTTTCAAAGGCCTTGTCCATATTCTTGACCAGATTGGTTGTGGCGATAAGTATTCCATCGAGGTTTTCAATCTCCTGTAGAATAATGTTCTGTATCGTGTTTTCACTTTTGTCCACCGAGCGTTCGGCCCCTTCCATTCGTCTGCATATAATGGCGTCGGCCTCGTTCAGAAAGAGTATCGGCTTCATCTTGCTGTTTTTGCACAGCTGCCGATAGCTCTCGAAAATATTTTTTGCGTTTTTCTCGCTTTCGCCTACCCATTTACTCCGCAGTTGGCTGGCGTCCACTTGGAATATGTTGCGCTTGGTCTCTCTCGCCAGTTGGTACACCGTTTCGGTCTTGCCCGTACCGGGGCCGCCATAGAAGATGCAGCTGAATCCGCTTCGCATCCCGCGCTTATCCATCCGTTTCATGATTGACTTCAGGTTGCGTTCCTGAAGTAGTTGACTCAAATCGGAAATCTGTGTCGATTCTGTGTCGTTATAGTACATTTCTTTTTTACGTATGTCGCTATATTTTATCATGTTGCATCCGCTGATGACGCCTCTTACAGAGTTGCTGAACTCGGGGTTTATCGACATTTTCGCCTTGTCGGTGAGTTGATACTCGTTCCTCGATGCCATTCCGTTACTCTCGACACATTCTATCAATCCGTCCTTTATAAGAGTTGAAGTCCCTTTAATCATGCTTGCGTTGAGTGTGCGTCCCATCGCGTAGTTGTCGAATATGAAACCGCAATCCTGAATATTGAAGTTTTTGTTACCCATCATCCAATCAACAGATGCAAAGACCAGCAGGCGAAACTCGTTGTCCTTCAGGTTCCGCTTGTAATTAAGCAGTGTTTTGGCTGCCTTGATTTTGATGTTGTGTTCTATGCAGTTTGCCACGCGTTCACTCAACGTTATTGAGTTGAATTCGTCGTGATAGCACGACAGGTGTAATCTGAAAAGCTCGTCGAAGAGGTCGTCGGCAGTCTTGCACGATGCTGTTTCGTAGTTGTATTTCATATTTTTCTGAATGGCAGAGAGGGCCTCGCTGGGAACTTCATAGCAGAAATGACCGCTGGGCTCTATAAGACCTCTTTCAATAAGAGTGTCGATATCGTTCTGATGTTTTAAGATTTCGAGTTTAGTACATTTGAGGTGCTCGCAAAGATCACGCATCATTGCGTGACCGTCAACGCCTTCTTCGAATATTATGGCGAGGAGAATACACTGTTCATCGGTCAAGCCCATCCGTTCGTTCAGATAATCGAAGGCGTTTCTGCCCCAGTCCTCAAAGCGGAACAGCGATTTTTCCAACTTGCTGTCCCTGCTTGCCTCCAGCACATCCTGCAGGGCCTCCAACAGAGTCTCGCAGTGGTGGCGCTCGGTACTTTCACGATGTTTCCTGACGTTCGATGCGTCAGTTGGTTGTTTGTGTTTTCTCGTTTCTTTCATTTTGCTTTGTTTATGTTAATATGCTTTTTTTTTAACTCCCCATATATATAATGGTGTATCATCGGAATGTCTTCCATAAATAGGCTATGGCTTTGAATAGCCAATAGGCTATCAGGACGAAAGGCGATAACGCCAACGCGAAGACCAGCAGATACGGCCCTAGTGATATGACTAAAAACAATATAACCGACCAAAACCAGAAGTCGCTGATAAAATCAATCAATAATTTCATAATTATTACATTTTTAATTTAAGCTGCAACATTCATGTCCTGTCCGTCAGAAGGAGTCACCGACTCCTTCTGATCAAACCCATAGTTACGATGAATACTCCTACAAATGAACGAACCAACAATACGATATCCCTCTTTTCGTTTACATGTGGAAAGAAGTGTAAAGTAATGACAGGTTCTCACTCTACGGATTTCAACGATTGCCAAGCCTTCCGAGTCCTTCAAAACCATTTTTTCGTTGTAATCCAAAATGGAGTTCATCTTCTTCGAAGATACTTCTTTGAAAATTGTGTAAACCATAGAAATAAGATTTAGTTTATAAAAAGGTGAATTAAATATATTATTGATATTTTTTGTAGAGGGATTGTTTTGTATGATGTTTATATTTTTTATTGTGTTTTTCATCAAAAAAAATATACAATCCCAAAGTGAGACTTCTATGTCTAAGTGTTATATTGCTGGTTTACAGCAAAGCAATAGCGACCACCCTTTGGGGGTAGTCGCTATTGTGCGTTTCTGGTTGTTACCGCTGGACTCTTGATGTAAAGAGGGTCAGCTGCCCTTTTCGATGAAACTTTTGATTAACGATGCGTGTGATAGGGGTTTTGCGGGATTGTCAACATCTGAGTTGGTCTCATAATCGAGCAACACCAATGTTTTCTGCTGACTCAGAGACCGGAGTGTATCAACATGGTCGGCCAATTTGTTCTCCAAAACCCAGTTGTAAGAAGGTATGTATATCAGTTTTCTTGCGGTGATATAGTCAAGCAGCTCTTTGCCCCAGCATCCTTTCTGATGTCCCAAACATCTGCCGTGAGTGCGGACGGTTCGTTTGATGTTCTTCATGCTGTCGTTTTTGAAAAACGACGTGTCGATTCCTTCGTTCTCAAACACTTTCAATCCCTGCCAGATGCCCTCCACACAGGCGGCCTTAACGCCCTCGCTGAAAGGTACGGGGATTCCGTAGTGTGGATAGAACGGGCTGAATTTCACCCATATTCCTTCGCCCTTACTGGTGACATCGATGATTTTCGCATCGGGATACTGTTTCTGGATTGTTTCGATTTTCTTTTTTCTGGATTCAACTACAATCATTATTTAAGGTTTTTAATTAACAACGCAATTTATTGCAATATGAGACAAAATGTTTTTTACGCTTGCTACGATTCTAAATCAATACCATGGCATATCATCGAGAATTCTGCATCCATTGGGTGCCGCAAAAAACTTCCAGTGAAAATCGTATTCAGTGCGATCAGTATCTTTTTTCAGCAAAATGTCCCGCAGTTTATCATAACATTTGCCAAGCAGATTCTCACCCCAATTATCTTTGTTTTTTATGGCATCTTTCCAGCTGTAACCTATTCCCCATAGCCTGTCATGAGGGTCGGCGTTGACGAAGTGTAGATTTTCGAAGGCAGGGTCTACGAGAGAGTTGTAATGCTCAAAATCTGTACAGTTCCACCGTCGAATGAGTATCGATATCATTATTTCCTCTCGGATTTTTCTCCACCATTCATCATCATAGTTGCTTACGGTTCTCCCCAATAGTATTGCCTTCTTTGCACTTTGTGAATCCGCAATTTGATAAGCTGTATCTATATCGTCAAACATGACCGCTTTGATCCATGCAAAATATTGGTCGGCAGAATCAAAATAAACAATGTAGCTTGAACCTGGAGTTGGTCTCACGGACCAAAATTCTTTAGACGAACCCGAAAGTGGTGACCTCGGAGAAAACATCACATAGTCGTTGGTAAACCGAATGCCTGGTTTTTCATAAAAATGGTTATACGAGGCCTCTCGTTCCTGTCGTCTCCGTTCTTGTTCCTTTTTTTTCTCCTGTTTTTCTTCCCATAGTTTATCGTTCAACGACTGGATGTATTTCAGCGTTAGGTTTTTTCCTCGACTATTGTGAGCGATATAGTAGCATTTACTATTGAGAAACCAGAGTTTTGCCAAAACCACCCCGTCTTCTTTCAACTCCGTTATCGGTGAGTAGTTTACGTTTTCTTTCAGTTCTTCTTTGTTTTTGATTTCAATTGCTTTGTAAGGTTTTGTTATCATACTTTTTTTTGAATTTGTTAATAATTTCTGATTGGATTTATTGTCAATGGTTTCGCAGCCGAAACCATTGACATTATTGTTTTACACCATCGCCCTTTGATGGTATAAAGATTCAAGATGTCAAAGAACTTACCCGGACGGGTCGTTTGTATTACGGAAGAGCCTTTTCGATGGTTCGTTATAATGTGACACAGTAGTATAAGGTCACATTAAGATAAAAATGTGAAAGGGAGGATGTGTTTTTGAAGTTTTATTGTGTTTTTGATGTAATACGATAATATATAATCCAATCCCCAAACTTATGTGAAGGCAAAAGGGTTGGATACTACATTGCTGGTTTTTAGCAATGTGGCATCAAGGTGATTGCGACCACCCTAAAAGGCCGTCGCAAAAACGATGTTGTTATTTGTCTGTCGTCGGATGGACGTCAGCCCACGCCTCAAGCTTTTTTATGATAACCATCAGCTCACGTCCTTTCGGAGTCAGGCAGTAGTCGGTTCTTTGGAAGGTATCGGGTTCGAAGCGGTAGGAACGACCTTCTTGGGCGGACTTTTTCATCGGGATGAATTGTCGATTTATCAACCCGTCTTCTTCAAGTTTCTTAAGTGCTGCTGTGAGTGATTTCTCAGGTATCCCGACAATGGAATTCTTCAAATCTCTGTTGCGCAAGGTTGTCCCGTCATCGGGAAGGCTGTCCAACGCATAAAGTACAGCTAAAGACCATTTTTTACAGGTGCGTTCAATAAGACTGAAAGCAGGATTATTCGGGTCGATCATAAAATGGGTGTTAAGGTGTTTTTTTGAAATAGGGTTCTGTTATACGGATAAAATGATGTAATGTTTCATTTGGTATGTCAAAAATTACATATCGACCCTTTTTCATTCAGCAGTGTTTCTTGGTCTTTGACGCTTTGGGCGTGGATTTTTTGGTAGAGGTCTTTGACGAAGGCTGGGTCGAGGCCTAGTTCCTTGGCTTGGGCGGTGCGGTTGTCGAGGAGTTCGCTCCAGCGTTTGGGTTGGAACACGGTCATATTCTCGCGCTGCTTGATGGCGGCTATCTCGCGCGAGGCATTCTGTCGGTCGGCAAGGAGCGAAAGCAGCTGCCGGTCGATGTCGTCGATGCGGCTGCGCAGGGTGCGCAGGTCGTCGTCGGAGTTGGCTGTTTCTGTGGTGCGCACGACCAGCCGGCCAAGCATATCAGATAGTTCTTCTGGCGTGATCTGCTGGCTGGCGTCGGTGAGGGCGTCGGCAGGGGAGGGGTGGACCTCTATCATGAGTCCGTCGAAATGGAGGTCGAGGGCGGTTTGCGAGACTTGCGCTATCAGTTCCCGTCGGCCGCAGATGTGGCTGGGGTCGCAGATGAGCGGCAACTCGGGCATGAGGCGGTGGAGCTCCATGGGGATTTCCCAGACGGGATTGTTGCGGTAGCCGAGGTTGTTGTATATGTCAAAGCCGCGGTGGATGGCGGCGATATTGTTCAGGCCCACCTTACGGCAGCGTTCGAGGGCTCCTATCCAGACGTGTATGTCGGGCACGGGTGAGTTCTTCACATATACCGGCAGGCTGGTGCCTCGCAGTGCTTCGGTGATTTCCTCGACGGCGAAGGGGCTGCCTGTGGTGCGGGCCCCAATCCATACGGCGTCGATGGAGTGCTTTAATACGGCTTCCACGTGCCGCGCGTTGGCCACCTCGCAGCAGAACTTGAGTTGCGGATGGGCCTTCTTCTGCGCGTCAATCCAAAGGAGAGCTTCCTCGCCCAGTCCCTCGAATCCGCCGGGCATGGTGCGTGGCTTCCACACGCCGCATCGTATCATCGTGAGCGGCAGGGTTGCGAGGCTTTCGACAACGGAGGTGAACTGTGAGCGGCTTTCGATGCTGCAAGGACCGGCTATGATGATGGGGGACATGGGGGGATTTATTGCGTTAAGGTGTTAAGATGTGAAGATGTTAAGGTGTGAAGATGTGAAGGCTGCGTTGCGGCTGGGTCATGGGTCAAGGGTCAGGGGTCAGGGGTTGGTGGTTGGAAAATTTCTTGCAAAAATACTAAAAAACTCGGTTTTGAGTTATTGCTTTATACGAATCGATTCAAAAATGAAAATCAAGTATCTTAAATTGAAGAACTGGCTGCTCGTGTCGCTGATGAGTGTGTTGGGTTTTACGGCGTGCAAGTCGTCGAAGCCTGCGGCCTCAAGCGACCAGAAGGAGTCGGAGCAGTCGGAGCAAATCGAGAAGAAACCCATAAAGGACGACCGTGGTCAGGTTGCGCTGATGTATGGTGTGCCCACGATGGGTTACCATCTGCGAGGCAAGGTCGTGAACCATCAGGGCAAGGCGGTGAAGGGCATACAGGTTGTGATGCTCAGTCGCGAAATCGGCAACACCCCCAACAACCCAACTGACGACGACCCGTTTGTCGAGGAATACATGATGCGCTATGCCGACACCACGAAGGCCGACGGTTCGTTTGACATCAGGGTCAAGGACTTCCCGAACGACTACATGCGTGTCTTTGTGCGCGATGTGGACGGCCCGTCGAACGGCAACTACCAGAACGATGTGATAAACGTCGAGTTCAAAGGCAGCGAGGTGAGAGCGGAAGGCAGCGGCTGGAACCGCGGAGTGGCGGAGAAGGAAGGCGTCACCATCAAGCTGAAGCCGGTGAGGTAGGGGATTAGTGATTAGTGAATAGTGATGAGTGAATGGACAAATGTGACTTGAGATGTCCGAGAAACTTTCGCTCAAACAACGCTTAGGACTGGAACTGCAGCGGCGGGTGCGAAGTAACGACGCACAGTTGCATATATTGCGTACGCTCTTTTGGGAGTGTACGCTTCGTTGTAATATGCACTGCCGCCACTGTGGCAGCGACTGCAAGCAGGACTCGCTGAAACCCGACATGCCGGCCAAGGACTTCCTTAAGGCTATCGACGACATCACCCCGCATGTGGACCCGCACCACACTTTCATTATTTTTACAGGCGGTGAGGCGCTTATGCGTCCCGACATCGAGGAGGTGGGGCTGGAGCTCTACCGCCGCGAATTCCCGTGGGGTATGGTGACCAACGGTTATCTGCTCACGCCGCAGCGGCTCGAAAGCCTTATGGCGGCGGGGATGCACTCGATAACGATAAGCCTCGACGGCTTTGAGGCGGAACACAACTGGATACGTCAGCACGACCACAGCTTTGAGAGGGCTGAGGCGGCGGTGAGGCTGCTGGTGAAGGAGAAAGACCTGCTGTGGGACATCGTGACCTGCGTCAACCCACGCAGCTATCCGCACCTGGAAGAATTCAAAGAATATCTCGTCTCGCTCGGAGTTCCGCGTTGGCGGGTGTTTACCATCTTCCCGATGGGACGTGCGGCCAACGACCCGGAGCTGCAGCTGTGCGACGAGGCGTTTAAGGGCACGCTGGACTTTATAGAGCGTACACGTAAGGAGGGCAGGATAGCGGTCAACTATGCCTGCGAGGGTTTCCTCGGGCCATACGAGCAGCGGGTGCGCGACCATTTCTTTACGTGCCGTGCGGGTGTGGATGTGGCGAGTGTTCTGGTGGACGGCTCCATCTCGGGTTGTACCAGCATTCGCTCGAACTTCTCGCAGGGGAATATCTACAAAGACAACCTCTGGGATGTCTGGCAAAGCCGTTTTGAGAAATACCGCGACCGCAGTTGGGCGCGGAAAGGCGACTGCCGTAACTGTAAGGTCTGGCGCTATTGCGAGGGGTCGGGCATGCACCTCTACGACGAGAATGAAAACCTACTCTTCTGCCATTACCGTCGGTTGGGATATAAATAGCCTTGAGGCGAAAATGCAATAAACGAGGGATGTAAAGGTACTAATATATATTAAGGTGCAATTAGAAACAACCTAATACATTAACAATAAAAAAACAAAAATCAT
>JAFZTV010000065.1 GCA_017618625.1 Bacteroidales bacterium | reverse complement strand
TTCCGAGGGGTCGGAATGATAAGGGCAAAAGCCAACATTGCGTTGACAAACCTCGTCTACAATATGTGCCGACTGGTGCAAATCAAGAAATACCACCCTAATTTTATTATGATACAATAGACAGAATATCAAACAATTACCCACCCTGCTAATAATGTGATAAATAATTTATTGTCAAATGAAAAAATAGTCGTATCTTTGCACCCGTAAACTGAATATTAAACAACGGTTGTCTGGCAGATTAATGGGTTCTGTCTGTTTGGATGACTGAAAAGTTAATTAATAGAACCCACCATATGACCAAGAAACGGGTAATAGGTATTGGGGAGACGGTGTTGGATATTCTGTTCAAGGATGACCAACCGATGAAGGCTGTGCCGGGAGGGTCTACATTTAACAGTGTTGTGTCGCTCGGACGAGCAGGTGTGCCTTGTGCTATGGTGACAGAGGTTGGAGGCGACCATGTGGGTGATATAATCTGCCGCTATCTGCAAGACAACGGAGTGTCGTCGGAATATGTCTGCCGTCACGAGCATATCAAGTCGCATATTTCACTGGCTTTCCTGGATGAAAACAATGATGCCCAATATGTGTTCTATAAGGACCATGCGTCAGTTTCGTTGGACGGTAAGTTGCCTGAAATGGGTAAGGATGACGTGGTGCTTTTTGGTTCGTTTTTCGCTGTCAATCCTGTCATTCGTCCTGTTGTGGGTGGTTTGTTGCATCGCGCTCGCGAGGCGGGTGCATGGCTCTATTATGATGTGAACTACCGCAAATCCCATATCGCTGATTTGCCGGAGGTGATGCCCAATATCGAAGAGAACATGAGGCTGGCGGATGTGGTACGAGGGTCGACGGAGGACTTCGAAAATATGTATGGCCTTCATGATGGGGATGCTATCTACGAGCGGGTGTGCCGTCATTGTGACACATTGATACTGACCGACGGTGCCCGTTCGATTTGTGTCTATACACCTGAAAAATGTGAGGTCTATCCCGTTCAACCGATTGAGACGGTCAGCACGGTAGGGGCGGGGGATAATTTTAATGCCGGCTATATTTATGCCATGATGCATGGTATCCACGACCGGGCGTCGTGCATTGAGATGGCGCAACGGTGGAGTCAAGATGTCTGCCGTCAAATGGGTAACAGCATCAGCGATGAGTTGGTGGAGTATTATAAACGTAAGATGAAATGAGGCAGATGGCAAGGGTAAAGACAGATGATAGTTCAGCCCTACGGAAGGCGCGTTCCAATCAAAGGAGGAAATGTTGATGGTGGATTATGGATTAAGGAATAGGGTGGCTCTGATTACGGGAGCGAACAATCCCCAAGGCATAGGCGCGACAACAGCACTCGCTTTTGCCCGAGAGGGAGCGAAGGTGGTTTTGGTATATAAGAGAATACTGAGGCCGTTTGACGAGACCAAGGTCGGCAGGAACGGTGCAGACAGATACTTTCAGGCGAATGCAGGAAATGCGGATATTGTGGAGAGCAAACTCAAGGAAATGAAGGCCGACTATATGATTATAGAAAGCGACATTTCCGATGAAGATGCCGTGAAAGGAATATTTTCGGCAGCTTTGGAACGCTACGGAAGGGTCGACATACTGGTCAACAATGCGGCGGACGGTGATATGGATGGTTTGGATACCATAGAGAAAATCACACGGAAGGTGATAGACGATACTTTTGCAGTCAATGTCCGAGGCAGCATATTGATGACAAGGGAGTTGGTCAACCACCGTGGCGACTATGGCCGAGTTGTCAATATCTCCACAGACGCAGCTCAAATATTTGCGGGACAGATAACCTACGGGGCGAGCAAGGCTACATTGGAGGCTCTTACCCGCAGCATAGCCCTTGAAGTGGCGCAGTATGGAATCACGGTGAATTGCGTGGCTCCAGGACCGACACAAACGGGATGGATTGACGATGACTTCGCGAAAGAGGTCGTTCCGATAATCCCAATAGGGAAACTAATTCAACCGAAAGATATTGCAGAGACTATTTTGTTCTTGGCAAGCGAGCAGGCAAGAATGCTTACCGGCCAGGTGATAAAAGTGTCGGGCGGACATGCATTATAGAAAATCTGTTATCAAAAATTCTTGAAGCGATAGCACGACATACCAAAGTGTTACGGGATTTACGGGAGAAAAAATAAAAAAGCGACAAAATCTGATGATTTTATCGCTTTGGTACCGCATACCAGAGTCGAACTGGTGATCTACTGCGTGAGAGGCAGTTGTCCTGGACCACTAGACGAATGCGGCGTTCCTTTTTGTGGTGATTTCTCTCTCGAAATCGGGTGCAAAAGTACAACTTTTTTTTGAATTGGCAAACTTTTTGGCGTACTTTTCTTTAAATTATTTTCCTCTTCATTGTTTATTAACACCTTATGGAAAGCGTAATACGCTTCAAAGACCTCTTCTTAAGTGTGAATAATAGGCCTTTCTAATCGTCTTTTCGCTGTTTTTAGCCCTCTGCCGCACATCTCTCTGATGGGGTCAGAGCTGACATCTTGAAGTATGAACTAAGAACCAAGAACTAAGAAGTGCGGCAGCCAAACTCTTAGTTCTTACCTCTTACTTCCCTACGCCATGTTGTGGAAGACGTTGACGACGTCGTCATCGTTTTCGAGGCGTTCGACGAGGGCGTTGACATCTTCCTGCTCCTCAGGCGAGAGTTCGCGTAGCGAGAGGGGAATGCGCTCGAATTTGAACGATTTGATTTCGAAGCCGTGGTCTTCGAGGTATTTGGAGATGGGGCCGTAGTTCTTGAAGTCGGCATAGATGTTGATTTCGCCTTCATCGAGGAACACTTCGTCAATGTCGTAGTCGATGAGTTCGAGTTCAAGCTCGTCCATGTCGACACCCTCTTTGTAGGCGACGACGAAGGAGCATTTGCGCTCGAAGAGGAAGTCGTTCATGCCCATGGTGCCGAGCTCGCCTTTGCCGCGGACGAAGGCGGCGCGGATGTTGGCGACGGTGCGGGTGGGGTTGTCGGTGGCCGTCTCGACCACAAAGGCGGTGCCGTGGGGCCCTTTGCCGTCGTAGACGACCTC
>JAFZTV010000064.1 GCA_017618625.1 Bacteroidales bacterium | reverse complement strand
GCCACATGGGCGAGTTCCGCGCCAAAGGCCCGATGGCCAAGCAGTTCATGCAATACTGCACCGTCAATGACGTGGCCGCCTTGAGCGACGGCAAGGTGCAATACACCTGCCTGCCGAACGGCAAGGGCGGCATCGTGGACGACATGCTCGTCTACCGCATCGCCGACGACCATTACTTTATGGTGCCCAACGCCGCCAACATCGACAAGGACTGGAACTGGATGAGCCAGATTGCCGATAAGATGGGTATGGAGCTGGGTAAAGATTTCGTGAACGAGAGCGAGCAGTGGGCTCAGCTCGCCGTCCAGGGTCCCAACGCCCTCAAGGCCATGCAGAAACTCACCAGCGAGAACATCGTGGATATGGAGTACTACACCTTCAAGATCCTGACCTTCGCCGGCATCCCCAACATCATCCTCTCGACAACCGGTTACACCGGCGCCGGTGGATGCGAGATTTACATCCCGAAGGAGAAAGCCATCGAGGTTTGGAACGCTGTGTTCGAGGCTGGCAAAGAGTTCGGCATCATGCCTGCAGGCTTGGGTTGCCGCGACACCCTGCGTCTGGAGAAGGGCTTCGCCCTCTATGGTCACGAGATGGACGACACCGTCAGCCCGCTGGAGGCTCCTCTGGCCTTCATCGTCAAGCTGAAAGCCGAGAACAACAACTTCATCAACAAGGAGCTCCTTCTCGCCCAGAAGGCCGCCGGCTTCAAGCGCAAAGTGGTCGGATTCGAGATGATAGACCGCGGCATCGCCCGCAACGGCTACGAGGTGTGCAACGCCGAAGGCAAGAAAATCGGTGAGGTGCGCAGCGGCTCGCCCAGCCCTTCGACTGGCAAGAACATCGGCACCGCCCTCATCTGCGCCGACTACGCCAAGACCGGCACCGAGATCTATATCAAGATTCGCGAGAAACTGCTGAAGGCCGTCACCGTCAAGATGCCTTTCTACGAGGGATAATCTTAGAGACAAAGTCTATTCCAAAGGCCTGCGCCCGTTTAGGTGCAGGCCTTTTTATTAAAAACACGTTGCACGATGCAACAACTTTTTTTCTTTTACGTTATATACAAAAATTGGGAATAATTAAACCAAACACACCCAAAACGAAATAAAGGAGGATAGCACCGATAATGATTGGAGCTGCCGCACCAAACATAAACCAAACAATCAATGAAAAAAATATTACTCCTTCTCTTGATATGCCTTGCGCTGGGATTGCGGGCGCAGACTTTTGAATATCTGCCTTATGGCAACATGGACTCGTGGGCGGTGCGCAACATCAAGGAGGCAGGACTGCTGGGAGGCAAGACAAAGTCGCTATATATGGTGGCGAGACGCGAATCGATAGACGGAGAGCACTACAAGCGTGGCGACTCACCCTGGAGCACCAGCAACGCCTACGCCCATGCGCTGGGCGTGACGAAGGTGTCGGTGAGCGTAGTTCCAGAGCGTCGCGGCTCGGGCTACTGCTGCCGGATGGAAACGAGACTTGACACCATCACCGCCGCCGGAGTGAAACTATATGCTCTAGTCACGGGCAGCCTCTACACGGGCATCCTCGCCGACCCTGTGACCATGAAGCACAGCGGCGACCCTAACTCGGCCATCAACTCGGGCATGCCGTTTACTAAGCGTCCCAAGGCATTCGTGTTCGACTATAAAGCGCACATAGAGAACGGACAAATAATCAAGGCCAACGCCTCGCGACATGTAAACAAACTGGAGGGTCGCGACGCTGGAATGGTCATATTCATACTGCAACACCGCTGGGAGGAGAACGGCCACATCTATGCCTACCGAGTCGGAACGGCAGGGGAATACATCAACAAAAGCACGAATGGATGGGTGAACGGACACTCGCTACCCATTGAATATCAGGCGCCAGCAAGCGGGGCGAAACACCCCTGCGCCAAACTCTTCACCGACCGCTACAAGGCGCGCAACAGCAAGGGCAAGATGGTACACATCGAGGAACTAGGCTGGCGCGGAGACCTTGAGCCCACGCACCTTATAGTACAGATATCGTCGAGCTGCCAGAAACCGTTCACGGGCTGCCCCGGAAGCGTCGTCTGGTGCGACAACCTGCGCATGGAATACTGACCCCCGCAGGCGCACCGCGACCACAAACACTCCCCCACCGACCGCCGCTGCGGCATGGGCACGCGCGGCAACATGTATTTCATCTACGAGCGCGAGTTCAACCTCTCGCCCACCGAGTGCCGCCGCCAACTGAGAGAAAAAGGCGACGTGGGAAGGTTCGCGATAAAATGAAAGAATGGGGCGGCGGATTTTTCAAATCCGCCGCCCCTGAGTTATATTCCCAATAATATTGTTTATGATATTTTTGAGAGTACAGCATCATACATCTCATCCGAAATTTTACCGTCATCTCGCATTTCCATTAAACGGCATAATTTGTCAGTTTCACTGCCACCCTTTTTGTTTATTTCGTCCAGTACGATCAACACACTCTCCATCGGTTTAGGTTTGTTTTCCTGTACTGTTTGTTTCGAAGGGGTAATAGGTTTGCTATTAGTCTTACTATTAACATCCGTAGGTTGTTTGCTTTCAATTTTCTTTTTTAGATTTGTTTCAACGATGGTTGACATTTTAATAATAGCTGAGTTTGTGTCCGAAAGATTTAACGACATTTTTGCAAGGAGTCTCACAGTGGCCCACATTAAAATAGATGGTATCGTGATCAATGAGGACACTATAATTGACGGAATAATAAACAAAAGTGTTTCCTCATCATCTGCAATGACAAATCCAACAATAGTTCCAGTAATTAATGCACATACACCTATAATTATACCCACAACAAGGATAACCTTTGCCCAAATGCACAAAATTTTCTCTTCTGTTTTAGATGTTATATCCATAATTCAAATGCCGTTTACTGTCGGCTCGTCAGTTTTATCGCTCTCCCGCGCCTCGTCGAGCGTTTTTCCCTAAAAAGCGTGGCGCTGTACACCGCCATCTTTGATAGAGGTCGTGAGATTTACCCAATGAGAAGATGTGATATAGAGCCCACGCATTGCACGTGAACCATTACACAGTCTTGCTCATTATAGAAGTTTCTCACGTTTCTATCACAAGAGCAGCATAACGCTTCGATTCCCTTTCGAAATCGCTTGCAAAGGTACGCATATTTTCACAATCGGCAAAAAGTGCGCTATGTCTCAAAAAGTTTGTACCTTTGCAGACGTGAAAAAATTACATTAACACAAACGATATTACATCAACATGAGCATTATCAAACCTTTCAAGGGCTTTCGCCCGCCCGTCGACATCGTCGAGAAACTGGCTTCGCGTCCATACGACGTACTGAACTCGGAAGAGGCCCGCGTTGAGTGCGAGGGCAACCCATACAGCCTTCTGCACGTCACCAAGGCTGAAATAGACCTGCCCAAGGGCACCGACGAGCACTCGCCTGAGGTGTATCTGCAGGTGGTGAAGAACTACAACCTGTTCAAGGACCTCGGCTGGCTGGTCAAGGATGAGGAGGAGAAACTCTACATCTACGCCCAGAGCATGAACCCCACCGCCGCCGACGCCAAGTGGCAGTACGGCATCGTGGCCTGCGCCTACAGCGAGGACTATGTGAACAAGGTCATCAAGAAACATGAGCTGACCCGCAAGGACAAGGAAGAGGACCGCATGAAACACGTGCGCATCACCAACGCCAACGTGGAGCCGGTGTTCTTCGCCTACCCCGCCATCGCCCGCATCGACGAAATCGTGGCCGGCATCACCTCGAAGAAGCCCATCTATGACTTCATAGCCAAGGAAGACGGCTTCGGCCACCGCTTCTGGGTCATCGACGACAAGGCCACCATCGCCGAGCTCGTTGACATCTTCGACAAACAGGTTCCCGCCATGTATATCGCCGACGGCCACCATCGCAGCGCCGCCGCCGCTCTCGTGGGACAGGAGAAGAAAGAGCAGAACCCCAAGCATACCGGCAAGGAGGAGTACAACTACTTCATGACCGTCATCTTCCCCGACAACCAGCTGAACGTCATTGACTACAACCGCGTGGTGAAGGACCTGAACGGCCTCACGAAAGAGCAGTTCATTGCCGCCGTAGGCGAGAGCTACGAACTCACCGACATGGGCACCGACATCTACAAGCCCGCCAAACTGCATGAGCACAGCATGTACCTCGACGGCCACTGGTACAAGATGACCGCCAAGCCCGGCACCTACAACGACAACGACCCCATCGGCGTGCTCGATGTCACCATCCTCAGCAACCTCGTCCTCGACAAGGTGCTCGGCATCAAGGACCTCCGCACCGACAAGCGCATCGACTTCGTCGGCGG
>JAFZTV010000063.1 GCA_017618625.1 Bacteroidales bacterium | reverse complement strand
TCCATTTAGCGGATGAACCATTTTTTTCATATACCAACACAACGGTCGTCAAAACACAAAAAAACAGCTCGTATATCGTCATGTATCATAAATTATATGAACACCATTCGTAGTCCCTCCGACTCCCCTCCGAATTTCCTCCGACAAAAAACCGTTAAACAACCGGTGAACAGTCGGAGAGGGTACGGAGAGGGTACGGACCGGAATCGCACAATATTTTTCGCCTTTTTATGTTTTTAAAATAAATCTTGAAAGATTAACACAAGAACACCATGAATACTCTCATCATTTACGGTAGCCAGTACGGCTCCACGAAACGCTATGCCCAACATCTGTCGGAAACCACCGGAATAGAAGCCGTTGATTACAAGCATACAAAGGACATCGAAGGATATGACAGGATTGTCTTTATGGGAGGTTTGTACGCCGGAGGTGTCCTGGGTTTGAAGAAAACTGTCGACAAGATGGCTGACGGACAAGAACTGATAATCGTCACGGTCGGTGTGACCGACCCGAACGAAACAGCATATTTCAGCGAGATTAGGAAGTCAATAAAAGCTAAAATACCAGCCAGTCTTTACAATGAAGAGAAGATATTCCATCTTCGCGGTGCCATCGATTACAGCCAGTTGGATATGAAACATCGGCTGATGATGTCGATGTTCCACAAGATGGTACAGAAGATGCCGGAAGAGCAACGGACAGCCGATGCCAAAGCTATGCTGGAGACCTACGGCCAAAAAGCGGACTTCGTCGATTTCAGCGCATTGGAACAGATAAATATCTCATAGCCCTCAATAAGGCAGCGAAAATCAGAAAACAATAAACCATTATGACATTCCACACATTCGGTAATAGAGGAAATCAGAGTTTGTTGCTGATTCCTGGCTTGGGGGTATCCTATGAGATATTCCTGCCACTAATAGCGTTATTGAAAGACAAATACTACATCGTTGCCGTTGGCATCGACGGATTTCTGCTCGGGGAAGAGTCGCAGTTTACATCTGTAGACGACCAAGCCGTTCAGGCGACTCATTATGTTCAGGAAAACCTTAACGGTCATCTGGATGTTGCATACGGCCTTTCTTTGGGTGGAAAAATCCTGTCCCGAATCATGGAACGGAATGAGATTGTAATTGACCACGCCATCATGGACGCTGCTCCGTTGCTGCCACTGCCAAAATGGAGTGTGAACCCATTGCGATACTACCAAAGCCTGAACGTTTGGACTTGCTACCATTGGACGGGTTTCTGGAAGATGGTTTTCCATTCCCACTATTTCGGTGTACTATTGGACGAATGCAGGAAGGTGTGGCCTTCTGGCAAAGGAAAAGCTGTCCGCGATGGATATAAGGATGTCTATACCCATAAACTGGAGGCTATTCAAGGTGCCGACATCCATTTTTGGTATGGCACAAAGGAGGCTTTTGTGGCCAAACCCCAGGCCAGGCATTTGTTGAAGCTCTGTCCTGATGCTCACATTGAGGTCTTTCCGGGAATGAATCATGGGCAACTGTTGGTGGACCATCCAGAAGAGATTGCCAACAGGATCCTCAATATGAAACAGTAATATACCCATGTCCGAGCATTGGGAGATATACGCTGACTGGAATCCGTGGCACGGGTGCACCAAGATTAGCCCCGGGTGCAGGTACTGCTATGTCTATCGGCAGGACGAGATGTATGGCAGCGAGGTTTCGAGCAGCGAATGCCGCAGGACGGCCAACTTCAACCTCCCCGTCAAGCGCAAGCGCGATAAGTCGTGGAAGATAGCGAGCGGCAAGCTGGTCTTCACCTGCTTCACATCTGATTTTTTGTTGAAAGACGCAGACCCCTGGCGGCCGGAGTGCTGGCAGATGATGCGACAACGGAGCGACCTCTGGTTCTACTTCTTCACCAAGCGCATCGACCGCTTCATGGAGTGCGTGCCCGACGATTGGGGCGACGGCTACGAGAACGTCATCGTGGGCTGCACGGTGGAGAACCAGGAGATGGCCGACTATCGCCTGCCCATCTTCCTCCGGCTGCCCATCCGTCACAAGAGCATCATCGTGTCTCCCTTGATTTCCGCCATCGACCTGACACCATATCTCGACAAGACGATAGAGGAGGTGTCGGTGGGTGGCGAGTCGGGCGTGGAGGCGCGTCCCTGCCACTACGACTGGGTGCTTTCCCTCCGCGAGCAATGTGTCGCCAAAGACATCCCGTTCCGCTTCCACCAGACGGGCGCCCACTTCGTCAAGGACGGCAAGATGTACCGCGTGAAGCGGTGCCACCAGCTCTGCCAGGCCCACAAAGCCAATATCGACTACAAGATAGGCAAGTACTTAGTACCAGAGACGGTGAAATTTGAATGGAAAGACAGTGATTATCATGATTAACCCAATATCCATATGGCTTTTATTATGAAAAGAAACTTCCTGTTATTATTGGCTGCGCTAATGCTGTTTGGTTGCAGCCGCCAACCCCAGACGCTCAGCGATGTGAAGTCGGAGTATGTCACCATCGACGACAGCGTCAGGGTGCATTACAAGATTTGGAATACAAATACAGAGGCAAAGACACTCTGTTTCGTACACGGCTTTGGGTGCGACATGAACACTTGGGAGAAGCAGTTTAAAGCGTTCCGCGACGAAGATGTGCAGCTCGTCTTCATCGACCTGCCTGGCTACGGAAAGAGCGACAAGCCGCAGGTGGAATACACTCTCGACTTCTTCGCCCATGCTATCGACGAGGTGCTGAACGCCAACGGCATCAAGGATGCTGTCTTTGTGGGTCACAGCCTTGGTACACCGGTCTGTCGTCACACGCTGATGACCACCGGCCACGGCGGCGCCTTGGTGGATGTCGACGGCGTCTATTGCTTCTACGACGGCACCGAGACCCCCGAATACGTGGAGGCCGTCAACCAGTTTGGCCACGCCTTCGACGGCCCCGACTGTCGCGAGGTGATTAAGGGATTCGTCTCATCGCTCGCCGGCAAGGAGACACCGCAATGGGTGACCGACTATGCGATGTCTGTGATGCCCGAGACGCCGCAATATGTGGCCTCCAGCACCATGCGGCACCTCGTGGAGCGGCAGTGGTGGCCTAACACACAGCTGACCTGCCCCGTAATGGTTATCTGCACGCAGAACAGCGGCCTCGACCCCGACAACGAGCAGAAGATGCAGGCACTCTACCCCAACCTCGATTACACCGAGCTGACCACCTGCGGCCACTTCATACACATGGAGCAGTCGGACACGTTCAACCAGAAGCTCAAAGAATTCCTGAAGCAGTAAATCATGTTAAAAAATCATAAAGTGCTTGACTCGTCCCTTGGGTCATGCCTTAACTTTGCATCCGCTAATCGATAAGCATTAATGTTGTACAACTATGAGTAACAAACAATTATTAACAATTGGAGAGTTCTCGAAACTGATGCAAGTGACGGTCAAGACTCTGCGCCACTACGAACAGAAGGGCCTTCTGTCGCCGCAGCGGGTGGACGAATGGACGGGCTACCGCTACTACGGAATCGAGCAGATGCAGCGCATGAACGACATCCTCGACCTCAAGCGGCTCGGCTTCTCGTTGGAGGAAATCAAGGACCTGTACGATGACGAGTCGCACATTCCCGACCCAGACCTGCTGTCGGCCAAAATCCAGGAGACGGAAAGCCTGCTGCGCACATTGGTGCGGCGGCGCGACCGGCTGCAGCAGTGGAGAGACTCCCGCAACAAAATCAACACAATGGAAAAATTCAGCATCCAATCATTGCCCGAAATCATCGTGGCCAGCCATCGCGAAGTCATCCCCAACTATGCCGCCCTCGGCCCAATGTGTTACGAGAAGATCGGGCCTGAGATGCAGCGGCTCGGCTGCAAGTGTCCGCCTCCGGGCTACTGCTTTACTGTGGAGCACAACAAAGAGTACACGCCCACCGATATCGACATCGAATACTGTGAGCAGGTGGAGGAGATGGGCAC
>JAFZTV010000062.1 GCA_017618625.1 Bacteroidales bacterium | reverse complement strand
GCGGCGGCGTTCAGCTTCATGGTGCAGCTTCCCAGCGGTATCATGGCGCGGTTCAGGCTCAGGTCCTTCACCTCCAGTTTCTTCATGTAGCGCATCATCTCGGTCTCGCTGTGATACTTGGAGAAGATGCTGTGGGTCAGATAAGGAGTGGTGCGCATCAGGTTCTCCGGCAGCGAGACGATGCTGGTGCAGCAGCTGCCACTGCATTGCAGCAGTTCGGGTTTCTTGCCGGCAGCGGTGGCGAGAACAGTGATAATCTCGTTCACGTCGTCACGGCTGGTGGTCTCGTCGATGCTGATGCCGATGCACTCCTCGCAGATGTAGCGGAAGTTGATATGATGCTCAAGGGCAACCTTCTTCACGACGTCGGTCTTCACCGGGCACTGCAGGGCGAGGGTGTCGAAGAAAGCACGGTTATGCTGTTTGTAGCCATATTTCTCCAGCTCCTTGGCCAGCACGGTGGCGATGCTGTGGATGTTGCCAGCGATGTTGCGGATGCCTTCGGGACCGTGCCACAGGGCGTAGAAGCCGCTCATGATGGCCTGCAGGGCCGAAGCGGTGCAGATATTCGAGGTGGCCTTGTCTCTCTTGATGTGCTGCTCGCGCATACCCAGAGCCATACGCAGGGCGGGATTGCCCTTCACGTCAATACTCCAGCCGATGATACGTCCGGGGAAAGCACGTTTAAAGGTGTCGGTGATGGCAAAGAAACCTGCATGGGGACCGCCGAAGCCCATAGGCAGACCGAAACGCTGGTTGCTGCCGAAAGCGCAGTCGGCACCCATCTCGCCGGGAGTCTTCACCATAGCCAAAGCCATCAGGTCGGTGGCCATACCCACAAAGATACCCTTCTCGTGGCACTTGGCGATAAACTCAGTATAGTCGCACACCTCACCAAACTGGTTGGGGTTCTGCACCACGACGGCAAAATACTTGCCGGCATCGAAATCGAAGTCCTTTACGTCGCCCGTCACAATCTCAATGTTGCGGGGAGCGGCGTTGGTGCGCATCACGTCGAGGGTCTGCGGCAGGATGCCGTTGTCAACGAAAATCTTGTTCACACCGTCCTTCTGAGCCTGGCGGCTGCGGCTGGCGTAGAACATCAGCATGCACTCGCCGCCAGCGGTGGCTTCGTCCAGCAGACTGGCGTTGGCCATAGGCATGTGGGTCATATCGGCCACCATCGTCTGATAGGTCATCAAGGCTTCGAGACGACCCTGGCTAATCTCAGTCTGATAAGGAGTGTAGGCGGTGTACCAACCGGCGTTCTCAAACACATTGCGCTGGATAACCGACGGTGTGATGGTGCCGTAATAGCCCATACCGATATAGGTCTTGTACACCTTGTTCTTCTGAGCCAACGAGCGGCAACGGTTCAGGAACTCATACTCATTGATGCCGTCGGCAATGGGCATCGGTTCTTTCAGGCGGATAGCGGCAGGCACTGCCTTGTCGATAAGTTCTTCCATCGAGCTGACGCCGATTTCTTTCAGCATCTTCTGTTCGTCAGCAGGGTTGGAGACACCGTTGTGTCTCGGGGCAAAATTGTTGCTAATCATATTGTTATATTATAATAATTAATTAATTTATCAAATAATTCAGCCTACAAAATTACGACTTTTGCGCGACATATACAAAAAAAGTTGTTTTTCTTATTGGAACTTATTGAACTTATCCCGCCCACGGATGGCCACATGACTTTGGGGCTAATGTTCTTTATCAGATAAACGACCGACTTATAAACTGTGGCAATTGTTGTACATTTTGCGGAACCTAAAGCTGTCGACTGAAAATATTTTTCGTCGAACCAAATAAAATGTGTAATTTTGCAAATTGAAACAATCCAATAAACTTGCCTTATGAGCACACAAGAGATGACAAAGATTATAGCCGACTACTTCAAGACGCAACCCGTCGTGAAGGCTTGGCTATTCGGTTCTTTCGCACGTGGCGAGGAAACGCCCGAAAGCGATGTCGACATACTTGTGCAATACGACGATACGGCTCGTATTTCCTTGCTCACCATTTCGCACATGATGGGTGAGTTGGAACGCAGCACGGGTCGGCGTGTAGATTTAATAGAGGACGGATGTCTGCTACCCTTTGCCGTGGAATCAGCTAACCGAGACAAACAACTGATATATGAGAGAAGAGGTTAGAGATATTGAGCGGCTACAGCATATTCTTGAAGCCATAAATGTGCTTATTGACTACGTGGAGCACCACACGCTGGAAGAGGCGCAATCAAATCCTGTCGTATACTTCGGATTGGTGAAACATGTCGAGATTATCGGCGAGGCAGTGTACAAACTGACACTTCAGTACCGAACCAGTCACAACGAAGTGAATTGGGATGACATTGAGCGTATGCGTCATGTGTTGGTACATGGATACTACAAGATACGCCCTCGCCAACTTTGGGAAACCATCGCTGTCGACATCCCACAAATAAAGCCAATAATAGAACAACTTATAAAAGAGTATAATTGAAACATATATACCTTGCACCGTAGCAGCAGGCATGGATGATATGTTTTTACATTCCTTCCTCTGCAATGCGACTGAGATTGTTGTCAATAATGATATTTTACTCATTAAGTTCCACAGTGAAAAAATACAATTCTTTTTAGAATTGACAAAATAAGTAAGTTGTCAGGACTTGTATCTATTCCTTCCCCCTTTCCCTTTTTCCAACTATTTCAACAGCACTTCGACGATATTTCAACGCTTTTATAGCGTTAAACTAACATCGAAATAACGTTAAGTGAGGCAATTGACTTAGTCTTTGTCGAAATGCTTGGCGGCGTGGCGGTTTGCCCAACGTTCGGCATAGAAGTTTTCGTGGCGGTGGTGAAGAAAGCCCACCAGTTCGAGGCATTGGCTGACGAGGCTAGGGAACCCTACCACAGGCAGATAGAACCAGCCCCACCGTTGGCTGTCGATGGTGTGGCCAAACTCATGCCTGTACATATCAAACGGGCAGTGCCGTGCAAACTCTTCAAAATCCCCTTTTATCTCGTTGGGCAGCCACATATTCACAAAACAGCCCGTCGAAACCCCAGCGTATGTGTGCGGCTGGCGGTTGCGACCTGTAGCGAAGACGATGCCATGCAGGCAGTCCACCCGCTTCACCTTACCGAGGATGTTGCGCCATTGGGTAACCAAATAGCCTATGCCCGTCTGCGGCAGCTCCCACACAAAACGGGTCAACGCCTGTCCCACACCCCGCAGCGGCCTACGGTCGAAACGGTAACGACCCGCAAAAATCCCCCACGCCTGAGCCGGATGGCAAATCAGCCCAATCGTAGTGGTCAGCAGCATCAAAGCCTTGGCTCCAACAAACAGCCAACCCCCTACCATCGCAACCGCCGAGCCGGAGAGCAACAGCCACACCGCCAAAGCCCACAAAAGTCCGTTCACAACCACCGCAATCGCGATGGCCGGATAGTTGTATTTATTGTTGGACATGTATGTTCCGCAGCGTGACATAAATCATTCCCATAAACGCAAAAAGCAGCAAAATATTATAGTCGGAAAAATATAAAGAATATGGAAATTTGTGAATGTGGAAACGTAAAATAAAAAGTGCACTTTAGGGAGAGAGTAGCGCCGTTGTAACGCCGTTCAAGGGCCGTTCTTTCGCCGTCCCCCAAAACGGCCCCACAATGGCTCGACATCGGGTCAACCCATATCCTTTTTACAACAAATGGAAGAAAGAGTATCTTTTCTTTGAAGACACATGAATTACCACAAATTGTATACAAATTAACAATGAATTATTTCATGGTAAATTAATGATAATTCGTGTCCTAACAGTT
>JAFZTV010000061.1 GCA_017618625.1 Bacteroidales bacterium | reverse complement strand
TCCCCACAAAATGTTAAATATATCGAAAAACGATAAACTTTTATCGATTTTATTTGGTTGGTATTGAGAAAAGATATACCTTTGCATATCGAAAATCAATAAATAAGCAAATTAAAACGATAAAAACTATGGAAATTAAAGCATTATTCCGCGACGCCATGAAGAATTGGCCTGGAATTCTCTTTCTGCTGTGTTTGGCAGCCATGATGGCTTGGTTGATCTATGGCGACATCACCCGGATGCAAGCAGCAACTACAAACTATGAGTATTATCAGAACTTCATCTATCTGATAGACAACATCGCCAGAACCTATTTCTTTTGTATCTTCTTGCTGATGATATACCTTACTTATATTAATAAGCAGTACTCCAAGTGGTGCGTCCGTCTGTTTTATCTGGTAGGTATATCCATCTTCATCTATTTTGGATTTGCCGGACAATTCAACAAGTATGTTTTCAACATCATCGAGAGCGATTACATTGACAAGTTTCCCAGAATGGCACATACTCTGTATACCGGTCCGCTCTACTGGATGACCATCGGCCTATTCTTTGTTCCCAAAATTCTGAAAGATGCCCGGAAACTCAAAGAAGAGCAAGAACTCACTGTATAATCATTAAAAAACAATAGATATGAAAAAGAAGCTGAATATTTTTTGTGTTCTGATGTTGCTGCTGATGGCAACACAAGTAATCATGACGTTTGTAATGGGTGCCGACGATTTTCAGGAAGGATGGCGCAGAGGTGCCGAAGATGCCGACACTCCTTTTTCCTGGAGGATGTTTTTTGAATTCATCGCCGAAATGTGTGCCGCGGTAGCAGCCCTTGTCTCGTTCTTTAGTTTTGTGCGTTTCATCCTCAATGTAAATCACGACAAGGTGTTTGAGTGGAAAAACGTGGTCCTGCTCCGTCTGACGGGAGTGGGATTGCTCATTGTGGCAATCATAGCCTCTGCCGATGAATACTTCACCAGTTCAAGCCTGACAGAGGTCTACGATAACTATTTCGGCATACTGATATTCAGTGTGTTTAATCTGATTGTGGCCGAGACGTTTGCCATCGGACTGAAACTGAAGGAAGAACAGGATTTAACCATTTAAGCCGTATGGGAAAGATTGTGGTAAACTTAGACGTAGAGATGGCCAAGCGCAAAATGTCGCTGAGTGAACTCGCCGAACGCGTAGGGCTCACGCTGGCCAATCTCTCTATTTTGAAGACAGGAAAGGCCAAGGCCGTACGCTTCACCACCCTCGAAGCCATCTGCCGCGAGTTGGGTTGTCAGCCTGGCGATATTCTCGAATACAGAGACGAATAAGCGGGGAAATTGTTAATTCTCGTTAATTGTAGCAAGGGCGGCGTGACATTCCGCCCTCTATAGTATATATAAGTATAGAACGACGAACAACTAACAGATGTTTATACGCCACATACACGATAGCAAGAGAGCTGAGGACTTAGCCGCATTGGTAAAACAGTATGGCCCTGCGCTCATGACTTTCGTCGCACGAATTGTCACCTGCCAGGAAGATGCTGAGGACGTGGTACAGGAGACTTTCGTGGCTGCCTACGAACATCTGAACGACTACAACCCAGCGAGGGCTTCGCTGAAGACGTGGCTTCACCGCTTGGCCTATCACGAAGCACTGCATCATTTGCGACGACGAAAACGTCTGGTGGAGATACCGCTTGTGGTGAACGAGGAAATCCCCGACGAACTACCGGACACGACGACCGTCGAACAGTTGGACGAAGCCATCCAGGAACTAACGCCCGAAGACCAGATGCTCCTGCAACTCTACTACTTCGACCAACGACCCTTGAAAGAAATAGCCTACATCACAGGCAGCGCCGACAACTCTCTCGATCGTGAAGCATCACGGCTCAGCAGCCAACTTCACCGAATACGCCAACGACTCAGAATCATCTTAACACGCATCAACGATGAACAATGACGATCTTTTCCGCCAGGCCTTGCAGCGACAGAACGACCGAGCCGCAGGGATGAACATGCCCGACGATATGCAGCAGCGGGTCATGAAGCGCATTCACGACCGTCAGAGAAAGTCTCGCCGGTGGAGCATAGTGGCGGCAGCAGCATCGGTGGCAGTGTTATTTGCCTTCGCGTTCTGGCCGAAACAACAGCAACCGACCACCAACAGCAACACCAACACTGTGGCAGTCGTAAACAAGCAAAACCAACCAGAAGCTGTACCCAACGCTGGTACAACCACTACCACACAGCGGTACGACAACAACCACACAGCGGTAGAGCCTCTACCAAATAGCGGTACGCAGCCTAAACGCGTGGTCAAGACCCCCTCCCCCACCGCGCAGCCTGGTCACAATGATCTCTCGGTGTTCCTTTTATGGTCCTTCGCCCTTCCTTCGGCACTTACCCTGCTGATATTCAACTGTTCACCCACTGTTTTCCTATCCTACGTTGGAGAACAGTTGGAGAACAGTTGGGAAACAGTTGGAGAAATACCGAAAGAACACCGAAGGAACATTGGGACATCACCGAGACTAGCATAGGACTGCATGGAATTGCATCGGACAACAAAAAATCAATATATAAACCTTAAAAATAAAAAGTTATGAAAAAATTAGCACAACCTTTCGTAGTAAAAACCGGCACAATCGGCGATTTAACGGTATACAACAAGCATGGCATTTATATTGGACGGGTACACAAGAATTTCCCAAGACACAAGTGGCAGCCGGCACAATGCCTTTCAGCCTCAAACATGGCCAATTCGTCTCATCTCTACAAAATGTTTCCCGAAGAGTGGAAGCCAGAATTTCAATTCCTGCTGCCGGGGCAGAACAACTACAACCGTTTCCTCTCCTTTGCGCGCCACACGCCACCGATATACCTTGTAAGGGAAGAGGTGGAATCATTCGCGGCTGTGGTGGTGCCCGTGGCGGTGTCGGACGGCGTGCTGCCGCCGATAACGGCATGGTGGGAGACGGACTGCGTGGTGACGGACCTCTCGATAGGCCCGGCGGGGTCGGCCGATGGACTCACTGTACGCGGTCTCACGGAGGCCCTGTTGAGCCGCAACGGCGGCTGGGAAGAGGGCGACACGCTGCTCTTCTACCATGTATTGCAGCATTTCAGTTCGGACAATCCGTCCTGGTACT
>JAFZTV010000060.1 GCA_017618625.1 Bacteroidales bacterium | reverse complement strand
GGGGCGTGGGGTTTTTGTGGAGTTTTTTTAGTCGGGAGGGTTGTGGGGGATGGTGGTTTCTTGATTCGCGAGGGGGTTTCGTGAGTGTTTTCTTGATTCGCGAGTGGTTTTCGGGAGAGTTTTTTAATTCGTGATGGGGTTTTCGGGAGTGGTTTTCTTTTTTCGGGAGTTTTTTTTCGGGGGGAGTTTTCTTAATAAATATAAAAAAATATTGCCTCACGTACAATATTTGTAACAATGGGTCGTTTTAAGACGTATAACATTGAAAAAGCACAAAAAATGAGTTCTATTGTAGTTGGAACAGACTTCTCGAACGGATCCTACATGGCTCTTGAGTTGGCTATAGACATCGCCAACAAGATGAAGACTGATGTCAAACTGATTTGGGTAAAGCGTGAGAAGAAACTTTTCACGGATGAGCAGCTGGAGTCGGCCATCCACCTGGCTGGCGACAAGTTGGTGGACCTGCAGGAGAAATACGGCCGTCGGCTGACCGGAGGCAAACTGACCACCGAGGTGCGCAGCGGCAAGGTGGCGCAGGTGCTCGGTGCTGTGGCAAGGGATGAGAAATCGCCGATGATTGTGTGCGGTACCAACGGAGCGTCGGGATTCGAGAGGTATTTCATGGGCAGCACGGCAGTCAGGATTGTGCAGGATTCACCCTGCCCGGTGCTGACCGTGAGAGAGGGTTTCAACTTCCACAAGGATTTGGAGAACATCGTGATGCCGATAAGGGTGAACGAAACTTCCAGACAGAAGGTGCCGTTCACGACGGAGATGGCAAAGATATTCGGTTCGCGCGTGCATATCCTGGGTTTGATTGACTCGCCGGTATATGCGTCGGATTTGCGCACGTACATCTTCCAGATTGAGGAGTTTATGAAGCAGGAGGGAGTGAAACACTCGAGCATAGTGAAAAGGTACAGCAACTACTGCGACACGGTGATGAAGTATGCCGAGGAGATAGACGCGGACTTGGTGGCGATTAACACGGAGCAGAACAATCCGATAAATGTGGCACGTATATTCCTCGGAACCAACGCGCAGCAGATAGTTCACCACTCGCAGATACCTGTGCTCTGCATACACCCGCACGATATTGGCTGGTTCTCGAAATAGCGACGTGGTCGTTGTCGGCGGCGGTGCAGCAGGCTTGATGGCGGCAACCGCAGCGGCTGAGAGCGGCAAACAGGTGGTGCTCCTCGAAAAGATGGACCAACCCGGCCGCAAGCTTCGCATCTCAGGCAAAGGCCGATGCAACCTCACAAACACAGCAACGTTGAAAGAATTTATGACGCACGTCGGCTCCGACGCGCGTTTTCTGCGTAATTGCTTCGCCAGGTTCTTCAACACGGAACTGATGGACTTCTTCGAGAAACGGGGCGTTCCGCTCACAGTGGAGCGCGGTAACAGGGTGTTCCCTTCCAGCGGCAAGGCGTTGGACATATTCCTGGCTTTGGTGGAAGAACTGGAAAAGAACGACTGCGTCGAGATTCGGAAGAACAGCGCGGTGAAGAGCCTTGTGATTGTTGACGAGGAGGATGGAAGCCGCAGGGTTGGCGGAGTCAGGCTGCTGAACGGCGACACGGTATTCGCTCCGAAGGTGATTGTGGCTACCGGCGGGATGAGCTATCCTACGACTGGCTCGACGGGTGCGGGCTATCAGCTTGCGAAAGATGCGGGACACACGGTGATAGAAACGGTTCCTTCGTTGGTGCCGCTAGTGTGCGAGGAGAAGCTGCCCGACGACCTGGAGGCGTTCACGTTGAAGAATGTTCGTCTTTGGATAGCGCCAAAAGAGGGGAAGAGACTGTATGATGGCTTTGGCGAGCTGACATTCACCGACGACGGCATAGGCGGGCCGCTGGCACTCAGCGCAAGCCGCATGGTGAGCCGAAGACTGCACGAAGGAGAGAAACTGGTGGCGCACATCGACCTTAAACCGGCCATAGAAAACGCCGAGTTGGACCAGCGACTGATAAAAGACCTTGACTCGAACGGCACGCGTGTCTTCAACGACGCCCTTCGTCTCTGGCTTCCCGCCGAGGTCATTCCGCTGGCGCTCAAGTCGATGCATATAGAATATTACAAGCGGCTGAACCAGATAAACGCCGCCGAGCGAAAACGGCTGCTTGGATTCCTGAAAGACTGCCAGCTCACGTTGACGGGAACTCGCGACTATACCGAAGCAATCGTAACGCAGGGAGGTGTGAGCCTTAAAGAGGTTGACCCTAAGACGATGGAGTCGAAACTGGTGAAGGGTTTGCATTTTGCGGGAGAGGTGCTCGACCTTGACGGCGATACGGGCGGATATAACCTGCAGATGGCCTTCTCGACTGGATGGGCGGCAGGATATGCAAAATGAAAAATAAAGAGTTGAAAGTTGATATACCGTCGGCTCATAATATTATTGTTTCTATGCATGACACCGTTTGCATTGCGTGCCCAGGAGCCGTTGGAACAGTCGCCAAACTATCAGTTGGCGGTAATCATTGGAGGCGACACCATACCGAGGTACTATCTGAGGGAGGTGACCGTGGTGAAGCAGGTGAGCCTTACCGAGGAGGAGATAAAAAAGAACAAAAAACTGATTCGCAACATCAAGAAGATGCTGCCATACGCCAAAGCGGCCCGCCGAGAGCTGGACATAGTGGAACGCGACGTGAAAGACATGTCCAAGAGTGAGCGGCGCAAGTATATGAAAGCCAAGGAAGACGAGATAACGGAACGCTATGCTGCGGAATTGAAAAAATGCACCATCTCGCAAGGGAAGGTGCTTCTTAAACTCCTCGACCGCGAGACGGGCAAATCGGCTTACATGTGTGTCGGCGAGCTGCGTGGAAAGGTGCGTGCAGGCTTCTATCAGTCGTTCGCCTGGATTTTCGGCTTCAAACTCAAGGCTCGCTACGACCCTGAACACAACAAGGAAGACAACCTCATAGAGCGTATAACACTTTACGTTGAAAGCGGAAGACTATAATATTATGTACGGAATTTGCACATTGCCACTTTGCCCCGTGAGGGCGGAAGCTTCGGATAGAGCGGAACTGGTTGACGAACTGCTGTTTGGCGACCGTATGACTGTGCTGGAACGGCAGGAGAAATGGAGTCGCGTGCACTGTGCCGAGTATGACTACGAGGGATGGGTGGACAACAAGCAATACACCGTTGTCGAGAAGGCGGAATATGAGGCTATCGGCCAGTGGCAGGGCTATGTCGCGGAGCCGTTGATGAGTGTGTCGCTGGGAGACGATTCGTTCCTTGTGCCGATGGGTGCGAGGCTTCCAGAACTGCTTGAACATGAGTTGTTAAAGCCGATCGATTTGGCATCGAAACTGCTTCACACACCTTATCTATGGGGAGGTAAGAGCTGCATGGGCATCGACTGCTCGGGGCTTACTCAGGTGGTTTACCGCGTCTGCGGGGTGCAGCTGCCGCGCGATGCATCGCAGCAGGTGCTTTGTGGCGAGGAGGTGAAGTCGATAGACGACGCGGTGCAGAATGACCTTTGTTTCTTCAAAAACGATGGCGGGAAGATTATTCATGTCGGCATATATATCGGCGACAACAGGGTAATCCACGCCTCTGGACAAGTCAGGGTTGACCGGATTGACAGCCGTGGGATATTTAACGCAGACATGGGGCAATATACGCACACTCTGGCTGCTATAAGAAGGGTTTTGAGCCGATGATACCGATGAGGTTTGTCGGTTTGAGAAATTATAGTTATTTTTGCAGTTCAAATAAAAGAGCAATATGAATATGAAATATTATCGTTTCCTATCGGTATTGTGCGTTATGCTGCTGATGTGCGGCACGGTTGACGCACAGAAACTTACGCTTGTGAAGAAACACCCAGCCATCGGCGCACAATGGGAAACACGTTTCGGCCTTACCGGCAAGAATAAGCCGGCGGGATTCTATTTCCGTTTGCGCGACGAATCGCGGGTGCCGAACCTCATGCGCTCGGAGACGACAGAGCAGATGCAGCTTATCATCTCGGAAAAGACCGATTTTGGCTCATTCGGCCTGTTCAGAAACTCGATGAACGAGGAAACCTATGCTTTTGTGCTGGCACTTTACGGCAAAGACGGCAAGTTGGCAAAAGAGTACGACCTGTGCCGTTTGACCGGGGAATATATGCTCGAGCTCCAGGACATACGCTACGAGAAAGGTCGCTTCTATTTCAATATGGCATGTCCGACATATTCGGATAAACTGGACGGACGTTGCTCCCGCATGTACTGCCTCGACGCCAAGAGCGGCAAGCTGCTGTGGCAGACGGACTATCTGATGAGTAACGACATAATTGTCGTGGAAGACAATTATATAGTGTGTACATACGGTTTCACGTCCGAAAAAGATTTCGTGTTCTTGCTCGACAAAAAGACCGGCGATGTCGCCAGCCGTATGTCGCTCGAAAAGAAAGCTCAGTACATTGAGGTGAAAGACGGACAGCTATTCGTCATCGACGCGGCGGACAATGTGTACGTGTACGACGTCGAGGAATAGGTGTAAGAGCTGCAATAAAAACAGTCGTATGTCCTAGTCAGGATCGGGAGCTGTAACCGGCTGTGGTTCGCTGACGCATCCCACAGGCAGCGGTGTCGGACACCAGAACGTTGTGTCTGTGAAAAGCTGTTGCATCTCCTTCAGACTTTCGGTTATGAGCGAATATCGATGCCAAAAATGCATCGGGTAGAAGTTGTCGGTATATATTTTGTTCAGCCACTGCATCGAGCTGCGAAGCATGTTTGACTCCAGCCGCGGGTCGATGGGCAGCATCACATGTGTGAAATGCGGTATGTCGGCACGCACGGAGCGCACCACAGACAAATACATTCCCTCCATCTCGTCGAGCGATACTTTGAGGTGGTCGCCTTCGGTGAAATACCAGTTGTTCAGGTCCCCTGCGTGGAAAGCCGTGGTACCGTCGGAGAAAGAGACGGCTATTGCCACCCCGATGTCGGTTGAACGGTAATAGATGGCTCTCAGATATTCGTCTTCGTAGAACCGTTCCGGGTTCATTATGTCTCTGACGAGAGTGCGCTGCACACGACGTTTTCTGACCGTGTCGTAAGAAAGCATCAGACGAGGTTGCACCGTGATGCGCTCGTCCCCATGCCCCCATTTCAATATCTCAGGATTGTAGTGGTCTTCGTGAAAATGAGAGGCAAACACATATACAACCTTTTGAGTGTTAGCCAGAATGTCGTGGAGATAGCCCAGCGGGTCCTTCCAGTAGTCGAACACTACGACCACATCGTCGTTCTCAAGCACGAAACAACTGTGATATATATACTTGACTGTTGTCATCAGCTTCTGCCTGTTTCCTCGCTGTCTTCGGGTATGGTGATTGACTGGAAGCGGCGTTGGCGTTGCTGCCAGCGCTCTCGTGCATACTGCTGCATGTCGCTCACCTCGTCGTTTTCGTCTATGATTTCCAATCCGAAAATGGTTTCTATGATGTCCTCGAGAGTGAGAATGCCCTGGAAGCATCCGTATTCATCTATGGCTATGGCAATCTGGACCTTCTGTTTGAGCATCGTCTCCCATGCGCTGCTTATGGAGTCTTCCTCGTTGAAGTAGGGTAGGGGACGTTTGATGTCGGACAGATGACTTGAGAACTTGTCTTCGGCCAGGTATTCCAGTGCCTCGCTGCGGAGAATGTAGCCGGTTATGTCGTCGGCAGTGTCGGAATATACCGGTATGCGGGAGAAATGCGAGTATTCGTCGTCACGGTAGAACGACTTGATGGTCATGTTCTCCGGTGCGACAGCTGCCACCGAGCGCGGCGTCATCACATCGTATATGTGAATGTCGTCCAGCTTGAAGATGTTCTGTATAATCTTGTTCTCGTCCTCGTCTATGACGCCTTCGTCCTCGCCCACGTCGGCCATGGCCGCAACTTCCTCACGGCTTACCGCGGTTTCCTCGTAATTTTTTTGGGTGAATACCTTCGTGAATAATTCTATGAGAACCACGAAAGGGAACATGAGTATTATCAGCAGGCGTATTGTGTTGGAAGCGAAACCCATAAGCTTGCACCAATGGCGTGTGCCGATTGTCTTCGGAATTATCTCTGAAAAAAGCAGAATCAGTATCGTGGTGACAACCGACACCAGCGTAAACCAATGGCTTCCAAACGCGTCGTTGACCTGATGGCCCACGCCTGCCGCGCCGATGGTGTTGGCAATGGTGTTCAGCGACAGGATGGCGGCTATGGGTCGGGCGTTGTCCGTCTTGTATTGTTTGAATCGTATAGCGGGTTTGTAGCCTTCGTCCTCCCGTAGGGTAATATACGATATGGGAGTTGACATCAGAGTCGATTCCAATATCGAACACAGGAACGAGATGGACATTGCGCCAAAGAGGAAGATGAGCAGTAGTAGCATATCGGAGTTTTGTGTGCTGTTTTTGGAAGTTTAGTTTTGTCTTATCTTACCACTACTTTGTGCGACAATCCGTTGGTTCTGACAATATAGACGCCGTTCTGCGACACAGGAACGGATAGAGAGGCGGATTCATGACCGTCAAAGTCTGCCACCTTGCGTCCCATGATGTCATAGATGCTGCCGCATCCGATGGAACACCCTTTCAATATCACGTTCTTGTCTTTGGCATACACCGTCAGTTTGTCGGCGTCGCGACTGGCTGCGTCTATCGACAGCTCTCCGCTGGTGAAGTAAATGCGAAGTGTCACATCGTCTTCAATCGAGGAGAAGTCGTAGCTTATGTGTTTTTGATTTTGGACATTAAGGTTTTCCTGATTATAAACCGAGCCGTAGCTGTACACTACGTCGTTGTCCACCGCGATTGTGGCTATAATCTCTCCTTCGCCGGCTGTTATGTCGAGGATGTTTTCGGTGCCGCCGTTGGTCATGTTTACGAACGTTTCGCATACGGGAGTCTGACCATGGAAAACGCCGCTGTTTTCGTTTTCAGCGCCGCTACATACCACCTTGACGCTCGAGAACTGCGGTGGCCTCATGCCTATGATGGCTTGCTGGCGGCTGTTGAAGTTGTATCTGTATGGAGAAAGTGCGTCAATGCGGTAGTCGCCGTCATAAGAGCCACCCCAACCCATATTTATATGGAAATACAGGCGAGGGTTGCATCCGTCAACGATAAAGCAGTGTCCGGCCGACGGTCCTTCTTCCGCAGCTCCGGCAAACACTATGGGGCGGCCCTTCTGCAGGTCGTCACGCAGCAGGTTTATCCATCCCGTCACCGTGCTGAATTCGTTGCGCAGGCGTCCCTCTGTTGCCGACGAATAGCCGAAAAACCGGGGTATGATGTTCTCGGCGGCGATGCGCGTGGGGTAGTGGTTGGTGTCGAACAGGATGTTGTCCTCAATAGTCACAAAGGCCATGCTTCCGCCTGGTTTGTACAGCATGTTGAGCGCTATGCCGCACTGGTAGTTGAGCAGGGCTACGGCTTTGATGCTGGCGCTGTCCGACGTGGTGTGCAACGTATCGACCATGTTGTCCCAGTCATAGTAGGTGTTTTCGAAGTCGGCGCTCAAGGTGCCGTAAGTCCATCCGAAGTTGGTGTCGGTGTAGTCGGCATAGTTGTATTCGTTGTATCCGAAACCGTGTTCGGGATATTTCCAGTAGTTCATCACCTGCGATATCGCGGTCGCCACGCACCCCGTGGGTGCTTTGTTGTTGCCCTCGCCGGGGCAGTATAGGTTGTATGGCTCGTCCTGGTCCCATGCCGAGGTCAGCAGAGGATCTACCTGTATCGACGCTTTGGGCTCGGGCAAAGGTGTTCCGGTTTTCAGCGCGTCCCATTCTCCGCTTACCGTTTCGTCGGCCTTGATGTCGTTCATCCGTGCATACACAATCTGCTCTTCATACGTGCGTAGCCATGACACAACCGATGGGCAGATGTTGTGTGTCGCAAAGGGGCGTCGCGAGTATCCCAGCACTGGCATTGCCCGGTCGTCGGCCGATACGATTATGAAACCCCTGTCGTTTATCTCCTCAAACAAGTAAATCTCGGTCAAATCCAGCACGCTGGAGTAGTCGGTGAAGCTTACATGCTCTTTGAATTCCTGCCACCAGAAATTTTCCGCCACTCGCATAGCTGTGGTTTTGTCAACGGGATTGGCCTGCACAAGCATAGGAATAAGAGCCAAAGCAATGAAAAATCGTTTCATGGTTGTTATGTTGATACGTTGATATTTTTTACGTTGATATGTGTTCTGCTGACGGATGGTCGTTAGTGCACCAAGACTTTATGAGCTTCGTTGCCGCAGCGAACGATATACAAGCCGCATTTGTTTATCTCTATGGTTGCGCTGTTCTCTCCGTGTGCGTTGTGCGTCGCCACCCTTCGCCCAATCACGTCATACACATTGACTTCGCCTATCGCGCCTCCTTTCAGCTCGATTTTTTTCCCGTTGGCCGTCACTTTGGTAGCGCCTTCGCCTCCGGCCTCGGTTATCGATAGTGGGTCTTCGTCGGGATTGACGACAAACATCACTTTCAAGTTCACGTCGCGTTTGCGGTTTGAAAAGTCGCAGATTACGGTGCGCGGCTCCTCGCCTATGCTGCATGATATATCGTGACCTTCAAATATCGTGTTGTTTCTGAACAGGGTGTCTTTGTCGGCAAGAACCCTCCCGACTAGGAAGCCCCGCTCGGCCACAATTTTCAACACCCGGCCCTCTTGGCCTATCTCCATCCTGATGGTGCTGTCGCACACCGCCGTTTCGCCGTCAAGCACAACTCCGCCCGATGCGGCTCCCGTACAGCTTATGGTTGCCTCGAAGAAACCCTCTCCCGGAGGATACATCCAGAATATGCCCGACTGCTTGTCGGTAAAGGCGTGGCCGCCTCTTTCAGGTGCGATTTCGTCAATACGGAAATCTCCGTCATAAACCCCGCCCCAACCGAAGTTGCAGTGGAAAAACGTTCGTGTGTTGTATCCGTCAAGCACGAATGCATGGCCGTAGTCGCTCCCGGGGTCGTTGCCTGCGTATATTATCGGGCGCCCGTTGCTGAGCTCGTTCTTCAGCAGCGCCAGCCATTCCGTCGTTTCGTAGTCAGAACGTAGAAGACCTTTGGTGTTCTCCGAATAGCCGAAATATTGCGGTATTACCACCTCGGCTGCTATCTCGGTGGAGTAGTTCACCGAGTCAAAGTTCAATACCTCCTGCCGGGTCATAAACGCTCCGCTGCCATTCGGGGTGTAAACCATATCAACGGCCACTCCGCAGTGATACACCAGTGTTGACACCGCATCTTTCTCGGTTTCAGGACTTGCCGGCGTCGCGATGTCTGGCATATTCTCCCAGTCGTAGAAGGTGTTTTCGTAATCCACGGTCAGAGTGTCGTACAGCCACACCGCTGACGAGTCGCCCAGCATGTGGGTCACTGCTACCGGGCGGTCGTTATACGAGTATGAGTGTTGTCCCACACCGTGAACGGGATATTGCCAATACCGCATCACCTGTGCCATGGCGGTGGCTACACAGCCCGTCACGCAGCGCTCTTGTCCAGACGCTTTCGGGCATTTGTCATTGTATGGCTCGTTTTGCGACCATTTGCTTGTCATCATCTGCGGCACCTCCCTGCTCGTTTTCGCCTCCAGCGCTATGCCGTTTTCCAAATCACTCCATTCTTTCGTCACGTCGGGCATCGCTTCTCCGCCTAAATCACGGGCAAAGATTATCTGGTTTTCGTAGTATCTCAGCATGTACATCACCGATGGTGCGATATTGCCTGTCGGAAAGCCGCTGCTGACTGAGTAGGCCAGCACGGGATAGGCCACATCGTCACCCGCAATCACCACATATCCCTTGCCTCCGTCAACGTCGAATAGGTATAGCTCGCTTAGGTTTGCCTCCGCGCTCAATTCCGTCAGTCGGGGTATGCTCCCCGTCTCCTGTCTCCAAAAATTCGAGGCCACCTGCTCTGCTCGCTCCACGCTCACCTTGTCCCCAAACGCACTAGCTGCGACAAGCGTCGCGACCACTGTAAGAATTATTTTACGCATACATGTATATTTGTTCGTTATTCAAAAACATTTGCAAAGATACGAAAAATAATTCGTAATATTGCAGTTGTATATGATATAGTCCATTTGCTCTAAAACACAAAGTATGACGCACCCAGAACTCATTGACAAACTGACCGAATACGCCGCACGCTATGAAACAGCCGATTTCCTGAACGGCGACCCCTCGTGGTTCATGCATCAGGTTCGGGGCGACACAAACCGCGAGGTGACAGCCTTCCTTGCTTCCGCTTTGAGCTATGGCAGTCGCAGCCAGTTTCTCCCCAAGATTCAGCTTTTTCTTGACTGGAGCGGTGGCGACGTCTTGCATTGGGTCTCCGAACAGGCCTATCGTCAGCAGTTCGCATCGAACGACAAGGGCTGCTTCTATCGCCTCTACGACAAAGCTACCATGCGTCTTTTCCTCGACGCCACAAGTGCCATGATTGGTGAATACGGCAGTATCGGTGATTATCTCAGATGCCGGAAAATTGGCGACACGCTCGCCGCCATCGATGCCATCTGCCGGTGGTTTGCGCTCCATCATTCGGTCGGTGTAATCCCTAAAGACACCACCTCGTCGTGCAAGCGACTCTGTATGTTCATGCGTTGGATGGTGCGGGATGGGTCGCCTGTGGATTTGGGTCTGTGGAGCGATTTTATAGACAAGCGTACGCTCATCATGCCGATGGACACGCATGTGCTTTCCGAGGCCTGCAAAATGGGGCTGCTGCATAGCCGCAACGCATCCATGTCGGCCGCGTTGAAGTTGACTTCCGTTTTGGCAGACATTTTCCCCGACGACCCGCTTAAAGGCGACTTCGCTTTGTTCGGGGTGGGGGTGAGTGGGAGTTGAGTGAGCGTTGAGTGGGCGTTGGGTGAGTGTTGGGTATCTTTTGATTTAACTTGAAAAAATGTAATTATCATGAAAAAGTGTTTTTTGATTTTGGCGGTGGGAGCGATGCTGGTTGGTATGGCGGGAAAAGACGAAATAGGGCTTGAATATTATTTTCATGATTGTATACAAAAATAACGCCAGGCCTTTCAGTTGTTGCGGATATGTCGTCCGCAATTATACAATGTAAGCTTAAAACAAAGAGTGGCCGACGGCTGCTCTTTTTTGTGTTTCCTTCCATTTGTCGCATACTAGGAGCAGAGTGGGTCCAAAGTGGGAGAAAAGTAAAACCTGTATAGGGTCTGTATGGGCTCTGTATAGGTGAAATGTAGGAGAAAAGTAGGTAAAATGTAAAAGAAAAGTAGGCGAAAAGTAAAAGAAAGGTAAAAGAAATGTAAACGAGAAGTAAATGAAAAGTAGGTGAAATGTAGATGAATTGAATTCGGAAAGCCTGTGCCTTCGCGACGGAAAACTGCCACCCATATTCTTTAAGAAAAGCTTTCGTGGGCGTTGCTTGATGGGATAAATCAAGCGAATAATTGGGCTTAAAAGGTTTCGTAGAAGTCTGAAATATTATCGGTCTGTGTGTAATTCGTGAATTTTGTGTAAATTTGCACACTTTTTGTAGGCTTATGGCAAAGAAGGAGTCAACAATATCGGAAAGCCAGATAATGGCTGACATAGAGGCGAAGAAGATTGCCCCGGTGTATCTACTTATGGGCGAGGAAGGCTACTATATAGACCTTCTGTCGGACTATTTCGAGAAGAACATCGTACCGGAGGATTACCGAGACTTCGACCAGGCCGTTATGTATGGACGCGACGTACACATGACCGACGTGGTGGGGAGCGCCAGCCAATTCCCGATGATGTCGGAACGCAGGCTAGTACTGGTGAAGGAGGCTCAGGACATAGCTCTGAAAGAATGGGACGTGCTGGCGGCATATCTAGAGAAGGCGACACAGCAGTCAGTACTGGTGCTTTGCTACCGCAAAGAGAAACTTGACGGACGCATAAAAGCATACAGTGCGATAAAGAAAGCCGGCGTAGTGTATCAACGTAACAAACTGTACGACAGCGAGGTGCCGACTTGGATACTGAACTATGTGAAGCAACACGGACGCACGATAACGGAGAAGGCATCGCTGCTGCTATTCGAGGCGTTGGGCAACAACCTATCGAAGCTTTCGAACGAACTGCAGAAACTGTTCGTATCGGTAAAAGAGGGAGAGGCAATCACCGACGCAGAGATTGAGCGCAACGTGGG
>JAFZTV010000059.1 GCA_017618625.1 Bacteroidales bacterium | reverse complement strand
CGGAAAACCTGTGGTGTTCGGGCCCAATTACCACAAGTTCAAAGAGGCCTGTGACATCATTGAGCGAGGTGGCGGGTTTAGCTATACGGAGTACGAACAGCTGCAGGATTGCCTCGACAGGCTGTTTGGCGACAGCGAGAGGTACGACGCCGCTTCGCTGGTTTGCCGACAGTACCTGAGGGAGAATATCGGCTCCACTGACCTCATCCTGTCGGAGGTGGAGCGTTGCCTTGCTAACACGTTATAGAGTTGAGAAGAAGTTTATACATATTATCCTTTGCCATCGCAACGCTGTGCCTGACCTCGTGCGGCGTGGACAAGTATCTGCGTCCGGGAGAGAAGGTGCTGCACCGAAACGAGGTGAACGTACGGATGGCCGACAGCGGCAGTGTGCCCAAGGAGGTGTCGGACGCCCTGTCGAACACGCAGCAATACTACCACCAGTTGCCGAACAAGCGCTTTCTGTTTATGCGTCTCAAGATGAGGCTGTATTGCTCGACCAATCCCGACGATTCTTCGAGATGGAGCCAATTCTGGCGCAACCTTGGCGAGCCTCCTGTGGTGTACGACGCCCATTCGGCACAAAGCACCGCCCTTCAGCTCAAGACGCTTCTCAAGACGAAGGGGTGTTTTAATTCGACGGTGACGACCGATACCCTGCATTACGGGCAGAACTCGGTTATCGCCCGGTACAATATCACGGCCACTCAGCGACGCAAGATTGCCGAGCTGTCGTTCAGTTGCCGTCAACAGAAGGAGATTGAAGAGCTGTTGCAGTCGGAGAAGTGGGTGGAGGCATCGCTGCTGAAGGTGGGCGACTACTACGACCAGCAGGTCATGACTCAGGAGCAAGCCCGTATTGCATCGTCTCTGAAGGATTCGGGCTACTACTACGCCAGTGCTGATATGGTGCGTTTTCTGGTCGACACCACTTACGACAGCCAGCTGCTGAGCATCATTGTCAGCATCAGACTGCCGCAACGGATTGTGAACGATTCGGTGGTTTTACAGCCTCTCCAGAAATACAAACTCGACAACATATACCTCTACCCCAACATCTCCACCTCGCTCAAGGCGGCGGAGCTGCATCCCGACACGTTGATTTACCCCCACCAGTCGTACAGTGGCCGTATCACCGACTACCGTTTCATCTATAAGGACGTAATAACTCCTTCGCCACGTGTCATCTGCCGCTCCTTGCTGTTGCGCAGCGGACAGACCTACAGGCCGCGTTTCGGCCAGCTGACCTCCAATGCCTTGTTCGGTCTGCACAACTTCAAGTATGTTGACATCAGCTACGAGGAATCGCCCAACAGCACCGACAGCAACCGTTTGCTTGACACAAAGATACGTTTGCTGAACAACACCCGCCACAAACTGACGCTGTCGTTGGAACTGACCAATACATCGGACTTCGGAAATGCCGAAAGCAATTTCCTCACCAGCGGAAATGTCGGGCTGGGAACAACGCTAGGCTACCAGAACAACAACCTGTTCGGTGGCGCCGAATTGCTGAACGTGGAGGGAAGCCTGTTGTTTGACCTGCCCAAGAATGTCTTTTCCGGCAGCGGCAAGGACTTCTACAACACCTTCGCCTCGTTTGAGAACAACCTCAACATCACCCTCGACCTGCCCAGCTTCCTCATGCCTTTCGCCAACCGCCTGCCTTGGCAGTACAACCGACCGCACACACTTATCGGCGCCAATGCCAGCTATCTCTACCGTAATATTTCTATGCCCGACACCGATTTCGCTCTGGAAAGAACCCTTATCGGGGGCTCGTTCGGCTACACTTGGAGCCACCGTCGCTTTCATCAACACAAACTGCTGCCAATCAATTTCACCTACTCCCACATCGTCAATGGAAGTGAATACTACGACTGGCTCTACCTCACATCCCTCGACCTGATGAAAGTCATCTTCCTCACCCACGACTACATCCTACTCAACACCCACTACGAATACACCTATTCCAACCAACTCATCGGCACACGCAACAATTTCAGCTATCTGAATTTCTCTGTCGAGACCGCAGGAAACCTGCTCAACGCCATCGACAGGCTTTTTACTTCCAAAAACAAGAACGACTCGCTCTACTACCAGTACTTCAGGCTTGAAGGCGAATACAAACGCTATATTTACTGGGGGGATAAAAACACCCTTGTCCTGCGGGCGTTGGTAGGATTCGGCATCCCCTACGGCAACTCCATCGCCATTCCCTACGAAAAGATGTTTATCGGTGGCGGCCCTACCACCTTGCGCGGATGGGGGTTGCGTCATCTGGGAGGATACGGAACGAACTACGACCACGATGCGGCAAAGCAGCTCACCCTCGGCATGGGAGAAATCATGCTTGTCGGCAACATCGAACATCGATTCCCTATCATCGGCATCTTCGAAGGGGCACTCTTTGCCGACTTGGGTAACGTATGGACCTATTACGACTGGGGTTTCCAGGACGACAGATTACTCTACAGTCCTATGGAGCTCCTAAAAACTGTGGCTCTTGATGTTGGATTCGGTCTGCGCGCCAACATTTCCATCATCACCCTGCGACTCGACCTCGCCGTTCCCATCCACGACCCGACCTATGCCGAAGGCGAACGTTGGATACATTCACATCTGGGATGGGACAAACTGGTATTCAATTTCGGAATAAACTATCCATTTTAATATAGAACAAACAATATTACTATGCAAACACTGCTTAATAAAGTACAAGAAATCTTCGCCTCGGAACAATTCATCCACGAGCCGAAAGAGCTGTACGAACCCATCGACTATACCCTTCGACTGGGTGGCAAACGCATACGTCCCATGCTGCTGCTGGCCGCCAACCAGATGTTTAACGGCGACCTGCAACAGGTACATCATGCCGCTGTCGGAATCGAGACATTCCACAATTTCACACTGCTCCACGACGACCTGATGGACAAATCGCCCATCCGTCGCGGAAAACCCACCGTCTACCGCAAATGGGACGAGAACACCGCCATCCTCTCGGGCGACACCATGTTCGCACTCGCCTGGCGCTATTTCCTTGTCCAGCCTCATGCCCGTCTGCAGGAGATCCTCAACTGCTTCAACGAAACCGCCATCCTCGTGTGCGAAGGCCAGCAATACGACATGAACTTCGAGCAGCGCGACAACGTCACCGTCCCTGAATACATGATGATGATACGGCTCAAAACGGCTGTCCTTCTGGCCGGAGCACTCAAGATAGGGGCACTCTACGCCAACGCGCCCGAGCAAGACATCAACCACCTCTACGAATTCGGTATCCACTTAGGCCTTGCCTTCCAACTGCAGGACGACCTCCTCGACAGCTTTGGCGATGTGGCCGAGTTCGGCAAACAAACCGGACAGGACATCCGCGACAACAAAAAAACCTATCTTTTCCTCAGTGCCCTGCAAACCGCTCCCGCCGACCTGCACGACGAGTTGCTTGCCCTCTTCTCCTCCACCCCGCAGAACAACGACGAGAAAGTGGCTCGCGTACTCCAAATCTACCGCCAGCTCGGCATACCCCAGACAGTGGAAGATGCCATCGCAAAAGAATTCCGCGAAGCCGTGCAACACCTCGATGCAATCAACGTCGAAGAACCCCAGAAACGACCCCTTCGCGAACTCACAACAACCCTCTTCGGACGTAAAAAATAAAAAATTTCTAAATAATTTCTCATATATTCAGAAAAATAGTGTATATTTGCAGAAATATTGAATAAAAGTGGATTTAAATTAACTAATTAATAATTAACTCATTAAATTAAATCATGAAAAAAGTATTTGCTTTGATGTCAATCATTGGCTTATTGACATTCACCAATCTCAATGGTGTCATGGCTCAGGACAAAGCTGCCCAAGCCGCACAGCCCGCAACCGAGCAAGTTGATGAGCAGACTGCTGACAGCACTGTCGCTGAAGCTCCCGTTGCTGAAGAACCCGAAACCGTTGCAGCACCTGCCGAAGAGACCAAATCCTTCCATCAGGTTCTGAAAGAAAAGTACATCCAAGGTGGTGCAGGGTGGATGACCCCCGTGCTCCTCTGCCTCATCTTCGGTATGGCTCTGGTTATCGAGCGTATCCTTTATCTCAACATGGCCACCACCAACGTGCAGAAACTGCTCGAAGGCATTGAAGGCTATGTGCAGAAAGGCGACTACAACGGCGCCAAAGAGCTCTGCCGCGACACCCGTGGCCCCGTGGCCTCCATCTTCTATCAGGGTCTCGACCGTATCGACGAGGGTCTTGACAATGTCGAGAAAGCCGTCACCTCCTATGGTGGTGTACAAATGGCTCGCCTCGAGAACAACATGACCTGGATCGCCCTGTTCATCGCTTTGGCTCCCTCCTTCGGATTCCTCGGCACCGTCGTAGGTATGGTGCAGGCATTCGATGATATCGAAGTCGCCGGTGATATCAGCCCGACCGTTGTGGCTGGCGGTATGAAAGTCGCTCTGTTGACCACCATCTTCGGTCTTATCGTTGCCATCATCCTTCAGATTTTCTATAACTATATCCTCACCAAAATCGAGAGCCTCGTTGCCCAGATGGAAGATGGTTCCATCTCCTTCATGGACATCCTCGTCAAGAACAAGAAATAATAGTTATAAGGAGTCTTTTTACATTATTTATAAACAAACAATCCTTTAACTGTTATGAAAGAGAAAACTGATAAAATACTAACCCTGGTACTCTTAGGGGTCAGCCTGATAACGGCGGTCTTCGCTGTAATCTTTGCCCTGCAGTCCGACTCCAAGCATCTCATGGACGGCATTCGCGAATTAGGGAACAACTTCTCCGGCATGTTCGACGTCGCCTACTGGATCTTAGTCATCCTCCTGGCCATCGCCATCTGCGCCATCGTTGTGTTCCTGGTCAAAAAACTGGCCTTACGCTTTAAAGAAGAACCAGGCTATTTGAAGAAATTCTTACTTCTCATCGCCATCATCGTTGTCCTCCTTGTGGTCTCCTTCCTGCTGGCCAAGGGCGGCGATGTCGACCTCGTGAAGTACGATATCACCGAAGGCACCTCCAAACTCATCGGTGCCGCCTGTATCATGGTCTACATCATCGTTATCGGTGCTGCGCTGGCCATCCTGGTTACAGAAATAATGCCCAAATCAAACAAGAAAAAATAAAGAACTATGGGAAGAAAAACACCTGGCTTAAACACCAGTTCAATGTCCGACATCTCGTTCCTGTTGTTGGCCTTCTTCCTGTTGGTCTCCAACATCAACACTGATCAGGGTATTGCACGCCGTTTACCGCCGCCACTACCACCCAATCAGGAAAAACCACCTGACATTAAGGAGAGAAACATCTTCGTAGTCAAAATCAATAGCAAAGACCGTCTGCTTTTCAACGGCGAAGTGGGTGACATCCGCGACCTCAAGGATCGCGCCAAGGAATTCCTCGGCAACCCCAACAACGATCCCAACCTGCCTGAGAAACTGCAAATGGAAATCCCCATGCTGGGCATGATTGACGTATCCAAAGGTGTTATCTCTCTGCAGAACGACCGCGGTACATCATACGATATGTATATTGCCGTGCAGAACGAGCTCACCGCTGCCATCGACGAGATGCGCAACGAGCTCTCGCAAGCAAAGTTCGGCCGTAAATACGCCGACCTAACAGAACCCCAGGCTGAAGCCATCGACCAGGCAATCCCCATTGCCATCTCCGAGGCTGAGCCTACAAAGATAGGAGAAAAGAAATAATGGCACGTTTTACTGGTAAAAAAGCAAAAGAGACCCCCGGTCTCAACATGGGCTCCATGTCCGACATTATCTTCATGCTCCTGTTCTTCTTCATGACCATCACCACGATGCGTGAAAGCTCACTCTACGTAACCATCAAAGTGCCCAAAGCCACCGAGACCATCAAACTCCAAAAGAAGAGCCTCGTAAGCTACATCAACGTGGGTACTCCTATGGCCGGCGAGATGCAGAAAAAATACGGTACCGAATCCCGTATCCAGCTCAACGACCAAATCTCTGAGGTATCCGACATACCCATGTTTGTCGAGAGTGAAATCTCCGCTCGTGTCGAAGCCGACCGCCCGTTTGTCACTTTCTCCATCAAGGCCGATAAAGACACCAAGATGGGTCTCATAAGCGACATCAAACAGGAGCTCCGTAACTCCGGCGCATTCAAAATCTTCTACAATGCCGCCAAAGGGGAACGCAAATAAGCGTCTAACCCACTCTACATAAAAAGAAGGCTGCCCGTCCGGCAGCCTTTTTTGTTGATATGTTTTATGTTGATAAGTTGATACGTTTAAGATGACTTCAATAAATCACCTCGGAGAGGTGTGACTTTCCATAACACCGTACAAGCAATGTACGGTGTCGCGACCGAATGGGAGCAACATAGTACATTGTGCAGTGCGGTGATTATCAGTAATAATATACTTGCGTCCTGAAGGGACGCGACAATGAATGCTTGATTGTCTGATTGCTTGATTGTTTTAGTATTTTCACTCAAGCATTTACGCAATCAAGCATTCAAGCATTCATTCAACTCAATCCCCCTCCTCCAGCATAAAGAGTTCTTCAACAGACTTACCAAAGAGCTTGGCCATCTTCAGTGCCAGCACCGTCGAAGGCACATACTTGCCCAATTCTACCGAGTTCACCGCCTGGCGGGTCACCCCTATCCTCTCGGCCAACTCACCCTGCGTGATATTCATCTCCGCACGGGCCACTTTCAATCTATT
>JAFZTV010000004.1 GCA_017618625.1 Bacteroidales bacterium | reverse complement strand
CGGCTGTCGGACAAGCAGAAGGAGCTGCAGTCGAAGCTGGAGCAGATGAAGAAGACCATGCAGGAGAACAACCGATTGAAGGAAAAATACTACGAGCAGAGCGAACAGATAATGGAAAAACAGCGCGAGCTGGAGAAGATGATGGAGAACCTGATGAGCGAGGAGATGAAAAAGACGCTGGAGGAGATAGAAAAACTGCTGCAGGATGCCGACAAGAAACAGGTGCAGGAGCAGCTGGAAAACCTCAAGATGCAGAACGAGGACCTGGAGAAGCAGCTGGACCAGAACCTGGAGCTGATGAAACGTCTGGAATTGGAATCGCGTGTGGAAACGGCGAAGGAGTCGGCCAAGAAACTGTCGGACGAGCAGCGCAAACTGTCGGACGAGACAATGGATGCCAAGGGTAAGGACAACGAGCAGCAGAAAGCCAAGCAGCAGGAGCTCTCGAACAAGTTCCAACAGCTGAAACAGGATTTGAAAAACATAGAGCAGGACTACAAGAAACTGGAGCCTTCGTCGAATTTCAAGCTCAACGAGCAATTGCAGCAGAATATCGAACAGCAGCAGCAGGGTGCGCAAAACCAGATGAACAAGGGCAACAACAAGCAGGCGTCGAAACAGCAGAAGCAGGCCGCAGACGGACTTGATTCGTTGGCCACTCAGATTGAGCAGGAGCAACAGCGTATGGAACAGGAAGAAATGGCTGAGGACTCGGAGCTGATACGTAAATTGCTGAAGAATCTGGTGGGTATTTCGTTCAATCAGGAAGAGCTCATAAACAGGGTAGGGGAGACCTTCATACAGGACCCGCGCTACCAGTCGATAATACTTGACCAGAACCAGATAAAGGATGACTTTGCGCAGATTGAGGACTCGCTGCGGAGCATCGCCAAACGACAGTTTAACGTGGCTTCGGCCATCAACCAGAACCTCGGCGATGTGAATATAAATATAGGTAAGTCTCTCAACACGCTTTTAGCATACAACCAGTCGTTCTACGGCAATTCGAAAAACAATGCGGCTCCCAAGTGGATGCAGTATTCGATGACCTCTATCAACAATCTGGCGCTGCTGCTTGCCGAATCGCTCGACAAGATGCAGGATCAGCAGCGGCAAAGCAAAAGCAGCCAGTGCAAGAACTCGTCGAAGATGAGAAGCAAGAGTCAATGCAATAACCCCGGCAAAAACCCCTCGCCCAAGTCGATGCGCAAGATGCAGGAGGAGCTCAACAAGCAGCTGGAAGCGCTGAAGAAGCAACTCGAAAAAGACGGTAAGCCGATGGGGCGTAAGCAGATAGGGCAGAAAAACGGCATGAGCGAGCAGCTGGCCAAGATGGCGGCTCAACAGGAGATGATACGCCGCATGATGCAGGAATATGGCCAGCGGATGAAGGAGAGCGATGCAGGTAACACCAAGATCGCCAAGGAGATAGAGCAGCTTCAGCGTCAGATGGAGCAGACGGAGCAGGATATCGTCAACCGCACCATCACACAGCAGACAATACAGCGCCAGCAGCAGATACTCACCCGTCTCCTCGAGCACGAGAAAGCCGAGATGCAGCGCGAGAAAGACAACCGCCGCCAAAGCAACGAGGCGCAGGAACTTTATGAACCGTCGCCTAAAGAACTGGACCAATATGAGCAACTCAAGAAGAGCAACGTAGATGTCTTCCGTCGCTCAGTGCCCTCAATGACCGACTACTACAAGCGCAAGGTTGCTGACTACTTCTATAGGTTTTAGGTAAGAGCTGTTGATGCAAAAAACAATTAATAATAAATTCGCAAAGAAGTGTTTACAAAAAAGACTCGATTTGCCGACCTTTTCTCGGCCAACAACAACCTAGTTCTTCTGATGCCCCGTTTGGGTATCGGCCTTGGTGTCGGCAACCTCTCGGTACAGGAGGTCTGCGACTGCAACAATATATCGCCGGATTTTGTGCTACTTGTCTGTAATATATACACTTTCCGTGACTATGTGCCGTCGGAGGAGGAGCTCCGTTCTATCGATATGACTATGCTGATACCGTATCTGCGGGCGTCCCATACATACTATGTGAACGAGCGCATGCCGCATCTGGAAAGGCATCTCACAGGCGTTCTCCACAACTCCGACCAGCGATATGCCGACGCCATGATGCATTTCTTCAATCAGTATAAACAGGAGATGTATGAGCATTTCGCCTACGAGGAAAAGAACGTATATCCACGCCTGAAGAAGAGTCAGGATAGCGGTGCCAGCACCCTCAAGCTGGTGGAGTCGCATGTCGGCATTGTAGACAAGATTTCGGATTTGCTGCAGATTCTCTACAAGTATATGCCCAGCCATGCCGACACCGAAGAGCTGAACGAACTAATCTTCGGGCTGTTGCAGCTCTCCTCCGATTTCGAACGCCACGCGGCCATCGAGGAGCATGTTCTTTTGCCGTATTTGAAACTCACAAAAAGAACAGGCCGATGAAATCAAGAATCGATACACTGCTTGTTGAGCCCTCCGACATTGTACGTACTGGCCTGCAATCCATTCTCGACGACGATGGATGCTTCCGTTTCCTCTCACCGCTGCTGGACGCCACCATACTTGAAGAGCGTGTAAAAACCCTCCAGCCGGACCTTTTGATTGTAAATCCCACGGTATTGGTGCCGCCCGTTTCGTTGCAGATGGCTGCCATAATGCAGGCCAAACCTAATATTGCTGTCGCAGCGCTGGTTTACCAATATGTCGAGCCTGAAGTGCTGCACCATTTCCATTCGGTCATAGATATACGTGAGAAAAGAAGCCAAATAGCCACTATATTGAAAGATGAGGTACACCGCGTCAAAGATATTGAGGAGGAAAGCTACGAACTCAGCGACCGCGAGCGCGAAGTTCTCGTACTTGTTGCGCAAGGGTTGAGCAGCAAGGAGATAGCCGATAAACTCAGCATTTCAATCCATACGGTCAACTCCCATCGCAAGAATATTACCCGTAAAACCGACATCAAATCGGTTGCCGGATTGGCCGTTTACGCCACCTTGCATAACATGATATGATGTAATACCTAATATTGGTTATTGAGGCGGAAAAAATGCCCAAAAATGGGTATTTGACGTTTCAGAAAAGCATGGTACTTTTGCATCCAGAAACCTAAGACAGAAAAGAACGGCAGCGAATATTTTGCCATTGATACATGCTAATGTTTTGGTTTTGTGGATTAATAACGAAAAGCAGTCGCTCAATCAGGTGAGCGACTGTTTTTTCTAGTATAGTTTTTACAATACCTTCTCCCAATGGGCTATAACAATAGCTTGTTGTGCCTGTGTGTAGGCCTTATTATACGGCGCATTCCTCAGTTATTATAATAATCCTCCTTGCTTTGTTAATAAATTTTAAAATTCTTTATGACTCTTTTGATTGAAAGTCGTATCTTTGTGTAAGTTCTATAAAACATGCGCCATTATGGAAGAGCTTGTAATTCAGTCGAATGTGAACGATTTAGAAAAGGTGGAATCCTATCTTTGGGACATTTGCGAGGCAAAGCATATCACCGACTATTTCGGTATTATCTCTGTTCCTGTTGTGCAAGCTGTCAAAAATTCCATAGAGCATGGCAACCATGGTGACGCCACCAAGCAAGTTCACATTTCGTGCGATACAATCCAGAGTGGCCTCTCCATCAGCGTTACAGATGAAGGTGAGGGTTTCGATTTTGCGCGCAGTGGGGACTTTCCGATGAATGAGGGAGACCACCAGGGCTTATATCTTATAAAGCACTTGGCCGACAATGTTTCCTACAGTCAGGGTTGTCTCTCGATGGAGTTCATGCTAAGTGGTGTTGACGAGCGTTATGCTTCGAGGCGCCGCAACGTACTCGAAAATTTTGGTGTGAGAAAATATGTCACGGTTTGAACCGCATATTTTCTTTTGCCATGTTTCCTCTTTCCAGTTTTTCTGTTTCGTTTTTTTCCGCTCCGTTTTCTTACGAGCGATTGCCGTTTGTGGTGCCTTTTGTCAAGGCTGCGATGCTGCCAGGGTCGCTTTATCCGATTCTCGTTAAGGAATAATACCGTGGATTATCAATATAACGCATTGGCTATAAGTATATAATATTTTGTTTCAGCAATACGCTCTCTAACGTCTAAAAATCATTTTGCAGCGATGGCGATTACATTTTCGAAGAATATCGAAGGTTTTAATCTGTCCGACAAGGAGAGAATAAAAAAATGGCTCACTGCTATCATTCAGGAGCAGGGTAAACGTGTCGGAATGATAGGTTACCTATTCTGCGACGATGAATATATACTCGATGCCAACCAGCGTTACCTCAACCATGACACTTATACCGATATCATAACCTTCGATTATGTCGAGGGTGATTTCGTTTCCGGCGACATAATGATAAGCGTTGACAGGGTAGGGGAGAATGCCGAAAAATTCGGAGTACCTTTCGCAGACGAGCTACACCGCGTTATTGCTCATGGAGTCCTCCATCTGCTGGGTCAGGGAGATAAAACCGAGGAGGAGGCAAACATTATGCGTCAGAAAGAAAATAAGGCACTGGCCAAATACCAAGAAATCAATTAATAGAAAGGCCGTACTTCTCGAGATACTTAAACCAAAAATACCTAATTCAGTCTTATTTTCAACTTTCAATTATAAAATTCATACAATGGTTTGGGATCAATATGATATAGTTGTTGTAGGAGGAGGTCACGCTGGTGCTGAATCGGCACATGCGGCTGCCAAAATGGGGGCCAGGACACTCCTTATCACGCAAGAGATTGATTCCATCGCACGTATGTCCTGCAACCCTGCCATGGGAGGTGTGGCAAAAGGTCAAATCGTAAGAGAGATAGACGCTCTTGGAGGTATGTCGGGCATAGTTACAGATAGAACCTCTATACAGTTCCGTATGCTGAACCGTTCCAAGGGTCCTGCGATGTGGAGCCCACGTGCCCAGTGTGACAAGGCGCGGTTTTCCGCCGAGTGGCGCAATATATTGGAACATACTCCAAAATTAAGTCTTTGGCAGGATGAAGTAATAAGCATCATAGAAAGAGATGGTTGTGTTGTGGGCGTGAAAACACGGCTGGGGTTGGAGATACCAGCTAATGCGGTGATTCTAACTAACGGTACGTTTCTCAATGGCCGAATATTTATCGGCGAGGTAAACCTTGAAGGCGGTAGAATAGGGGAGAGGGCTGCTGTGGGGCTGTCGGATGACTTGAAAGCAAGAGGGTTTGAGGTAGCCAGGCTTAAAACGGGTACTCCTATGCGTATAGACGGCCGTACAATAGACTTCTCCAGACTTACCGAACAGCCCGGCGATGAAAACCCGCAGGGATTTTCTTTTATACCCTCCGAGCATCAGCTTAAATGCCAGAAGCCTTGTTATCTGGCATATACCAGTGAGAAGACGCACGACATTCTAAGGAAAGGTTTCGACCGCTCTCCGATGTTTCAGGGTATAATACATGGTCGTGGTCCTCGCTATTGTCCTTCAATTGAAGATAAGATTGTGCGGTTTGCCGACAAGAACCGTCACCAGCTTTTCGTTGAACCGGAAGGATTAGATACAACGTCATACTACCTTAACGGCTTCTCGTCGTCGCTTCCGTTGGAAATACAGCTCGGGGCGTTACATTCCATTGAAGGGTTTGAGCAGGCGCGTATATTCAAGCCCGGCTATGCGATAGAATACGATTATTTTCCTCCCACTCAGTTGCGTTATACTCTTGAGACCAAGATTATTGAAAACCTTTACTTCGCGGGACAGATTAACGGCACCACCGGATATGAGGAGGCCGCATGCCAGGGACTTGTGGCTGCCGTCAACGCAGTGGCAAAGCTTAAAGGCCTGGAGCCGTTTGTGCTCACCCGCGAACAGGCATATATCGGCGTGCTTATAGATGACCTCGTGACCAAAGGCGTCGACGAACCCTATCGCATGTTCACCTCGCGTGCCGAATACCGTATTCTATTGAGACAAGACAATGCCGACGAACGATTAACGCCGTTGTCGTTTTCTAAATATCACCTTGCTTCGGAGGAGCGTGTGCAGCGCGTTGAACAAAAGCAGCAAAACGCCGAACAACTGAAAGAGCTGCTTTCGACGCAGTCGGTTGCGCCATCTGAAGTGAATGAGGTTCTTTCCCATTGTGGCTCTGCCGAGTTGCAACAACGGACCAAACTCGCAAGCCTATTGTTACGCCCCGAGATAGATATGCCGACACTTGCAGGGTGCTCATCCGAGCTCGCACAAGCCATAGATTCAGTTCCTCAGGATTTGCGTAGCGAAGTCGTGGAGTCGGTCGAGATTTCCATCAAGTACCAAAGATATATAGAAAAAGAGCAGGAGGTGGCGGAACGTGTTGTGAAGTTCGAGAACGTTTTACTTCCGTCGGACATCGACTATCATTCAATACATGCTATTTCCTATGAGGCGCGCGAAAAGCTTTCGGCACTACGGCCGAAGACGTTAGGTCAGGCATCGAGAATCAGCGGGGTGTCGCCTGCAGACGTATCAGTGCTTTTGGCATATTCGCTATCGTAGAGAAGTCAAGGATGAGATGAAAATTCGGATTGTTTCACGAGAAACATTTTATATAACAAATTTGTAATTAGTAAGATAGTGGGTTTTGAGTTGAAAAAGTAGGGTGGTTATAGTCGGTGAAAAAGAAAATACTAACGCCCCGGTGCAATAAAAAAACAGGTAAAACGTTATACAATTGTTCAAAAATATAATACTATGGAAAAATACGTTTGCGAAGTATGCGGCTATGTCTATGACCCCGCAGTAGGAGACCCGGACAATGGTATCGCCCCGGGCACTAAATTTGAAGACTTGCCTGCCGACTGGGTGTGCCCGCTTTGTTCGGTTGACAAAAATAATTTCAAGAAACAATAATTAACACATTAATCCCCAAATCATTATGCTTAACAAAAAAGTATCGGATTTGCTCAACGAGCAAATCAACAAGGAGCTCTATTCAGCTTACCTTTATCTTGACATGAACAATTATTTTGACAAGCGCGGCTTGAACGGCTTTGCTAATTGGTACATGATTCAGGCTATGGAGGAACGCGACCACGCCATGCTTATCTACAAGTACATGCAGAACAACGACTGCCCCATCGTGCTGAAAGCCATCGCCAAACCCGACAAGAAGTTCAAGAAAGATATGGATGTGCTGAAAGCCGGTTTGGAGCATGAGGAGTATGTAACCGCTTCAATACATACTATTTACGATGCAGCCTACAAGGTGAAGGATTTCCGTACGATGCAGTTCCTCGACTGGTTTGTGAAAGAGCAGGGCGAAGAGGAAACCAACGCCCGCGACATGATTACCAAGATGGAACTCTTCGGTGGTGACGCCAAGAGCCTCTATATGCTCAACCAGGAGCTCGCCGCCCGCGCTTACAGTGCTCCCAGCTTGGTACTTGACTGAAAAACTGAAAACTAGAATAATTAATCCATAAAACGAAGAACTATGAGTAAGAAATTTATCTGCCCCGTGTGCGGCTATGTTTATGAAGGCGACGAGATGCCCGAGAAGTGCCCCATCTGCGGCAAACCTATGCAGGAAGTGAAAGAGGATATCAAGACTTGGGCTGCCGAGCATATCGTAGGCGTTGCAAAGGACGCACCAGAGGATATCAAGATGGACCTCCGCGCTAACTTCGAAGGTGAGTGCAAAGAGGTTGGAATGTATCTGGCTATGGCCCGCGTGGCACACCGCGAGGGTTATCCCGAGATTGGTCTCTACTGGGAGAAGGCCGCATTCGAAGAGGCCGAGCATGCCGCCAAGTTTGCCGAGCTGCTGGGCGAAGTGCTGACCGACAGCACCGCCGAGAACTTGAAGATGCGCGTCGATGCCGAGTACGGCGCCACCGCCGGCAAGACCGACCTCGCCAAACGTGCCAAAGCGTTGAACCTCGACGCTATCCACGACACCGTCCACGAGATGGCTCGCGACGAAGCCCGTCACGGCAAAGCCCTCGAAGGTCTCCTCAACCGCTATTTCAAGAAATAAGAGCGATTGTATAGTATGATAAAGCTACCGTCTGGAATCAGGCGGTAGCTTTTAGTTTATATAGCAAGCGGCCACCTGTTTAACCGAGTGGCCGTTTGTTGATATATCCATAAAACCAAGATATTAAAAGCATCTGTGGGTAAAAGCATAATGGCAAAATGCGATGTTTCAGTTTACGATTGCAAAAGAACAGCCGTCAGCCGAAACGGTAAATAACCATAGTTAGGCAAAATACCGCCGCGCGCTCACCATTTTTAGTATGACACTTAATGACACATTGAAAATCGATTTTGACAAATGACAATAATGACCATAGGCAATCAAAAAACAACTGCAACACTGCAACGCTTTCGGAAACCGGTGGGTTTAACATCCATTATATCAATACATTCCACGATATGCCAAAAAACTTTTCAATTCATTCGTAAACCGCAATGTGAGTAATGTACTTTTGCAGCTCGAAACCACCAAATGCTAATCGCTTGAAATTTAGTGCTTTCATTATGGAACTAATCTTTAACACATTAATCCTGAGCCATTAACAACACTAACTCCCTATTAACTCCCTACTAACTCCCTGCTAACTCCCATCTCAATTTAAACATTCAGCATTCAAACTTCAAAATTAGATAACCTTCAATGACTATTTAAAGCTTAAGGCGTAAAACTTAAAACTCCCAACACGCACATGAAACTAATTTCGTACTTTTGCAGTCGGAACTTGAAGAAAGTCGGTTATGATACAGACTAATGACATATTTTCGGTCAATGTAAAATCAATGTTTTCAGCGAAAAACATTGACTTTCAAAAAATTTTTGTACTTTTGCACTGCAAATAAAGTCGTACATTACGACTGAATTTTCAGTAGAAATAGAAAAAAAACATAGATAATGACCATAAAAAGAGATTGGTATATAAGTGAATTGTTGAGCAAAAGATGGAATGGGAAAGTGAAAATTATCACCGGCATCCGTCGCTGCGGAAAGTCGTTTCTGCTTTTCTCGCTTTACAAGGATTATCTGTTGAATGAGGGGGTAACGAAAGACTGTTTAGTGGAGTTGGCGCTCGACAAGAAGGCACATATAAAATACAGGAATCCTAATGAGCTTTACAACTATGTGCTCCGCAAGACGAAGGATGTCGAGAAGCGCTACTATGTCTTTATCGACGAGATACAGCTGTCGTATAAGGTTAAGACCGAGGATGTGGACGAGCGCCTGGTGCCAGAAGAGGACAGAGAGATGCTATACACTACATTCTACGATATACTGAACGACTTGATGGGGCACAAAAACCTCGACATCTACGTTACCGGCTCGAACAGCAAGATGCTCTCGAGGGATATTGTCACCAACTTTCGCGACCGTGGGTCAGAGATAAAGGTTTTTCCGCTGTCGTTCAAGGAGTTCTACCCTGTGTCTGGAATGGAGAAAGCGGAAGCGCTGGAGGAATACTTGACCTATGGCGGGATGCCGTTGGCGGTGCTGGAAAAGGAAGAGACGGAGAAACGAAAATACCTGGCTGGGCTTCACAAAAGGGTCTATATCAAAGATATCGTGGAGCGATACAAGTTGAAGGACGATGAGGTGTTGGAGGCGTTGATTGACGCGTTGTCGTCGGCTGTGGGATCGCTGACTAATCCACATAACATGGCCAATGCCGCTGGCTCGCTGATGAAGCGCCGCACCTCGGACAACACTATAAAAAACTATCTGGATTATCTGGAGGAGTCCTATTTATTTGTGAGCGCAAAGCGATATGACATCAAAGGGAAACGTTATTTCGAGAACACGCTGAAATACTATTCGATGGACACAGGGCTGAGAAACGCCAAGCTGAACTTTCGCCAGCAAGAGAAGTCGCACTTGATGGAGAATATGATTTTCATTGAGCTTATCCGAAGGGGTTATAGCGTGGATGTAGGTGTGGTGGAGCAGACTATCATGAAGGCCGGCAAGAGGCATCAGTCGCAGTATGAGATAGACTTCATAGTCAATACGGGACGTGAGAAGGTGTATATCCAGTCGGCGCTGAATGTGGATACCGAAACGAAACGGAGCCAGGAAACTTTCTCGTTGAGAAATTCGGGAGACTTTTTCCGTAAGATTGTCATCGTGGACGATAGTGCGAAGCCCTGGATAGACGAAGACGGTATCATGTATATGGGTGTCGTCCCGTTCCTTTTGGAAGAAGCGGATGGGGTAATCTGACGACTAATGACCGAAAGTTAGCGGTCGGGTGTGGGCACGCACATGAAACTAATTTCGTACTTTTGCAGTCGGAACTTGAAAAAAGTCGGTTATGATACAGATTGAGATTTGCGCTCCCGGGCGGGTGTCGGCGGAGAACGCTAAGGCGGGCGGCGCCAGCAGGATAGAGCTGTGCGAGAACCTTAATATCGGCGGTACCACTCCGAGTATTGACGACGTAGAATACTGTGTCCACGAACTGCGGCTGCGCACGCATGTGCTGATTCGTCCCCGTGGGGGAGATTTTTGTTATGATGATGAGGAATACAGGCAGATAATAAATGATATTGGGAGTTGTAAAGAGGCTGGTGCACAGTGTGTTGTGGTGGGATTCCTGACTGCCGACGGTGAGGTGGATGCGGAAAGGACTAAGGCTGCGGTTGAGGCGGCAGAGGGAATGGAGGTGACGTTCCATCGTGCGTTTGACCGCGTAGAGGACCCGTACAAGGCTTTGGAGGAGGTGATTGGATGCGGTTGTCATCGGATACTGACATCGGGCTGCAAACCTACCGCAGACGAAGGAATAGGAGTGCTGAAGGAGCTGGTGAGAAGGGCCGACGGAAGAATAAAAATACTCGCGGGCAGCGGGGTGACGCCCGAGAATGCAGCACGGATAGTGAGGGAAACGGGGGTGAGGGAGATTCACGGGTCGTGCAAACGGTTTGATTGCAAGGGCGTTGCCATCACAGATTCGGATAAAGTAAGACAGTTGATTTCAAACTTAAAGGATTATGAATAAACAGATTTGGTTATTAGTTGTTTTCGTTTTAGCGTTCTGCTTGCTGTCGGGTTGCGGCAAGAAGAAGCATTTTATCACCGACAAGAGCTACCGTGCTCAGGTTCATGAGGATTACCTCAATCGTACCAAGCTGGCGGAAGGTCGCAGCGAGGTGCTTTTTGCGGGTATGGACACTCTCTGTGTCAAAGAACGTGAGGCGATGGAGTTCCTGTATGCCTATATGCCCTATAGCGATTTGGCCGACTACGACTTCGTATATTTCTTGAAACATGTGCGTTACGCCTTCAAAGCCCAGCAGGAGATGGAGTGGGGCAAGATGGTTCCGGAAGATGTGTTCCGTCATTTCGTGCTGCCGTATCGTGTTAATAACGAGAATCTTGACACTGCGAGGATGTATATGTACAAGGAGTTGAAGGAGAGGGTAGAGGGTATGACGATGGAGGAGGCAGCATTGGAGGTAAACCACTGGTGCCATGAGCATGTGGCCTACAGAGGATCGGATGCGCGCACGTCGGCTCCGTTGGCCACGCTGCGCACGGCCCTCGGACGCTGCGGTGAGGAGAGCACCTTTGCGGTGGCGGCTTTGAGGTCGGTGGGAATACCTGCACGCCAATGCTATACGCCCCGATGGGCGCACTGCGACGACAACCACGCGTGGGTGGAAGTGTGGGTGTATAACGCTGAAACCAAGCAAGGAGAGTGGAAATTTCTGGGGGCCTGCGAGCCCGACCCGATGCTGAACATGGGGTGGTTTGCCGAGCCGTCGAGCCGTTGTATGATGGTGCATACCAAGGCGTTCGGACGCTATCACGGCGACGAGGAGGTGGTGAAAGGGACCACCACGTATGCCGAGCTTAACCTGCTGTCGCACTATGCCGAAGTGTGCCGCGCGACGGTGAAAGTCGTTGATGAAAACGGCAAGCCGCAGAGTGGAGTGGAGGTGAAGTTCAAACTATATAACTATGCTGAGTATTATACGCTTGCGAAGTTTAAGACAGGAGATGACGGATGTGCTTCGTTGACAACGGGCAAAGGAGATTTGCTTGTGTGGGCAACGGATGGGGAGAGGTTCGGATATTCGAAGATGGACATGCGCAAGGAGAGCGAGGTTACGCTGCGGCTCAGTCATAGTGCCGGAGAAGAATATGTTGAGAATCTTGATATTGTGCCGCCTGCGGCCAATGCCCATCTGCCGGAGGTGAGCGAGGAGATGGGTGCTGCCAACCAGCGCCGTATTGTGTATGAAGACTCTGTGCGCAACGCGTATATCTCAACGTTTTATTGCAATCGGAAAGAGGCGGTGGACGGTGATGTCAAAATACTACCCAATGAGAACCTCACGGAAGAGCAAGTGGCTGAAACCATGCGCCGTTGCGAAGGTAACTATGGGGAAATTATCACATTCCTGAACAGGCATGCTGAAAAAAGCGAGTTCCCGCTTTACAGCTATCTTAAATCGTTTAGCGACAAGGATATGCGTGACATCTCTGCCGAAGTTATGGAGTCGCACATTCCACAGCAGTTCACGGTTGCCGATTATGCGGCTCCAGTTTATGAGAAGGGCCTGATGCCGGCACGAATCAGCAACGAGCTGGTGCGGGCGTGGCGTCAGCCGTTGGCCGACGGATTGAAGAAAGAGGGTGTATCGAACTTGCAGGAACTGAAGGACTGGCTTGCCAAGAACGTTGCGGTAGATGACACGGGAAACTACTATAACTGCCCCATTTCGCCGATGGGAGTCTTTGAGCTGCGCCACAGCGACGCCCACTCACGCGATATCTTCTTTGTTGCTGCCTGCCGCTCGCTCGGCATTCCGGCCTATATAGACAACGCCACGGGCGAGATATTCACTTCGGACGGGAAGGCATGGAGTGTGACGGCTGATTTCAAGCAAGACAACAATCCCGTTGAGCCGACGGCAACGCTCAAGGTCAGCTATAGCGACGGAAGCGGAGTGAAGCCGGAATATTGGAAGCACTACACCATACAGCGTTATGAGGCAGGCGATTTTGTGACGCTTGACTATGAGGATGACGAGCGTGTGGCCTCGTTCCCGTATGCAATCAACTTGGCTCCAGGTTATTACTGCCTTTCAACTGGCAACCGAGACGAGAAAGGCTCAGTGAGGTCGCGCCTGTGCTTTTTTGAGCTGAAAGCAGGCGAAAGCCGCAGCGTCGAAGTGCTGCTCAGGTCGTTGGATGAAATGTCTTGCGACCAGGAGATTATAACTATCGACAACAAGTTTGAGGTAATCGCGGGGATGGCCACCATTGAGGACTATGGCGGCGACAAGGGCTTTATATTCATCTCGTTGGGAGACTACCGCGAGCCGTCGAAACATCTGGTGAAGGAACTGATTGAACAGCGCGACAAGCTGGCTCGGTGGGGTGGAATGGTGTATATGCTTGTGCCCGAAGGGGTGCCGGCTATGAGCTGGGATATTCCGGGCGCCGACATCTCGGTATGGCGCAAAGCAAAGGAGGACCCGTTGGAGAGGATGCTTGTGGAATCGTTGAAGATAGGCGAACCGGTGGTATACCCAATTGTAGCATTCATCCGTCCTGACGGACGAATAACATATCATTCGACGGGATACAAGATAGGTTCGGTTGAACAGCTCCTGAGGCAGATTTGATACAGGTCCGTATCAAGTCCGTATGAAGTCCGTGTTTTGTAGGGGAGGAATTAGTTTCTCGAGGTATTTTCTGCTCTCGGCAGGACCCAGGTTGAAAAGGAGGTCTATGATGCTGAGGTTTGGGCAGAAATCGTGCCTGTCGTTCCAAACTTGGTAGTAGGGAGGGAGAAAGGTTGATGGGTTGATGTTATGGGTGTTGGATGGTTGATTGAGGGGGATGCTGCTTATAGAGTGAGAGAAGAGGTCGCGAAGGTCGAGAGGTTGACCGCTGTCTGCCGATTGCTGACAGGTAAGGTATTCTTCGCTGTAATGCAGTTGGCAGGGGATGGAGAGTTTGGCGAGGAGGTAGGCAAGGATTTTTTCGTTCAGGTCGAGCAGGCGTTCGTGGCGCTCAAGCAGGTTGGCCTTCAGGTCGTCCCAGAGATACATGAAATAAGGAGCGTTGTTATAGGCTGATTCGATGGCTCTTATGTGTTGTATGTTCCATCGCTCGGCGTATGAGATGCCGATGTCTTTGGTCAGAGTGTGGTTGCCGTGGGTGCGGACCACAGGCACGCTCAGCCGCATAACACCGTTGGATGTCAATATTTCGCAGCGGTTGCGGTGAGTTTGTTTCGGGAATGTCTCGCACGCTTCGATAGTGGCACTTTGTTGTTTGATTAACAATGCTATATAGAGAATGGGAGGCAGGTAGGATGTCGGTAAAAGGAGTTCGTTCATGGGTGCAAAGTTATTAGTTTTCTCAGCTTTGTGCAATTTTTTTAGAATAAAAAAGTTATTTGTTTGATTGTTTGAATGTGTCAAGACGTTTTTCCTTTTCAGGCTTATGGATATAGAGGTTTTCAAATTCGGAGGTGCTTCTGTCAATAGCGCGCAGGCGGTGCAGAATATGGCGTCGATAGTTAAGAGCTATCACGATGGCGGCCACCCAATGGTAATAGTTGTGTCGGCTATGGGTAAGACCACCAACGCGCTGGAGCAGCTGGTGCCTGGGGTGAAAGAAGAGGATGAACAAGATATTGTATATAAGACACTTGTTGACTATCATCTGCAGATTGTAAGGCATCTTTTCCCCAACCCTGCGGACGGGATATATGACAGTTTGCGCACACTCTTTGCCAACCTTGACAAAAGCCGTAAGTCCTCATCGGGCGATTACAACTATGACTATGACCAAGTTGTGTCGTATGGCGAACTGCTTTCGACGACGGTTATAAGCGCTTATCTTGCACAGTGCGGTGTTGAGAACCAGTGGGTTGATGTGCGCAAGGTCATTGTGACCGATTCCGCACACCGCTGTGCCCAGGTTGACTGGGAGCGCACGATGGCGAATAGGCAACAGTTGGCAGATATCCTTGGGGATGGGCGTTCGGTTGTGACACAGGGTTTTATAGCCTCTGCCGCCGATGGTTCCACCACCACGCTGGGGCGCGAAGGCTCCGACTACAGCGCTGCTGTGCTTTCGTATTTACTTGATTCCAAGCGGATGACCATCTGGAAAGATGTGCCAGGATTCCTTAATGCCGACCCGAAATATTTTGCCGACACGGTTAAGATAGACGAGATGCCATACGACGAAGCCATAGAGCAGGCCTACTATGGTGCGTCTGTCATCCACCCCAAGACCATCAAACCGCTTCAAAACAAGCAGATACCGCTTTATATCAAGTCGTTTGTCAACCCTGTTGCCGATGGGTCGGTGGTGGGGCCGTTCCCAGTCATAAAGCCTGAGGTGCCGCTATATATTTTCAAGGAGAACCAGGTGCTGATGTCAATCATGCCAAAAGACTTCTCCTTTATAGCCGAGGAGAACCTGCAGCGCATCTTCTCCATTTTGTCACAAGTGGGCGTGAGCGTCAACCTGATGCAGAACACGGCACTTAGTTTCTCGATATGTATCGACAGCAACAAGATACTTATCGACAAGCTTATTGCGCTGTTAAGTGTTGATTTCAAGGTACGTTACAACAGTAATATGGAGTTGGTGACTGTGCGGCACTATACCCAGGAAGTCGTTGATTCTATTGTGGGTGGCCGTCAGGTCTTCCTTGAGCAGCGCAGCCGAGCCACTGCCCAGCTGGTGGTGGAGAACTAAATCACAGCTTAGCCGCGCTGAGCATGGCATCGCGAATTTCGTTGTCGCTCACAGCGACGTCTATCACGGGCGAGCCCGGGGCTTCAAGCAATACGCAGAGAGTTCCGTCGTTGGAACGTTTCTTGTCGTGGCGCATAAGGTCAAGCAGCTGTTCTATTTCTTTGAGAGATAGCTGGGGAAGAGCAATACGCTTTGTGAGCCAGCTGCGGTATTGTTTGTAGCACGATGTTTCAAGGCCCAGTTTCTTGGTTGACAGATACAAGGCATAAAGCATACCTATGCCGACGGCTTCGCCGTGACTCATTGGCTTGTTATGGCCGAGGCTGTAGGCTTCCAGAGCGTGGCCTATGGTGTGGCCGAAGTTCAGTATCTTGCGAATGCTGTGCTCTTCGGGGTCAGCCTTTACCACAGATTGCTTGAAATCTATGCAGTAGGGAATCAGGTCGGAGTAGTTTGACACGTTTGTGCTATGCCATGCTTCGTGGCCGGTCAGCAGCAGGGTTTTCATTATCTCGTATTCACCCGACCGCAACTCGTTAGCGGGTAGAGTCTCCAGAAATGCTGGTTCTATGCAGGTTATGATAGGGTTGCGGAAGCAGCCAATCTGGTTTTTTGCGCCGCCCAGGTCGATTGCCGTCTTGCCCCCGATGGAGGCATCGATCATGGCTGTCAGCGTGGTGGGGATGTTTATGTAGTCGATGCCGCGTTTGAAGGTGGCGGCCACAAAACCGCCCATGTCGCTCACGCTGCCGCCGCCCAGGTTAATGATGACGGCGTTGCGGTCGGCCTCGCTGGAAATGAGCGACTCCCATACTTCGGTGACGATAGCAATGTCCTTGCATGCCTCGCCGGCAGGCAACTCCAGAAACTCGGCGTTCTCAAGTTCCGACACGTTGTATATCAGCGTCGGCAGACAGTGTTCCAGCACGTTCTCGTCGGTCAGGATGAAATATTTTACATTGTGGTCGGCGTTGATTTTCTTCAATTTGCGATTCAGCACCTTGAGTGCGGATTGACGGCCTGGCAGTATTGTTTGGGTCTTGTTCATATAGGGTGTATTGATTATGTTTATTGTCCGGTGAAGGCGAGCGACGCCACGCTTACCCGTATTCCTTCCACCTGAGACAATGCTGCGTAGCAGCCTCTTATGGTGGAGCCTGTGGTGATAACGTCGTCCACCAGTAGCACATGTTTTCCTCTGATGGCTTTTGTGCTTCGCAGTTGAAAGGCGTCCACCATATTGATGGAACGCTCCTGATGGCTTTTGCGAGTCTGCGTTTCGGTGTAGCGTTTGCGGGCTAATACGAGATTTTTGACGGGGCGGTGGAAGGCTTTGATGATGCCTTCGCTTATTTCGCGGCTCTGGTTGAAGCCGCGTTTATACCATCTGAAAAAATGCAACGGCACGGGAATGATAACGTCCACGTCGTCAAAGCGGTGCGACTCGGCGATGGATTGACCGAGCATCTTGCCGAACTGGCGGGCCAGATGCAGGTCGCCGCGGTATTTTATGCTGTGAATGATTCTTTGCGAGACTTCGCCCTTCTCGAAATACATCAGCGAAGTCGCCGTCACATGCGGGATGGTGTCTTCCAGCAGTCTTTCCAGGTGGTTGTCGGGTGTTGTGGCGAAGTTGGTGAAGGGAATATGGCTGATACATTCTATGCACAGCAACGCCTCGTCGCCCACAAGAGAAGTGCCACAGCCCACGCAGGTTGGGGAGTACATCACATTCATCAAATCTTTTAATGGACGGAAAGCGTACATTGCATCAAATCATCTTGTTACTAACAACGTAGCAATCATGGAAATATTATGTGGAACATGGCTGTTTAGCAATCGGCAAAAACTTGTTTCTCTAATATTGGGTGATGTAGGAAGAAAATAGTGGCTGTCATAATGAAATAGCGAAAAAATAAGTAACTTTGCACTTGTAAATGACATTACGAAAGAAACAAAAAACGAATAACCAATTATATATTCAATGATATAAAGACGTAATTACTAATAATTTAACAGCGTTTGCTATTTATTCGGCACAAGCATTGAAACCTGAGAAATTTCAAAAGTAAAGGTCACGAGTAAGTCTGCGAGCGTCTGCGCAATGCGTAGATGGCGGCTTATTGACTTTTACGGGCTTTCTCAGGGCCTCAATGCGTGGATAAGACAAAATCTACGCTTTTTTAGTGCCCTGTATTGCCCGTAAGTCCGATAGGTAGCCGCGCTCGTAAAGACGATACCTATGGCAAACAAGAACCTAAACGCCGCAAAAACGGCGAAAAAAGATGAGTTTTATACACAGTTGACTGACATAGAGAGGGAGTTGCAGCACTATTGGCCGCATTTCCGCGACAAGGTGGTGCTGTGTAATTGCGATGACCCGTACGAGAGCAATTTTTTCAAATACTTCGCTTTGCGATTCAACCAGCTTGGATTGAAGAAACTGATATGCACCTGCTATAACGGCTCGCCTGTTCAGGGGAATGAGCTGTTGCTGCATTTTGATGGATTCGATGCCGAGCCCACAAAGATTGCCTACAAGGTAGAGATAACAGAAGTGAAAGATTTGAATGGCGACGGAGCGGTTGACCTTTCGGATGTACGCTACTTATTGCAAAACGATAAGAATGTGCTTTCCACGTTGAAGACTGGCGACTTTCGTGACCCGGAGTGTATAGAATTGTTGAAACAGGCCGATATAGTGGTGACTAATCCGCCGTTCTCTTTGTTTCGGGAGTATATTGGGCAGTTGATGGAGTATAAGAAGACGTTTTTGATAATTGGGAACCAGAATAATGTAAGTTATAAAGAGGTCTTCCCTTCGCTTAAGGACAATAGAATTTGGTTAGGAGTTAATTCTGGTAGTCAAAGGTTTGAAGTTCCAATTGATTATGAACGAGATAATACATATATTGATAGCGATGGTAAGAAATATGCAAAATTTGGAAATATTTGTTGGTTTACTAATCTTGATCACAAAAAGCGTCACGAGGAATTAGATTTGGTCTGCCGTTATTCTCCTGAAGAATATCCTTCGTATTTCAACTACAATGGCATTGAAATAGGAAAGACGGCAGATATCCCTTATGACTATGAAGGGATAATGGGGGTTCCGATTACTTTCCTTGATAAATACAACCCAGACCAATTTGAAATTATTGGTATTGGTTTAGAGTTGGCAAATATGGATATAGTGCGAAGTAGGCTTGGCAAATTAAATGGTGGGCCTCGTCTTTATGTTGAAAAAGGGAAAGAGATTGTACGATTATATGAGAGAATCCTTATCCGAAACAAACACCCCCAAAGATATGATGACAATAAAGCAAATTGAAGTGACCGTTGGCGATATTACCAAGGGTTATGTAAACAACGACGAACTTGGAGTTCGTGGATATGGCGGGTTACTAGACATTAGACCTCCCTATCAGCGCGAATTCATCTACAACGAGAAAGAGCAGCAAGCCGTCATTCACACGGTGATGCAGAATTATCCGTTGAACGTGATGTACTGGGTTAAGCGGTCGGACGACGCGGAATGTCCATACGAAGTGATGGACGGACAGCAGCGCACATTGTCGCTATGCGAGTATGTGGCTGGTAAGTTTTCATATTTCTTCAAGAACTTTTTCAACCAACCGAAAGACATACAACAGAAAATTCTCGACTATAAGCTGACAGTCTATGTGTGCGAGGGCGAGCCATCGGAGAAGCTGGAGTGGTTTAAGACCATCAACATAGCAGGCAAGCCGCTTAATGAGCAGGAAATCAATAATGCTGTATATGCCGGGCCTTTCGTGTCGGATGCGAAACGGCATTTTTCCAAGTCTAACTGCGGGGCATATCGACTGGGTAAGGATTTGGTGAATGGAACGCCTATACGACAGGATTTTCTAAAAAAAGCCTTGGAGTGGATGGCGGAACATGAGAAGCGCAGCGGACATATGCAAACGGCAGTGGGATATATGTCGGCACATCAGCACGACCCGAATGCCAATAACCTGTGGACGTATTTCCAGGCGGTTTTGAACTGGGCTATAACGAACTTCGACATGAAGAAGTTCAAGAAAATCATGAAAGGTCTTGACTGGGCTTTTCTATACGACAAATTCGGGTCGGCGACATTAGATACTGAGGCGATGGGTAAACGCATCTCGGAGCTGATGCGCGACAGTGAGATACAACGGCAGTCGGGCATTATTCCATACGTGCTGACTGGTGACGAGCATTATCTGGACTTGAGGTCGTTTCCAGAGGATATCAAATTGTCGGTGTGGGAGAAACAGGGGCACAAATGCGCTAATTGCGGCAAAGAACTTGACTTTGAGTTTATGGAGGGAGACCACATAACCCCGTGGTGCGAAGGAGGTCGCACGGTCATAGAGAACTGTCAGATGCTGTGCCAGGAGTGCAATAGACGAAAAGGGAAGAGGTAATTAATGATGGCATAAACCCCTTTCTGGTTTTTTGGGGGTACAGAATCTTATTAGGGAAGGAAATCTATGGAAGCAACAGGCAGCTGTCGCCGTAGCTTAGGAAGCGGAAGTTGTGGTCGAGGGCGTAGCGGTAGCAGTCTTTCCAGCGGTCGCCAATGAGGGCTGAAACCAAGAGCAGCAGGGTGCTCTTCGGCTGGTGGAAGTTGGTTATCATGCCGTTGATTACATGGTATTTATAGCCTGGTGCGATGATGAGGCGAGTCTCGCCATAGAGGGTGTCGAGCGACTGGCTGTCGAGCCAGGCAAGCACGTTGCCGTAGGCTTCGCACAAGGAGGGTGTGGCGTCGCCCTTATAGGGTTCCCACTGCTCGACATGCATGGCTTTTGCGGTGGGGTCTTTACCCAGCTGTATGCCGAACCAATAGATTGATTCCAAGGTGCGGACGCTGGTGGTGCCGACGGCGATGAGCGGCTTGCCGTCGTGTTGCAGTATGTGCTGTATGGTGCTGCGGTGGACGACAATTTTCTCGGTGTGCATCTCATGTTCACCGATGGTCTCGCTGCTGACGGGTTTGAAGGTGCCAGCCCCCACATGGAGGGTGAGAAACTCGGTGGCGATATGTCTTGAATTCAGATGGTTGAACACCTCGTCGGTGAAGTGCAGGCCTGCGGTGGGAGCCGCCACAGAGCCCATGGGGTCGGCATAGACGGTCTGGTAGCGGGTGTTGTCGTCGCGCTCGGCTTCGCGGTGCAGGTAGGGTGGGAGGGGTATGACGCCGGCGCACTCGATGAGTTCGGCGAAGCTGATGCCGCCCGTCCAGCTGAAGTCAACTATCCAGGCGTTGCCTACTGGCTCGCGGCGGGTGGCGGTTAGGGTTATTGTGGCCTGTGAATTGTGACCTGAGAGGGGTGAGGGGTTAGCGGTGACTTCTTTTGTCAGGATTCCGCTTTTCCATTTTTTGTTGTTGCCGATGAAGCACAGCCAGGTGCAGCGCTCGCGTTGCTCGAAGGCTTCGGATATGGCTGTCTGGAACGGTTCGAGGCAGAAAATCTCTATCGTCGAACCTGTCTCTTTCTGGAAGACGAGGCGGGCGTGGATGACCTTGGTGTTGTTGAAGACGAGGAGTGTGTCGTCGGGCAGCAGGTCGGGCACGTTTCGGAACAGGTCTTCGGTAACCGTGCCGTTCTTGTAAACAAGCAGTTTGGACTGGTCGCGCTGAGCGAGAGGATACTTGGCTATGCGTTCCTCGGGCAGTGGGTAGTCGTAGTCGGATATGGCGATTGACTTGGGGTCGTTCATTGTTTGCCAGATTTGGAGTGGTTGGTTATGAGAGAGATGAGCAGGTAGCAGAGTATGACGAGCGGGATGCCGATGATGCCGAACAGGACAAGCAGAAGGACGCTAAGAATCAGGAATATGAAACGAGTCTGGTTGTCACGCCACGAAAGGTTTTTGAACTTCAGGGCAAAGAGGGGTATCTCGGAGACCATAAGCAGGCTGCAAATGGCTGCAAGTATGGCCAATACGATGGGGCCTACGCCGAAGAACAACAGGTTGTAGAGGTTGGGAATGGGAAGCAGTGCGATGCGCGTCCAGGAGGGGCAGGCGAAGTAGAAGCCCACGGCAGCCCAGACGAGTGCGTTGGAGGGTGCGGGTAGGCCAAGGAACGACGAGGTTTGGCGGGTGTCGAGGTTGAACTTGGCGAGCCGCCAGGCAGCCGCCAGCGGTATGAGCAGGGCGGTGAACGCCAGCCACGAGGGGTTGGCACAACGCAGAAGGACGTAGAAGAGGATGAATCCGGGAGCCACACCCGATGTGACGAGGTCGGCCATGGAGTCGAGCTCTTTGCCCAAGGGCGAGGCCACATGTAGGAGGCGTGCGACAAGGCCGTCGAAGAAGTCGAAGAAGATACCGAGCAGAATGAAGATGGCGGCGTATTGGAGGTTGCCCATGACGGCCTGCCATGCGGCGATGGTGCCGCACAGGAGGTTACAGAGGGTGATGAAGTTGGGGATGTTACGTTTCATTTAATGTTGATACGTTGATGTGTTGATATGTTGTTCGGTTGATATGTTGTTGGGGTAGGTTGGTGGGAGTTTGGCGGAGTATTTGGATGGCAACAAAAAAGCAGTCAGTAGCCTTCGTATTATCTGACCACTGACTGCTGAGTACTAATCGGTCTTTATTCCTCGGTGTAGAGTTGGACGATGGTCTTGAACTCCTGGTCGTCCCAGTAGTTGCGGAACTCGACGTCGGTCTGCGCGGTCTTCTTGTATTCGTAGTTCTGAGCGACGGACTCCTTGAGGTTCTTGAGGGAGTTGGCTTTGTCGCCCAAGCGTGCGTAAGCCACAGCGCGAAGGTAATAGACTTCGGCGTTCTGGTCGAGGCAGCAGTCGAGGGTGCGGATGGCGGTGGAAACCTGGTCGTTCTGCATCTGAGCGAAGGCGAGGTTGAAGCTGCAGGTGCTTGATTTCAGGCTCTTCTCGGCATCTTCATAGTTGCCTTGCTTGAGGTTGAGGATGGGGATGTTGGCGTCGGCATCGACACTGCCCTGACGCTGAGCCTCCTCGAAATATTTCTTTGCCATCGGGTACTCTTTCTTGGCCATGTAGAGCAGGCCGGTGTTGTTGAGCACGTCGGGGTTGTGAGGGTTCATCTGGCGAGCCACGTTGAGGTAGCGCTCGGCTTCCTCGACATCGCCGAGATAGAGCGAGACGGCGCCGGCGTTGTTCCAGGCAGCCCATTCATCGCTGTGGTTCTCAGTGGCCCATTTGTAGTATTTCAGCTTGGTGGGGTAACTGTAGTTGATATAGGCGGCGTACATGAGTTCGTCGAACGAGAGCTTGGAGGGGTTGATGGTGGCCTGTTTGGCGAGGTCTTGGTCGTTTTTGCGGGCCTCGGAATAGTAGAGGGCAATCTGAGCGCGGCGCAGGTTGGGGAAAATCTCGTCGGACAGCTGCGAGTAAACGGTAGCGTAGTTCTTTATCATCTGCTCGCGCTTGATGAGGTTCTGCTGAGTCTCGACGATGTTCACGATGGAGTGCTTGTCCTGGATGTCGGACTCTTCGACCATCAGCACGAAGTGTACCCAGTCTTCACCAGCGGCACGAGTGGTCTGGACGACTTCTTTCTGGAGGTTGTATTTGAAGTAGTCGAGGTCTTGGGGTTTCACCTTGGCGCGTTTTGCCATGGCGTTGAGGGTCTCTTCAAAGACGCGCTTGAACTGCTCGGCAGCTACGTCGGCACGACCTTTGGACACGCCCACGTTGTTGGTCTCCTCGCCTTCGGGGGAAGCCCAGCCGGTGATGGTGACCTGTTTGGGCATACCGTTCTGGAGCATGATTTGCTTGAGTTCCTCAAGGCCGTTCTTGGTGTCGAACTTGCGGTTCATCTCGAAGTTCCAATCCAGCTTGGAGAGGCCGTTGGGGAAGTAGATGTCGGCGGTTTCGACGATGCCCTGCTTCTTGTTGTAGTTGATGGGTGCGATGGAGATGTTGCCACGGATGTCAACCCAAGCCGAGGTGTTGTTGACACCGTCGGAGATAAGCACCTCGTTGAAGGTCTTGCCGCTGTGCTTCTCGACAATCTCGTCGGCGAATTTGGTTTCGGCATCGGTGAAGGAGGTCTTGTAGCCCACGGGAGCGAGGGTGACGCGACCGGTCTCCATGCCAGGTTTGAAATCGATGAGGTCGGTGTAGGTGAAACGACCGCCAGTCTGGTATTTTATCATGGTGCCTTCGCCCTCGACATTCTCACCTTTGAGAGTCATAGGCTCCAGCGGAATGCTGCCGCCGTCCCATGTGAAGACGGGTTGGACGAAGACTGCCACATTCTTGGCAAAATATTTTTGCGGTATCGCGCCGGTGAATTTCACCACAACCTTGTCATCCATTGTGGCCACAGGGTCGGGAATGGCTTGGTAGCGCACCTCTCCCGCATGTTTTTTCATGTAGGCCAATCCTTTGCATCCGACAAACATGATGCACATCACGGGGATAAGAAAGAGAATTTTTTTCATGTATGTAACTGATGATTAGTGTTTAACAAGTGATATACGATATAAATCAAGCCTCTTTCACGAGTTCTTATTAAATTGCAAAGATACATAAAAAGTTTGAGAAACAAAGTGTTTAATTTAATTCGGTGTTTTTCTTAAAGCACTTGAATGGGTTGTTTCTTCGCTTTGATGTCAAAATGCCGAGGGCATTTGAGTGGTCAATCTTCGGTGGTTGCGGATGTGGAGCTCGGGGAGTCGAGATGGTCGCAGACCGAGGCGAGTGAGCAGTATTTGCAGTTTTCCTTGCCTTTGGTCATGATGAAGGGGATGTCCTTGTTGAACATCTCGGAGAAGATGTTTTTCATCAGGGTTTCAAACTGTTCGATGGTCTCTTGCGTCAGGTTTTGCTCGCCGTTTACTTTGGCCGGCATGAAAGCCCCGCCGAGATTCTGCAACGGGCACAAACCGGAGACGATGGTTTCGGCGGTGTTGCGAGTCTTTGAATAGTACCACGAGTAGAACATCACCTGGAACCATTTTTCGTGGACTTTGCTCCAGTCGTCGGGGTCGATGGCGGCGACGGACATGTCGCTTTCGTCCACTTTTCCAGACTTGTAGTCGATGACTCGCAGGATGCCGTTGAAACGGTCGATGCGGTCGGCCGTTGTCCAGAATTTCAGCTCTTGCGGTTTGCCGTTGAGCTCGAGCGTCACGGGCTCTTTCATGACCTCTTCCAACTGTACGATTTGTATAGTGTTGTTCTCCAGTTCGGCAATTTCGCGTTCGAGAAACTTGGTGATTTGCGTAATGGCGATGTTTCGCAGCAGGGAGTTCCTGCCTTCGTGTATCTCGCCGTTGACCAGAATCTTCTTGAACTGCTCCTCCACCATGTCCGGCACCTTAGTTATGGCCTCACGCAGCCCGGAGATTTCCACTTTGCGGTTAATGTAGGGCTCGTAAATCTCGCGGAGGCACTCGTGGATGGCGGTGCCGAGTTCGTTGGTCTCAATGACGTCGGAGATTTCGTCCTCCTCGTCAACTTTCAGCAGAGCCTCGAAGAAAAACCTGAACGGGCACTTCAAGTATTTGTGGAGCGACGACGGCGAGAAGTTTTTGTTTTTCAGCCGTTCCATTATGTCATCGGTCTTTTCTATCTGAGTAGTCAGGTGGTTCTCGAAGGATTTGTTGCTGTTGGAAACGGTTGTTTCCGTGATTGTTATGTTGCTGTAGCGTTTGGCCAGTTCGGCGCGCACCTGCTGTACGAAACGGCTTTCGGAGTTTTTGCCGCTGTTCTCGCATATTATGTAAGCCTCTTCGGTGCGTTGGAGGAGGTGGTAGAAATTGTAGGCATATACGGCGTCTTTCTCGTAGTAGGTAGGCATGCCGAAGGCTTTCTTCAAGCTATTTGGAATCAGAGTGTTCACGCTGCGTGCCGAGGGTATCACCCCTTCGTTGGCCGAGAGCAGAATCACCCTGCGGAAATCCAGGTTGCGCGTTTCAAGCACGCCTAGAATCTGGAGGCCGCTTTCGGGGCTGCCTTTCAGCGAGATGTGCCGCCGTTGCGCTATGCGCAGATAGATTTGTCGGAGGGTTTGAACGGCTTTCGTAGGCGAACTGTCACCGATGTCGATGGTTCCGAAATATTCTTTCAGCGTGTCTAGATAGTCGATAGCCTGCAGCAGACATTCTAGGGCGGCCATCTCCTTGGACTCGCTGGGTATCACGTTTTTGGCCTGGAGCTGTTCGGCAGTTTTGCGAACAATGTCGAGCACTTCGAAGGGCGAATTTGGGTCGGCTTCGAAGAGGAAGGCTATGGGAGTGATGTCCTCCTCCAGTTTTCCGAACAGGTCGCGGAGGTTTTCGAGGTTTGCATAGATGTATTTCTTATCGGTGAGCTCCTTGACCACTTTGTCGGCCCCGCCGGCCGAGTCCATCAAGCCGCACACATAGGGGTTGCCGAGGAGGCTCGTGATGTCCTTGTGGTAGAACATGTGGTTAGCCTCGCGCATATCGGCATAGAGCGCCAGGATGGACAGCGCCAGAGCGTGCATGTCGGTGGTTGTGAATGGGATGCCCATAGTGACGTTGGCTTTCACCACCTCACTTGGCAGCGAGTTGAGCACCGTGGTTATCAAATTTTCGTCGGCTAGCACCAGCGCCGTCTCGCCAAGGGGGATGAGGTTGCTGTCTATAGACTGATTCCTAGCAATTTCTCTCAGCATGTTGCCGGCATATTTAGCCTGGGTGACATTGTCGGGCGCCTGCACGATGTGGAAAGTCTTCGTCTCTTTGAAGTGCTCGTCGAAGGACTTTATGTCGCTGATTTCAAGATGGTCTCTAATGAATTTGCCCGCTTCGTGAGAGGGGTTGCCCACATAGTAGTTGTCGCCGTCAGGTATGTATTTTGCGCGGCCGCGCCGGATGTAGGCGCTGATGATGGCTTTCTCGCATTTGGACAAAGCATTGAATCCAAGGAAGTAAAGGCACTCGTCGCCCCGTTCGTCGAGGATGCTGTCGATACGCTCGGCCACCTTGCGGTAGGCCATGCCGTAGTAGGCCTGACCGCGCTCGTCGAGGAGCTTGTTAAGCTCGGTGTAGTATTTGTAGATGGATTTGTAGAATGCAAGATAATCTTTCTGAAACTGAGAGAGTTTCTTGCCGCTTATGTCCCATTCGCCTATCTCTTTGATGTCGTGGAGGTTGCCGTAGATGTCCTGGACATTAACCATGTAGCGGTCAATCTCGGAGAAGTCGGCCAGCATCATGTCGGCCATAGGGATGAACTGCTCCAGAGTGCGCTTATTGGAGGTGTTGATTTTAAGGTATATATGATAGAGTTCGAACAGTAGAAACTCGTTGGGCAGAATCTCCACGTCGCCGAGGTCGGCCACCAGGTCGTCGAAGACGACGGTTTTGGGCATGAAGAAGGCGTTGCCGAAGAGTTCCTGCATGTATTGTTTTACAAACAGGGCCGGACGTCGGTTGTTGAACACCAGCGTTACATCGCCGAGGTCGCCGGAGTGCTCCGACGCTATCCGTTTGATGCTCTCTTTAAGAAATGATTCCATGACAGATTATTTATTCAAGAATGTTGCAGCTTTGGCCAGTTTTTCGGGTGTTCCCACGTCGAGCCAGTCGTCACCTCGGTGCTCAAAAGCGCCAATCCTGCTGTGGCTCGCGATTTTGAGCAGCTCGGGTATGATAGGGTAGGGGTGGTCGGCTTCGGGCAGTTGGGCAACCGTGTCGGGATTGACAATCCATATACCGCTGAACGCCAGTTCTTTGACGAGTGAGGGCTGGTCCACGCTCCAGAGCTTTTCGCCGCTTTCGCGGTTGTGCCATCCGCAGAGCCTTCCCGCGCCGTCGAATATGAGCTGGCGTTTTGTGTTGCGCTGGCTCACGGCGAGTGTCGCCCCGTTGCCATTTGTAAGATGTTCTTCGAGCATGGTTTTCAGGGAGATGTGAGAGAGGATGTCCACGTTGTGAACGAGCACCGGCTCGTTGGCGGAGAGGAGGCTTGCCGCCTTTTTCACGCCGCCGCCCGTGTTCAGGAGCAGGCCGCGCTCGTCGGACACGACCACTTCGACCGGCCACTTGCGTGAGGACAGATAGTCAATCATCATGTCGCCGAAGTGATGGACGTTCACCGCGATGCGGTTGGCACCTTCGGCCGCCAGCCGATGGATGCATAACTCCAACAGAGTGTGTCCGTTGGTTTCGACCAGCGCCTTGGGTTTGTTGTCGGTGAGAGGACGGAGGCGGGTGCCGAAGCCCGCCGCGAGAATAACAGCCTGCATGGGAAGAATGTTTTGAGTATAAACGAGAAAACAGCGTGCTTATTGCGAAGCGCCACGAGCTCGTACCCAATCCTACGCCCCACTCCCCGTTCACCTCACTCTGCTTATCCGATATCGTTTATGGCTTTCCCATCTTGACGAAAGGCAAAACCACCGCAGTAGCAGCTTATAGCTGTAGCCCATGTGCCAGCCAGCGCCCAATAAAGTGTCACTCCCGAGTAGGCCTTTGGTAGGCCTTAGGTAGGCCTTGGAAGTGAGTTGGAGATGCTCTCCTTGGCCTTGGAAGGTAGTTGGATATGACTTGGGGATGCCTTGGAATGGATTTGAGTAGGATTTGTATAGAAGTTGTATAGAGGTTGACTGCTCTTTGACCTAGAATTACCCTAGAATTACCCTAGAATTATCCTAGAATTACCATATAATTACCCATGGTGTGCAAGTCATTGTATAACAAGCTATTATTATATCAAAGATATAATAATAACCGAATCCAAGTCTTTTTGCCGGTCGATTACGTGGAAATTACTATCTTTGCAGAGTTGAAAATATTTTGCATCAACCATTATATGACTATAAACAAGACAGATATAGAAGGCGTTGTAATAATTGAGCCACAAGTCTTCGGCGACTCTCGGGGTTATTTTTTCGAAAGCTTCCATGAAGAGCGCTATGACGAGACTCTGGGGTTGCGCAACCGTTTTGTGCAGGACAACGAGTCGCGTTCGCGCTATGGCGTTGTACGGGGGCTCCACTTCCAGAAACCGCCATACGCCCAGGCCAAACTTATACGTGTTGTCTATGGCGAGGTTCTTGATGTTGCGGTTGACATACGTCGTTCTTCGCCCACGTTCGGCCGTTACGTCGCCGTGCGGCTATCGGCCGACAACCACCGCCAGCTCTACCTGCCCCGCGGCATGGCCCACGGCTTTTCGGTGCTCAGTTCGGACGTCATATTTCAGTATAAGTGCGACAACTACTACCACCCCGAGAGCGAAGGCGCCATAGCATGGAACGACCCCGCGCTGGCCATCGACTGGCAGCTGCCGGCCGGCGACGTCATACTTTCGGACAAGGACTCGCGCAATCCGCTCCTTGCCGATATAGTCTCACTTTTCGAATAGGAACACGGCAATGAATATACTAGTCACAGGAGCCAACGGCCAGCTCGGTACCCACATACGCCTCCTTGCCGCCGCATCGGCAAACCGCTGGCTGTTCAGCGATATAGACACCCTCGACATAACCGACGCCGACGCCGTAGAAGGCTTTCTCGATGCCAACGCTATCGACTGCATTGTCAACTGCGCCGCCTACACCAATGTGGACGCCGCCGAGGACGCGGAGACGGATGCCGACCGCGTGAACCACCTTGCCGTCGCCATACTGGCCAAGGCAATGGCTGAGCGCAAGGGATTTATGGTCCACATATCGACTGACTACGTGTTTGGCGGCAACAGCCTCAACACCCCCTGCGACGAATCGACGCCAGTCAACCCACTTGGCGCATACGGACGCACCAAGCTCGCCGGCGAGCAGGCGCTGGAGGCCTCGGGGTGCAGACATATATTAATACGTACGTCATGGCTCTACAGCGAGTATGGACGCAACTTTGTGCGCACCATGCTCAACCTCTTCGCCACGAGGCCTTCGGTATCGGTTGTATGCGACCAGGTCGGCACGCCCACCTACGCCGGCGACCTGGCACAGGCAATATTCACCATCATCGAATCGGAGCGGTATGACGGCAACGAGGGCCTTTACCACTATTCCAACGAGGGCGTGTGCAGCTGGTACGACTTTGCCCAGGCCATAGCGCGCCTGACGGCATCAACCTGCGACGTGCGACCATGCCGTAGCAGCGAATATCCCAGCAAAGTCCACCGCCCGAGCTATTCGGTGCTGGACAAGTCTAAATTCAAGAGCCGTTTCCATATAGATATTCCGTATTGGGAGGTCAGCCTGCAGAAATGTCTAGACAACCTCGCCCGCTGAAGCAGGTTTTTGACGGGTGATATACACGCTTGACGAAGTTTTTTGGTCACAAACGCGATAGAGGCTGATGGCTGAGAATGCCGTCGGAGACGCAGTTTTGCGAGGGTTGTAGGGTTTCTTCGGGGAAAATATGTTTTTTTTCGGGGAAAACCGTGAGGGAATGCTCCTATCTTTGCATCGAAAACAAACAATAAAAGAAAGGAGACATTATGAAAACCTCAAAATTCATCGCAGCACTTCTGTTAGGGATCGCCGTAACTGCAACCCCTGTCTATGCACAGCGAGGCGGTGGCGGCGGTGGTAGCCGTGGTGGCGGACATTCGGTCAGCAGCGGTTCCTCCCGTGGTGGTTCCTCCTATTCCGGCGGCTCGCGCGGCAGCTCGTCCTACTCGGGCTCCTCTTCGCGTGGCGGCAGCTACTCGTCGTCGAGCAGTAGCCGTTCGTACAGCTCGCCCTCATCATCGCGTGGCAGCTACTCATCCTCGAGCAGCCGCTCCTATAGTTCGCCTTCGCCTTCGCGCGGCAACTATTCTTCACCCAGCAGCCGTACGCACAGTGACAACAGCACCTCGCGCGGTTCTTATAGTGCACCATCCCCGCGCGGCGGCTCGTCCTACAACCACGCTCCGCACCGTGGCACAACCACCAACGGCGTGGTACGTGGCACCTATAGTGGCTCACGCACTCCCCATTCGGATGGCGGTCGCGTGGTAAACCCAGGCACTCCTTCACATCGCGGCACTTCGTCGGGATACAGCTCAAGCCGTCCTTCGGCTCCTGCTCCAGGTGTGGCTGGCACTCCGCGCGGCGATGTTAAACACCCCAACACACCCGTTGGCTCACGCGGCCCTGCCTATTCAGGCTATGCACGCCCTGGCCGTCCCGGCGGTGTCACGCCTCCGGCTGCACGTCCTGTGCGTCCCGCTCCCTACTTCCATCACCCGCACCATCACGGCATGATTCACATGCACCCCGTGATTTGGCACCCCGTGCCGCCGCGTCCTTGGTACTGGCCCGGATTCTGGTACTACTGCAACAGCTACTGGTATGACTACCACTGCACCGATGTCGTCGTGGTTCGCGAATATGTACGCGACAACTACAAGGTCGATATGATAGACTTCGCAATGAACGGTGACTATATGTACGCCCTCGTCAACGACAACGACGGCAAGACTTACCTCCAGGTTTACAGCAAGGAGGACAAGCTGCTGGCCGAACAGGATGTCAACAAGAAGTACTGCAAGCTCGAAGTTGACCGAGAGAACGGAGGCTGCTGGATATTCAAGAAGCACGACAAAGACCCCCTGCTGTTCATCTACACTGGCGAAGAACTCCTCATCTACGAAGCCGATAACGATTAAACTATATTGTGGATTGAATTAAGCGAGAGAGCCGCCCTGCGATAGTGGGGCGGCTCTCTCTTTCGGTTTGTACTATGGAACGGGCGGCTTATTTGAAGCTTGCCTTGTATTTCTCTATCTGCACTTTCATGGTGTCCACACATTCCAGCACTGCCTGTTCGAATGTGTCGGCCTGCTTGCTGTTGAACAGCGTTTGGCGCGGCAGCGATATCGAAATCTCCGCCACTTTGTTGTTTTCACTTTCAGGCTTGTCCACCTTCAGCGTCACCTCGCATTTGGTGGCGTTATCGACCATCTTGTCCAGTTTCGCTACCTTTTCGGCCACAAAAGTTTCCAGTTTCGGGTCGGCCTTGAATTTTACAGCATTGATTACAGTGTTCATAACGATATGATTTTAAGGTTTAAGATTCAATTTTTCTTATTTCCCCTGGGGTGCGCGTGTTTGTAGGCCTCTTTCAGATGCTCGCGCGTGTTGTGGGTGTATATCTCCGTGGCGTTCAGATTGGCGTGGCCGAGCAGCTCTTTGATGGCGTCGATGTTAGCACCCTCGTTCAGCATGTGCGTTGCAAATGTGTGCCTGAACACATGCGGGCTCACCCTCTCGGCGCTCGACAATGCACACATATACTTTTTCACTATCCGATACACATCGTTTGCATTGATTGCCACACCCTTGCCCTTAATAAACAATGCCTCGGTTCCGGGATACGTCTCCTCCTTTAACGCCAAATACCGCTCAATATTGCCTAGAAGTTCCTCTTCAACTGGAATAAACCTCTCCTTGTTGCCCTTTCCGAGCACTTTTATCCTTTTGCCGCCAAAGTCTATGTTACCCAATTTCAGCCCGGCCAGCTCCGACCGTCGCATCCCTGTCTCATACAGCATCCTGAGAATCAACTTGTCGCGCTCGCCGTCATAACCTTCTTCAAACAAATCTTTCTCGTATATTCTTTCCGTTTCCGACTCTTTGAAAAACACTGGAAGCCGCTTTGGAGTCTTCGGAGCCTTGACCTTCGCCATCACGTCACCCTCAACCCATTTCATGTTCCGCATATACTTGAACCACGGACGCACCGACGACAGTTTTCTCCTCATCGTTCCGTCGCCGATGCCCGACTCCATCTGTGCCATCTGCCAGCTACGTATCTCTCTTGCAGTGATTTCCACCACATCCGTCACACCAGCCTCTGCCAACCACTCCTCCAATCCCCGCAAGTCGGTTACATAGTTCTTCACAGTGCCTTCCGCCAGCCGCTTCACTGTCCGAAGGTACTCCTCGTATTTAGTTATGCTTTCTTCAATGGTCATAAAAACAATACCTGAACATATAACGTAACTCTGAGGTCCTTTATGATACAACATTCTATATTTGTTTGGAATAAATAAATATTTGTTGCTAACTTTGCCATTCTTACGGTCGCTATGGACTTCACTTCAAATAGCTGCATATTAGGGCTTTCGCCGATGGACGACGTCACCGACTTTCCGTTCCGCGCTCTCTGCAAGGAGTTCGGCGCCGATGTGCTGTACACCGAGTTTATCTCTGCCGAGGGAATAAATCACGATGCCTTCAAAAGTCACCGCAAGATGCATTTCACCGACAGCATGCGCCCCATCGGAGTTCAGATTTTCGGTGCCGACGAGGGTGAGCTGCTCAAATGTCTTGCTGCGGTCGAACAGGTGGAGCCTGACTTCATCGACCTGAACTGGGGTTGTCCCGTGCGCAAGGTGGCGACAAAAGGCGCGGGTAGCGGTATGTTAAAAGATATACCTAAGTTGCTGCATATCACAGAGTCGATAGTCAATCACGCACACCGTCCCGTGACGGTGAAGACACGCATCGGGTATGATTTCGACAACATCTGCATCTCGTCTCTCGCCCGTCAGTTGCAGGACGTGGGCATCGCTATGCTCGCCATCCACGGGCGTACCAAATCGCAGATGTACTCCGGCTCCGCCGACTGGAACGACATAGGCAACGTGAAGAACGACACACAGATACGCATACCGATATACGGTAATGGCGACGTGAAAGAACCCTCGCAGGTGGTGGAATTAAAAAACCGCTATGGTGTCGATGGGATTTTGATAGGTCGCGCTGCCATAGGCAACCCTTGGATTTTCGAGCAGTCGAAACGGCGTTTGGCGGGATTGGACGAGCGGGAGATTGCTGTCGCCGAGCGCGTTGAGGTGTGTGAACGGCATATTCGCATGTCGGTCGATTTTTACGGCGAGCGGACGGGCTTGATTGTGATGAAGCGACATTATGCGGCTTATTTTAAGGGCTTACCCAATTTCAAACGTTTTCGCACGTTATTATTCAATGAGTCCTCGTTGGATGGCCTCCTTCGAATTTTGAATCAGATAAAGGATTACTAAACAGAAACCGTGTACGATGGAAGAGAAGCATGTAGTTGATATCAAGAATAAAAAGGCGTCGTTCGAATATTTTCTTATAGACGAGTATGTGGCCGGCTTGGTGCTTACCGGCACAGAGATAAAATCCATACGAGACGGCAAGGCAAACCTCACGGACGCTTACTGTACCTTCATAGGCAACGAGTTGTTTGTAAGACAGATGCATGTGTCCGAGTATCGCTTTGGCTCCTATCTGAACCATCCCGCCAAGCGCGACCGCAAGCTGCTCCTCACCCGCCGCGAACTGCGCAAGCTTCAGGCGTGCACCAAGGAGAAAGGCTACACCATTGTGCCAGTACTGCTCTTTGTTGACGACCGCGGCTACGCGAAGCTGAAGATTGCTCTTGCACGAGGCAAGAAATTCTTCGACAAACGTCAGACAATCAAGGATAAGGACACTCGTCGCGACATGCAGCGCGAGATTGGCAGAAGGTAAACAATCGTTGTAATGTAATCTTGTTATAACGAGATAATAAGAAACGTAATCGTGCAAATCGAGCTTCTCTCTCCGGCCAAGAACCTTACGCAGGGCGTTGCTGCCGTCAACCACGGCGCCGATGCCGTCTATATTGGTGCTCCAGCTTTCGGTGCTCGGCAGGCGGCTTCCAACTCGGTCGAGGACATTGAGAAGCTTGTAAGGCATGCGCACACCTATGGCGCACGTGTCTATGTGACACTCAACACCATACTCTACGACAGCGAGCTGGAAGAAGCGGTAAAACTTATACGACGGCTTTACGATGTCGGCATCGATGCCCTTATCATTCAGGATATGGGGTTGCTCGAGTGCGTCCTTCCGCCTATCGCACTGCACGCCAGCACTCAAACCCACAACTACACGCCCGAAAAGGTGCGCTTTCTCGAGCAGGTGGGATTCCGTCGGGTCATCCTCGCTCGCGAGACATCGTTGGAGAGTATGCGGCAGATAAGGCAGCAGACTTCTGTCGAGCTGGAGGCGTTCGTCCACGGCGCCCTCTGCGTCTCGTTCAGCGGCCAGTGCTACCTGAGTCAGTATCTTGCCGACCGCAGCGGCAACCGCGGATGCTGCACCCAGCCGTGCCGCTCCAAGTACGACCTCTACAACGCCGAGGGGAAACTCCTGCGCAGCAACGAGCATCTGCTCTCGCTGCGCGACTTCAACGCCTCTCAATATCTTGAATCTATGATTGATGCAGGCATCTGCTCGTTCAAGATAGAGGGCCGTCTGAAGGACGAGGCTTATGTCTGTAACCTCACCGCCTACTACCGTCGTATGCTTGACGGCATACTCGAACAACGCCCTGAACATCAGCCTCTCTCGTCAGGAAAGACCACCTTCTTTTTCAATCCCGACCCCGAGCGGACCTTCTCCCGCCGATATACCGATTATTTTCTCAACGGGCGGCAAAAGATGGCGTCGTTCTACACTCAGAAGTCCATCGGAAAGAAAGTCGCGAAGGTGCTGAAGGTCGAGCGTTCTTCCATAATTGCAGATATTTACGAGCCTCTCTCCGCTGGCGATGGCTTATGCTCCTACGACTCCGAGACGGGCGGGATGACGGGTTTCTTTGTAAACCGCGTCGAGGGTAAGTCCGTATTTCCCAATGCGATGCCGTCCCTCAAGCCAGGTATGGAGCTATGGCGCAACCACGATGTGCAGTTCGAGAAGATTTTCAAAGGCAAGTCGGCGGAGCGCAAAGTGGATGTGACGTTGACATTTTCCGATACCCCCGAGGGCTTTATGCTGCATGTTGTTGACGAGGACGGATGCGAAGCCAAGGTAGTGGAAACCAGTGCTAAGGCGGCAGCGAACAATCCCGAGAAAGTATGTGAAACCATCTGTGCACAGCTTTCAAAGCTTGGTGGCACACCCTTCAACGCCATGCGGGTTGATTTGGAGTCGATCGAGCCTTCGTTCATACCTGTATCGGTTATCAACCAGATGCGCCGCGATGTTGTCCAGCAACTTGTTGAGGCAAGGATTAAACATTTTCGCCCGAGGCCATCCGAGAAGGTTGATTCCAACGAGATTGTTTATGATTGCGGGCCTACTGATTTCAGGCTTAATATCGTCAACAGCAAGGCGGAGCAGTTCTACCGTCGTCACGGTGTCACCGACATTGAATATGGAGTTGAGCAAACCCACAACTACGACCACAAGCCGCTGATGACCACAAAATACTGCCTGCGATACGAACTCGGCCAATGTCTGAAACGTAAATGCAATCAGCAGGTTGCACCCGATTACAAGTCCGACCTCTACCTGGAAAACAACGGCCGTCGACTCCGCTTGCGCTTCGACTGCAACAGTTGTGAAATGGAGATATATAAAGTGTGAGGGTGTTGGAGAGAATGATTTAGTTTTTCTCCCTGCCTTCAGCCTTGCTATTCTAAAACGCCACATGCCAGGCGATGGCGGCGAGGTAGAGCAGGAGGGCTATCATCCATTGACGTTTTTCGCGGAGGGCTTTATTCTGCCTGCCGAGCATGATGCCTATCTCGCTGAAAAGCAGGCTGCAAACGGCAATGGCTATGCTGGTAGTCAACGCCGCGCGTTTCGTGTTGTCGGTGCTCATGCCAAGTCCCAGGCCTGTGATGAAGGTGTTTATTCCCAGTGCTATACCAAGCGGTAGCACGGTTGCTGCCTTCGAAAGGTCGTAACTCGGACGCTCTTTTTTCGAAAGGCTCGTGATGAACATCTTCACGGCAACCACCACCAGCAGTGCGAGGGCGATGGTTCCGCACAACTCTGCGGGTTCGAATCGTAGGGTTTTGCCCAGATAAAAGCCGCCGAGCATAAGGGCTATCTGTAAGACGCTCACCGCGACACTTATCCCAATGCCGTTTATGGATTTTATGTTCGAGACCGCCGAACTGCGCCTCAGCTCTATCATCAAGGGTATGCAGAGAGCTATGCAGATAATTATATATTCGATTGTTTGCAAGTGTTTTATGGTGTTAGGGTTGTATTAGGTTGGTTATCTGTTCGAAGTCTTGATAGGAGAGCTGTTCGGCACGTTTGTCGAGGAATTCCGTCGGCACCTTTTCGAAGTTCACTGCCATTGCTTTCAGGGCGTTGCGCAGGGTTTTGCGGCGTAGGTTGAAACCGGCTTTGACTACTTTCTTGAACAGCTCTTCGTCGCAGTTGAGGGTTGTACGGCCGTTGCGACGGAGACGTATGACGGCTGATTTGACCTTCGGCGGCGGGTTGAACACCGACTCGGGCACGGTGAAGAGGTATTCCATGTCGTAGTAGGCGGAGAGCAGCACGCTCAGGATGCCATAGGACTTGTTGCCAGGCGGTGAAACGATGCGCTCGGCCACCTCTTTCTGGAACATTCCCACCACCTCGGGAACGATGTCGCGATTGTCATAGACCTTGAAAAGTATCTGCGAGGAGATGTTGTAGGGGAAGTTGCCGATAAGGGTGAAACTATTTGATGGTGTGAATATCTGAGTCAGGTCGAGCCGAAGGAAGTCGCCTTCGATAATCTGCAGGGTGGGGTAGTGGCTTTGTAGATATGCCACCGACTCGGTGTCTATCTCTACACTCTTTAGATTCAGACGCTTATCGTCAATTATATATTTGGTCAGAACACCCATTCCGGGACCTATCTCCAGCACGTTGGCAGCTGCCTTATCGTTGGCCATTTCCGTTGGATTGCTTAGAGCTGCGATGCTCTCCACAATCCGTCGGGCGATGGTCTCGTCGGTGAGGAAGTGCTGGCCGAGAAATTTCTTGGCTGTCACATCGCCTGCACCCTTGCGCTGCGGTACACTATATCTGTTCGAGTGTTTCATTCGCTTCTTTGTATTTTCGTCCACAGGAGCACTGCAGTGTGCCGTCAAGTTTCTTGCCGCATTCACATACCCATCCTATACGTTTGGCCGGCACTCCCGCCATCAGCGCATAGTCTTTGACATCTTTGGTGACCACCGCACCTGCCGCAATCAGCGCGCTGCGCCCTATGGTATGGCCGCACACCACCGTGCAGTTGGCTCCAAGCGAGGCACCTTCTTTTATAAGTGTCTTGGAATAAACTCCATGTACGGGGAAATGGGCTCGAGGGGTGGTTACGTTGGTGAAGACGCACGACGGCCCGCAGAAGACATTGTCTTCAATCTCAACACCCTCATAAACAGATACGTTGTTTTGTATTCTCACTCCGTTGCCGATTTTCACGTTGTTCCCTATGTTGACATTCTGCCCCAGCGAGCAGTTCTGCCCCAGCGACGCCCCTTTCTGCACATGGCAGAAATGCCATATCTTGGTGCCCTCGCCGATGGTGACTCCATCGTCTATGTAACTCGATTCGTGAACGAAGAAATCTTTGTTTTCCATATAATTACTACTTTAACATTCTGTACAGTATTTCTATCGGATGGACGGCGTGCACGCCTGTGCCGTCAAGTATCTGTTGTCGGCACGAGGTGCCTGGCGCGGCGACGAACATAGGCAGCGATTCTTTGCTCTCCGACACGGCCTTACGGATGGTCGGGAACAGTATCATCTCGCCTATGGCCAGCGATGTCTTGTAATGCTCTTTCTCGTAGCCGAACGAGCCCGCCATACCGCAGCAGCCGCTGGCGATGCGGTGGACGGTGGCGCCGCGTAGCAGAGAGAACATCTCGACGGTATTCTCAATGCCTACAAGTGCTTTCTGGTGGCAGTGGCAGTGAAGCCAGATTTCGACAGTCGTATCTTTGAAGTCGTCGGGCGTGATATTGCCTTTCTTCATCTCGCGCACAAGGAATTCGTCGAAAAGCAAGGCGATGTTTCCAAGCTGTTTGGCTTTCTCCCGCATGGCTATTGTCACAAGGTCGGGATATTCGTCGCGGAAACTCAAGATGCACGAGGGCTCTATGCCTACAAGCGGTGATTCGCCGGTCACTATGTCGGAAAGCAGCTCAACATTTCGGGCGGCATATTTCTTCGCCAGTTTCAGACATCCTTTTGATATCGCGGCTCGGCCGCTCTCGACGTGCTTTGGGATTATGACGACGTATCCCAGACGTGTAAGCAGGGTGGCAAAAGTCACACCCAGCTCCGCTTCCATATAGTTTGTAAACTCGTCGGCAAAAAGATAGACGGTGCCTTTGAATTGCCGCCTGCTGCCAGTTAACCGCTGACCGCTATCGGAACTCCATTGCCGTCTCATCGTCTTGAGGCTCAGGGTGGGAATTTTTCGTTCGGGGGAGAAACTGACAAGTCGTTTGATGACCGACGAGGGGAGTTTCCATGTTGCCATCAAGTTGTACAGCGGTGCGACAAGATGCCCCAGTTGCTGTACCGATGCCATGCGAGCCACCATCCACGAGCGGAGCGGTGTACCTTTGCGGTTGTGGATTTGTTGTAGCAGTTCGGCCCGGATGCGGGTCATATCGACATTTGACGGACATTCGGAACGGCAGCCCTTACAGGCGAGGCAGCTGTCGAGAACCTCCTGAAGTTCTGGCGCTTCGAGAGTCAATCCGTCGATACCATGCGTTAGGGTTTCTCTGATGATGTTTGCCCTTGCACGTGTGCTCATAGTCTCGTTGTGCGACACCTTGTATGCCGGGCAGAGCGTTCCGCCGATGAGTGTGCTTTTGCGGCAGTCGCCGGCACCGTTGCACTGCTCGACCGAGCATATCAGAGCACGACTCTGAGTAAATTTTGAATTTTGAGCTTTGAACTTTGAAAGGGATTCACCTGTTTGTTCAGTGCTCTCGTCGAAGGCTGATTTCCAGTTGAAATAGGTCTTGTCAGACGCAAGATATTTCTCCACCAGGTATTCCTGGTCGGCTTCGAAACGCAAGAAGGAGTCCATAGGAGGAGTATCTACAATCTTGCCTCGGTTGAAGATGCCGTCTGGATCCCAACACCGTTTCACCTGTCGCATCAGTTTGTAGCATTCGTTACCGTAAACCAGAGGGATGAACTCGCCTCTCAAGCGTCCGTCGCCATGTTCTCCGCTGAGGCTTCCACGGTGTTTTTTAACCAATTCCGCTGTCTCGTATGCCACAGTGTGGAATAGTTCTCGGTCGTGCTGGTTTTTCAGGTTGAGTACGGGACGCAGATGCAGTTCGCCCGTTCCTATATGGCCGTAATATACACAGTTTAGATTCAGGCGGTTAAGCATGTTTCGGAAGTCCGCCATATATGCAGGTAGCCGCTCAGGCGCCACAGCCGTATCCTCCACAACGCCTACGGGTTTGGCATCGCCTTTCATTCCGCTCAGCACGCCGAGTCCTGCCTTGCGCAATGCCCAGACTTTTGCTATATCGTCGCCATAGACGCGTGTTGTGCAGTAGGTCAGGCTTTGTCCAGACAGCTCCTTCTCGAAGGCCTCGGCTTCGTGCTCCATTGTTTCGCCGTTGAACTCTGCTATGATAATCGCCGCGGGCTCGCCGTTGACGAAAAACCGATTGCGCTCCTGTTCCCTGTTTCCACGGCATAGTTCCAGTATCTGTCCGTCCATTAACTCCACCGCCACAGGGTTGTGTCGCAAGGCAATGAGGTTGACGAGAAAGCTGTTTTCAAGCGAGTTGCAGTGAGCGCACACTACCATTCGCTTGTCCGACGGAAGTGGGTCGAGCGACAACTTGAGCTCGGTGATGAAGGCGAGCGTGCCTTCCGAGCCGGCTAGCAGCTTACACAGGTTTATCTCGCCGTCGAGTATCGCCTCGTCTATGGCATAGCCGCAGCTGCGACGTCTAAGGCTGCGGTCGGGGTAGTTGTCTGCAAGCAGTTTGCGTGTGGCTGCATCCGACTGCCAGCTGGTCAGCTGGTCATAGATGCTTTCCCAGAGCATGCTGCCTTTGCGGTCAGAAGTGCAGAAGTCACTACTGTCTGAGAGAACACCTTTCACTTCTATCACATGGTCGCGCGTACTGCCGTAAACCAGCGAGTTGGCTCCGCATGAATTGTTGCCATACATGCCGCCGATGCAGCAGCGGTTGCTCGTGGAGGTCTCAGGTGAGAAAAAGAGACCGTGGGGTTTAAGTGCCAGGTTCAGCTCGTCTCGCACTACACCAGGTTGAACCCTTACCCAGTGCTCTTCAGTGTTTATTTCTAGTATTTTGTTGAAATGGCGGCTGATGTCGGCAACAATGCCGTCGCCCACCACCTGTCCAGCGATAGAGGTGCCTCCAGCACGCGGTATGATATGAGTCTTTCGTTTTCGTGCAAGGTCAATCAACTCTTTGACATCCTCGACCGACTCAGGATAAGCCACAGCCATGGGCAACTCACGGTAAGCGCTCGCGTCCGTGGCGTAGGCAATGCGGTGAAGGTTGTCGGTGAGGAGTTGCATTTACTTGATACTTTGAATAAACTGTTCGGCAAGGGTGGCATACTCTAAATGCTCTACGGCATAGTCATACCCTTTGTGCCCCATTTCGGCACGCTCTTCTTTGGAAAGGCTTGCTATAGTTAGAATGGCGTTTGCTACCTGTTCGGCGTTTTCAGCCTCTACCTGTATACCGCATCCACAGCGTTGTACCACGCTGTTCGGCTCATCTACGGACATGATTATCGGTTTCTGCGAAAGCATGTAGTCGGTCATCTTGTTGAAGGATGTGCCGTACTTGTGAAGTATGGAGTGGACGCCGCCCATATAGCAAATGTCGAAGTATGATATCGCTTTTGGAATCAGTGTCTTGGGAATAGGCGGCAGAAAGTGGATGTTGGTCAGTTTCTTGTCGTTAGCCATCTGGATTAATTCATCCTTTTGAGGTCCTTGCCCGATGGCTACGAAAGCAAGGTTCGGCTTGTTGCGGAGTTTGTCGGCGGCTTCTACAAAGACCTGCATCGCAGTGGATTGGGTAAGTCCGCCGGCAAAGCCTACGAGGGTCTTGCCCTCTGCTTGCATTGATTGTAGTAACTCAAGGTGTTGCTTAGGAAGCTCCTGTGTGTCAGCATTGCTCCACTCTTCGGCAAGGTATCCGTTGGGCACACATACAAAACGCTTTTCGTCAAGCCCGTGCCGCTGCATGTGAGGAAACGCTTTGTCAAGCATAGAGACAACCAAATCAACATGTTTGTATGCGTAGTTCTCGCCACGTTGCAGAAGCCATATAAAGGGATGGTATTTTGAGTATCCTCCTATCACCATAGGCGACAGCGGCCAGAGGTCGTGGACTTCGTATATTAGTTTTGCGCCACACTTCTTGGCAATATAGTGTGCAGGGTAGATATCGAAAGTATAAACCGACGAGGCAATGACCACATCTGGTTTGAAATCAATAAAAAGTCTCTTGTTGCGATAACATTCAAGAACAAACTGCACCATGGTAAGCACTCGAGATAGGCCGTTCCCCTCATAGCTTCGTGTCTTCAGCCAGAGGTATTCGATACCTTCAAGGTTTTCCCGTTCAACAGCGGGTTGTTGCTTGCGAAGATGTGAGAACGAAGCGCCTGCAATCATGACCTTATGTCCGGCCTTGACCCATTCGCGTGACATATAGTAGGAGCGGTACTCCATGCCATATTGTGGAGCTCCTGCGTAATGGCTGAGCATTAGGATATTCATGGTGAGTTACTTGAGGTTTTTGTCAACTATGGATGAGTACATATCGTATAGTACTTTTTCTTGTGAGGCCCATGAATAGAACTTTTCGACAGCCTTCTTACCGTTATCACCTTTCTGTTTAGCAATATCTTTGTTATCGATGAAGTAGTTTATGGCATCTGCTATTGCATCGGTATTGTGAGGATTTACACATAGTCCGCAGTCGTTACCTTCAATGATCTCTTTCCATAAGTCGAAATCTGTTGCCACAACGGGAATACCAGCTTGCATGTACTCAAATATCTTCAGCACACCTAGCGATCCTTTTTTATAACCTACGTTAGGTAAATAGTCCAAAATGGCTAATCCTACGGAAGACTTTTGTATATATGAGGGACATTCGGAGTGGGGTATAACTCCATCATATTGAACTTTTTCCCAGTTTGGAAGACTCTTTAGGATTTCCAGATAGCTTATCGGATTGCAGGGTCCTGCTAAGCGATATGTGATATTTGTTTTTGAAAGAGCATTGATAATGTTTTCATGCATGTATCTCACACCAACTCCACCCGTAAAACAAGCGCTATCGCCCCATGTGCGGTTGTCTGGTGTATCTGTTAGAATAGGGAAGTTCGTAACTTGGTAGGTGTTTTTGTTGATTGAATGTAGACGGTCGACGATAACAGGGGTAACACTGATTAGGGCGTCGTAATGTACCATCGATTTTTTTTCATACCATGCGTAAAGCCGCGACACAACTTTAGCCAGTCGTTTTGGCAACCATTCTTTTGTTAGCAGCTGCTGAGGTACGTCCTCGTGTGAGTCAAATATCACAATCTTGCCTTTTTTCTTGAGTTTTAACCCTATAGGCAAGAGTTCGGGGTCGTGAAGGTGATAGCTTACAGCATTGATTTCAAGAGCCTTTTTTAAAATATCCCGTTGAGAGAAAAGTCTCTTGATTCGCCCTTGGGGAATATTGAGTCCTGTTAAATGGACTCCATCCTTAACATGGTCTTTTACATTTGGAGCTATAAGCCATACCTCATATTTTTTTGCCAACGAACAACACTCTTTGTAAAAGATTCTGGCATCGTATGGTGGATGAACAGATGTGATATGGCATACTTTTATTGGCATGTCTTATAGTATTGTTGAATTTTCGCTATTATAACATCTTGGACTTTATTTGTCAGCTCGGTGTGCATTGGAAGCGAGAGCACGCTGTCTGCACATTTTTTTGCCACATCCAGTGATCCTCTGGCTCGGGTGATAGGTTTGAATGCATCCTGCTCTTGTAGCGGAAGAGGGTAGTAAATCATGCTGGGTACCCCGTTCTCGGCAAGGTAGGCTTTCAACGCGTCACGGTGTCCACCCTTGATTTTCAGCGTGTATTGGTGATAGACGTGTGTGCTATACGGAGCTTCGGCAGGCGTGACAAACAGCCGTTCTGCCGGGTCTATCTGTTTGATTGCATGTGTATAGTATTGAGCTGCGCTGTGCCTTGCCGCACAATATTCGTCAAGATGTTTCAGTTTGACATCCAATACTGCTGCTTGAATGGTGTCCAATCGGCTGTTGCACCCGATGACCGAATGATGGTACTTCACCTTTTGTCCATGGTTGGCAATCATACGGATACGCTCGGCCAGTGAGTCGTCGTGGGTAAACAGAGCTCCGCCGTCGCCGTAGCATCCTAAGTTCTTGGATGGGAAGAAGGAGGTGCAGCCTATACTACCCATCGTGCCAGTCTTGGCATGATGTCCATTGCTGAACGTGTACTCCGCACCAATGGCTTGTGCGTTGTCCTCGATAACATACAGTCCATGCTTTTTTGCAAATTCGAGGATGGGCTCCATGTTGCTGCATTGTCCGAAGAGATGCACGGGGATGATAGCCTTCGTTTTGGTAGTCAGGGCTTGCTTCATGGCCTCTACAGAGATGTTGAATGTGTCATAGTCCACATCCACCATCACCGGGGTGAGCTGCAGCAGCCCTATCACCTCTGCCGACGCCACGTATGTAAAGGCTGGCACAATGACCTCGTCGCCGGGTCTTAATCCAAGCGCCATAAGGGCAATCTGTAGGGCATCAGTGCCATTGGCACAGGTAATAGCATGACACCCGCCCATATACTCGCTTAGATGTGCGGAGAAATCTTTCACCTGAGGCCCGTTGATGAAAGCGCAGCTATCGATTACAGAACGGATACCGCTGTCTATCTCGTCTTTTATTTTGAGATATTGACCGTGTAGGTCAACCATTTGAAGCATCTTGCCGTAGGAGTTAAAAAGTTAACAAATGATTCTACTGTCTGCTAAAACTTCATATCGTCCCAGCCGAACGGGTGTTTTGATAGTGGCAGTTTTGCAAGCGGATGGTAATCTCCCTTGAGTCCGATGGGTGTCGCATTGCGTATATCATGCACAATCTGGATGCAGGGTTTTGCCGCGCTAATGCGGAATCCGCGTCCTGCAAGTATCTCTTCGTAGCTCTTGGTGTGCAGCTCAGTGAATCCTTGACTGAATTCGAACTCTTCGCCGTCAATATTCAATGTGCGGTAGGTGCGTTTCTCGCCCTGCACGGCGTTCTCGGGCAGGCAGTCGGCATTGATGCTCAGGAAATAGCGCACCCTCGCCTGCTTTAATCCAAGATAACCAGCCACACGGTCAAAGTCCATCACATGCACTATGTTTTCCTGCACAGGTCCGAAAATCCACTGCAGCATATCATAGAAATGGACTCCTATGTTGGTGGCTACGCCTCCGCTCTTGTGTACATCGCCCTTCCATGAGGTGTAGTACCAGTTGCCACGCGAGGTGATGTAGGTCAGATCAATGTCATAGACTTTGTCTTTGGGACCTGCCTCGACTTTTTTCTTTAGGTCGGCGATACGGTCGTGAAGGCGCAGTTGCAATATATTATATGCCTTGTGTCCGGTTTCTGCCTCTACTTTTTCAAGGGCATCAACATTCCACGGATTAAGAACCACAGGTTTCTCGCAGATGACATCGGCTCCGAGGCGCAGCCCGTAACGGATAAAAGCATCGTGGGTGTAGTTGGGGGTGCACACCGAGAGCCAATCAATATTGCGGTCGGTTCCCTTTACCTTGTTGCAGAAACGGTCGAAGAGTTCCTGCTCGGTAAAAAATGCACACTGTGGGAACGAACTGTCAAGTCGTCCTACGCTGTCGAACTTGTCGTATGCTGCTACAAGGTTGTTGCCTGTGTCTGCGATGGCTTTCAGATGGCGTGGTGCTATATATCCTGCCGCACCGATTAATGCGAAATTTTTCATATTCTTGTTTGTGTTATTCGCCCTTAGGTTGCAAATAGTGTTTGATATAGAAGAAGAATGCGCTATAGCTAAAAAGTAATATTACGGCCACACATACTGCATATAGCGTATGGTCGGCAAATACAAAATACAACGCGTTGATAAGCAACTGCGCTATGGCGTATCCCGACGAAACATAAAGATGTGGAATCTTACAATCGTTGCAGAGCGTCTCGTAGAGGTGCTCCCTGTGGGGCAGTAATATATTCTCTCCTCTGAGCATGCGCTTCAATACCGTCAAGCCTCCATCGGCCAAATATACGCCAATAAAAACAAGATAGCTCAGTTCTACCTTGCCTGTGGGTGTCGTCTGCACAAGTCGGCCTAGAAGGAACAACACAAAAGCACCCATCACAACACTTCCAACATCACCGGAAAAGCAAAATGCTTTGCGGCGGAAGTTGAAAAATCCGAAGACAAGCAGAGCTACCATTGCGAAAGTGATAAGGTCTTGGTCCACAAAGGGCGAAACACAGACGTTTACATATGTCAGTGTGGCAAGCACAACAAGCGAATAGGCGGCCAACATACCGTTGATACCGTCCATGAAATTGTAGATATTGATTGTCCCCACAGCCAAAATCATCACCACAACTATCTTCCACACTGCAAGGTCGAATACCTGAAATTGAAACAATACCAAAAGCGTGGCAGCAAATTGGACCACCATACGCAATATGCTCGGCAGTGGATGGAGGTCATCCACGTAACAAACTACGGCGAGCATGGCGATTGCCAGAACAAACCAAGGATAGTTAAAGTGGCTGAACAGAAAATAGCACAATACGCTTATAAAAAAAACAACGCCGCCTCCGAGCAGTGTCGGCTTGGTGTGAGAGCTGCGCTCATTCGGGCGGTCCATAATATTAAATCGCTTAGCCAAAACAAAATACAACAGTTCGGCTATAAGTATTACCAATGATGCAATAACGTACTTCATGTGTGCAAAGATACTACTTTATTTCTAAAACAAACGAAGAACAAACAGGATGTTTTCCCCTATTTCTCAACGTTCACTACTGTGTAGCGATATGTCATGATTATACTCAACAGATAGGCAGAGGCTCTCAGTATAGAAAAGAGCGCTATCGTAACTATCATGGATTTGTACACCAAACCACCCACCAATATTGCGGCAATCGTTGTGGTTACGAAATAGAGTTGCCAGTAGAACAACTGTCGCAGTTTGTTCGCCACAATAAACATCCCGCTAAGAGAATTGGCCACGAACGATAATACCATTGCTCCGCAGAGTATCTGGGCATACACACCGCAGGTGTGCCACTGGGGTCCGAGAAACAGCGTCGTGAGTTGGGGTAGAAACCAAACCATCGCTGCAGCCGCCCCCACCGCCATAAGACTAAGTATCACAGTCACTTTTATGAAAAGCTGACGGCAACTGCCAGAAGTATTCAGCTGCTCGTTGGCTCGTTGTCTGAAAACATCTCTCACCGCACCGCTTATTACCGTAAGCGGAATGGCGAATATCGTCATTGCCATCGAAAAGTATCCAACTTCGGTTTTGTTGAAATAGACGGCCAACAGAAGTATTGGAAACTGTAATGCGATGGTGTTTAGCAACTGGCCTGGCATGGTGAATTTAGGAAAGTCGATGTATTTTTTCGCAGCATCAACCATTTCGTTCTTCTTCACTGCATAGAACGTCTTGCCATCACGCACCAAGGCTCTCACCACACACACCAGAGCCGAAATTATACGACCGATGACATCGCCAATCACTAATCCATGCGTAAAAACTCTAACGAAACCGAAGACTGTTTTTGCCCCTACAATGGCTCCGGAATTCACTATTTTGTTTACAGAAAGTGATTTGAAATGCTTCTCTCTTACACACCATTCATTGTATACAGTGAAGATGATTATCGCCCAAGCTGATATGGGGCATATCCACAGCATATTTTTTAGCATAGGCTCCTTTAGCCACATACAGAGGGTATTCCCCAATGCAAACTGTAAAACCAAATAGATAAGAAGCAAAAAAACGGCGCTTAAAACAATGGATAGCAGAGCCAGCGATGCCGCTTCTTTTTTTCCGTCGGCCACAAGTATCGCACTTTCATATTTCCCACTCGCAACAACAGCCAAAATGGACGTCACGGCCGTCAATGCTGCAAGCAGTCCGAATTCCTCTACGCTAAAGATGCGTCCAAGAATGGGATAAAACAGAAACGGCAATATCTGTGCTACAGCTGTCCCCCCGGAAAGGATGACCGAATCACGAAAAAAATTGTTTTTATATAGCTCTCTTATTTTTTTCATCTTTCATAGCTGTTTTCCTCATGGGAGTTCCGGTCAACCAAAAAGGTGAGTATCAAAAGCAATACAAAGCCACCGTGCGTGAGGAGGGCGGTTAGCAATGCGCTGTTGGTAAGGGTGTAAAGAAATATGAAAACCACACCGAAATAGGCGCTGCGTATACCGAGTGAGTCGATGTATTTGAACAAAAGGGTTGCGGTGACAATCCATAATATAACCCCAAGATGTCCAAAGTTCATAAATCCGTCTGCGATAATCCCAGTATTATAGCTCGTAAAACTCTGCTCTTGCATCATAAACCCCATAAGATGTGCCGGATCCCACTCGTAGGGATAGGCGAGGAACCCCTTCATCACGCTGTGGGAAAGCATCAGGTGGTTGTTCTCGAAAAAGCTGAAATAGCCGTCACAAATCAGTGCGGGTAAGAAGAATCCGCGTCTAACCAATATCGATTCGGGTAAAACGTTGTTCATCAGCACTCGCATCACAACAGTCAATATCAAAACGATGTCCATCAGCAACAAGAAAGCTCCCGTTTTTGTCTCATACCTTTTGAAAAAGACAAAAGCAATCGCAACCGGTATGGAGAAAAGCACCGACTTGTGAGGGTTGACCATGAACAAATAGAGCATCGCAAATACGGCAAGCGTCGTCGTTTTCCAGTCTTTGTGTAGCAGTCCCATAATCAAAAGCGTGGGTAGTAGCACTTTGCCTAACGGACTGAAAAGATAACTCGTTATCAGGTTTGCTCTGCTGTTCGCTGCTGCGCGTGCGTCATAGACTTCGCTCCCAAGTCCAAATACCTTGAAGTTTGTGGGCAGGCCGTATCTTACGATAAACGGTATGGTGAATATCAATACCACCGCAGCAAGCAATATAACTTGCCACTTGTGGCTCACCTGTTTGGTTTCAATCTTCGACAGGTTTAGGTGCTTGTCGGTTATGAGAAGAAGCAGAAGCATGGCGTAGAAGGGACTCCAGATGGATATTCCTCCTATGGCATATAGTATGGCTGAGGGTATACAGAGAAACAATCCAAGACAGATACCGGTCAGATATAGAAACGGCGAGGTGACTTTGTTGACGAAGAGCGCTACCCCGCATATCGTCAGGAACAATAATCCAATAATGATTCTATCTGGAGTGACAACAAAGTCAAATCCCATATAACAATACTGGTTATACGCGAGACCGACATACTCCAAAGTCATTATAAGGCAGAATACAGCCATAAGACAGGCGTGTAGTCGCCAGTCTGACAACCATCTTATAACCTTATCTTTGGAGTTTGTCTCAGTCATCGGTTGTTGCTCCTTTTTTCGTACATCAATATCACCAGCAGTCCTGCCGCCATCGCCGCCGCCATTGAAAGGAGTATATACCAGACGGGGGATATTGATTTTCTAACATCTTCCCGTGGTGTCTTGTAAAGAATGTATAATGGATTTTCTGTCGGCTCAAAACCTTGTAGGTTGGATCTCACTGTGTCCATGCAGCATTTATAGGCATCCTCTATTAGTTGAGTTTTAGCTGTCATTCCAGAATCTGCCATAAGGCATTTTTTGTATACTTCTAGCCCCTTTTCTAATAGGTTCACATAGTGATGTCCATAGGGTGTGCGTTCTGTAAATGAAAGTATGCTGTCTTTGCTTATGTCAAACAGTGTTGTGGTGATATCGTATGCGTTCTCTGGCTTTGAACTACGGGTAAGTATGGTAAATTTGTTGCTCCCGTCAATCGTGACGATTACTTGGCTATTCTCTGTGGCAGCGGCTAGCGTTTCTCCGCTTTCTTGTAGCTGACGTCTAAATGATATGACGTTAAAAAATAGTTCTTCACCTTTCTCGGTCAATATGCCCGAAGTCAGTTTGCTGTTTAAACGAAACTCTACTTTGGCTTCATATCTTTGTGGTATATAGCGTTTGGATATTGCTATCGTGGTTATAACCCCGCTTAAAAGGATGGCGGCGAGTAGGTAGTATTTGTAATTCCATACTTTTTTTAAGTACTTCATCATCGTTGTTTGTTTTTGCAAAAGTACTAACAATTTGCCTATAATCACCCCAGATACGTTATAAAACGATTTAATCGTTTATATTTGCAAATTGTACAACAATGAAAACAGAATACATTGTCAACTAATTAATAGATTGTAAAACAACTTTTATAGTATTAACTTTTATTCTAATGATTACGATTCTCGATAAATACAAGCATTTGAAATATTATGAGCGTTTAGAGCAGGCCCTACTAATTCTCATGGCTATCACTATTCCTGTGTGGTGGCGGCTGTCTGTTATTGTTTCATTTCTTTTGCTTGCAAATCTTGTCCTTAAATCTCTCGTTACGCATCATGTTGGGAATCCTTCCCTCTCTCGTATAGACATTGCGTCTTGGGTTGCTGCCTTAGGGTTTGTATCCATGTATGCTGTCAGCCTCCTATACACTGACAATATCCCTAAAGGTCTTACGTCTCTTGAACGACATTTAACACTTATCTGCATGGCATTGTTTTTTTTGCTTTCTGATTTGACATACATGCGTAAAGCTCATGTTGTCACAGTTCTTTATGCTATGTCCGTAGCCCTGATTATTCGTTTCTTTGTTTTTCTCGTATTGGCCATCAGAGGATTCTTTTTTGTCCACCATGACATTCAACTTATTATTGGCGGTCATTTCGACTCGATGCATCATAGTTACCTTTCCATGTACATTCTTCTTTCCATAGCCTTCCTTTATTCAAGACTTGTAACTGTTCGAACGTGGAGAAAGGCGTGTCTACTTTTGTTGGCCATAATAATACTTGCTACCTATATTTTCTTTATTCAGGCCCGTATGGGATTTCTGCTTTTGACCATCTTTCTGCTTTTTGCCATTGTCCATCAGATATTGGTCTATAGGAGGTTTCTCGTTGGGTTTATGGTAATCTTTTTTTTTGCGATAGGGGCATTAGTTTTGGTTAAGGCTGCGCCATTGATGACACAGCGTTTTACAAATATTTCCCAAATCATTCTTGACTCGCAGCATTCCGATAGCCGTTATTCCATAATGAATGCGAATTTAAGTGTAATAAAGCAGAACCCTATTGGGGGAGTTGGTGCTGGCGATGTTGTAGACCAACTGTCGAAAGAGTACGATAAGGAAATCCCTAATAGTAATGTTGTATCTCCTCACAATCAATTTATGGACACACTTATGGCTACAGGTATCATAGGGTTAGTTTTGTTACTCATAATGTTGGTCCTGCCATTTATACAGGCTGTTCGAGACAGAAATTATCTTCAACTTGTTTTTGTTGTAATAATCATTGTCTGTGCGCTCACGGAGTCCATATTGGAGCGTCAGATGGGTTTGTATTTCTTTTGTCTTTTTATGGGTATTTTGCCATGTCTTGCCAAAGCGAGTAAAGAGAAGTCCTGATTAATTCTCTTTCTTCAGTGCGTCATAGCGCTTCCTGGCCACCTCGGTGTATAGGCTTGTCGGGTGGTCCAGCAGTATCTTCTCATACTTCTCTTTGGCGCGACCTTTGTTGCCCAGCTGCTTCTCGTTCAGCTCGGCCGACATCATCAGTGCGTCGTCTGCCAGCAGTCCATCCCCGTAGAAATCCACCAGTTTCTCAAGCAGTTCGTCGGCCTCGTTGTAGCGTCCCTGCTTCATCCTTATTTTCGCCTTCTGCATCAGCACGTCGTCCAGTATAGGGTGGGAGAGGCTCCTGTGTTCAATGTTGTCAAACGCCTCCCACGCCGAATCCAGCATATTGCGGTACAGCATCAGGTCTGCCGCCGCATACAGTTCCAGCATTGTGTAGCTGCTGTCGTCCTCCATGTTGTCGCTTATCAGCAGCGAAAGCTCCATTGCGTCGTTGGCTATCAGCTTGCTCGTCGCGCCGCGCAGCACGTCCAGTTGCGACTTCGCCCATTCAAACTCATGGGTGAAATATGACAGACGTGCGTTTCGGAGTTTAGCTTGAGCTCCAATCATGTCGTTCTTGTTCGCTTTCTCCACCTGCATATACATCAGCGACGCGTCCCACACCTCGCCGGCAAACAGCAGCAGGTCCCCCAGTTCCAGCTTCACCTCTCCGGCCAGCCCTTGCGGCAGTTTCGGTATCTCCAGTGCGTCATACAGCATGTCCGCTGCCATCTGCACCTCGTTGCCGTAGTATGCCGTCAGTTGCGCGTAGTTCCGCATCAGCGGCAGCGTCTCCTCGTTCTTCCCAAGCTCCTCTATCGCCTTCTCATAGTCCCCCTTCAGTGCCTTGTATTCTTTTGGCGCCATCGAGTAGTTCTTGTCCACCTTCAGCCACTTCACGTCCAGCAACCCTACGCGTGCGGTATGATACAGTGGTCCCTCACTCCCCTTTTTCAGTATGTGTGTGTATCCCTGCTCCGCCACCTCGTAGTTCCCGTTGCTTTTCGCTATCTCCGCCACCTTTATCACCCAGTCTCCGCCACTCTCCGGAAAGCGTGCGTCCACCGCCTTCGCCTGCGTCATCGCGAACTCGAAGTCCTTCTCTTGTAGCGAGAACCATATCATCATCTGCAGCCACGTCTGGTTCGACGGTTCCTTCTGTATCTTCCCCACCAGCGCCCGTCTCAGGCCGTCTGCCAGCTCCGTCCCCGTCGCCTGGCTCAGGTTTCGTTGCAGCGACACCTGCACCGAGTGTATCGACCCCGGCGAGCTCTCCAGCAGGTCCAGATACTCCTGCGTCATCGCCTCATAGTTGCCCGTGGTCGCGTATATCGATGCCAGCTCGTTGATATATAGGAATTTGTTCTTCGTAATCTCCCTGGCTTTCAGATAGCACTTCGCCGCATACTCATATTCGTTCGCCGCCACAAACGCATCCACCAGCTCCGTAATCTGACGCTGGTCGTATTTCATCTTGCCCAGCGCCTCTTCGTAGGCCTTCTGCTTCCGCTTCGCATCCTTCTTCGCCGCCGCTATCTTGCCCAAATCCACATACAGGTACAGCTCCGCCGGCGCCTTCTTCATCCTCCCCTCCACCAGCCGTTCCGCCTCTTTGTAGTTCTCAAGCGACATATACGAGCGGTACAGCATCTGGTAGTAGTACTTGTTTGCCGTCTTCTTATACAGCGGTTCAGCCATTTCTATCGCCTGCCTGAACTCCCCGTTGTTGAAATAATACTGCGCCAGCTGCTCGTTCGACTGCTGACCATACCCCGCCAGGGGCAGAAGCCCTATCATGGCAACGATGATTATGACCCTCAGACGTGACACTCTTTGATTCTTTAAGACTTCCGCCATAAAAAAAACCGGACGTTTTCACCTCCGGTTCCTCTGGTTTGTGACTAAGCTGGGATTCGAACCCAGGACCCCATCCTTAAAAGGGATGTGCTCTACCTGCTGAGCTACTTAGTCGCCGCTAAAAGCATTGCGTTTTTGTCCCTTGTTTTTCCTTGTGACTAAGCTGGGATTCGAACCCAGGACCCCATCCTTAAAAGGGATGTGCTCTACCTGCTGAGCTACTTAGTCGCCCCGATTTGAGTTTGCAAAAGTACAAACTTTTTTCCACTCCGCCGAAAAAAACATTCAAAATAGTTCATTTTTCTCCCCGACCCATCTCTTTCCCACACCCCTCGCCGCGCTCCGCAGCCGCCACACCGCCCTATAAAAAGCCTATAAAAATCATAGCCCTACCATAGTCCAACCCTGGACAAAACATAGAGCCGGCATAGAAAAAACATAGACAGAACATAGAGAACACATAGACAAAACATAGCCCTCACATACCGCCGCCTAGGCCACAAGTCCTCTCTGCCTCCTTTCTACCTGCTCTCTAGGTGCTCCAAAAGTGCTTAACAAGTGCTACAAAAGTAAGACTATGCTAAGAGAAATCTAGGAAAATACTAAGACAAATGTAGGACACACCTAGGAGAAATCTAGGTCGCAACTAAGAGAAATCTACTACGCAACTAGGAGCCCCAAAAACCAACCCAGGGACGAACCTAAGACAAATCAGTGACGAATCACCTTCTTCCTCCTCTAGTTATACCCTTCAGTCCCCCGAAGCGAAGGCTTGAAAGTTTTTTCTGCGACACCGGCTCGTGCGACAAGTACCATTTCTCTATCACCGCGTCCCAATATTCCCGCTCCGATTCCGGCACTGCCTTATATCCGTATGTCACAAACTCTTTTCTGATATATCGCCAGCACAAACCCTGCGACTGTCCGGCGCACTCTTTGTCGGGCGGGATATAGTTTGATTCCATTGAGGGTTTCAGCACCAATGCCGCCAATGTGTCGTTGAACTCCCAAACAAGGCTCTCCATGAACCCTTTGCAACCAGACTGTTCCGCGTATTCAACCAGCTGCGGATTGTCTCTGAAAGGGTAGTTGAGAAGAAAAAGGGTGGTGCCGTTGTCATAGTTTACAATGATGTCCATAGGGTTCATATCGAGCTGGGGCACAACATATTTCGACGGCACAAAGATGAATGCGTATGTTGAATCTCGTCGCCCGTCTCCCAGCACCTCGTTCAGCATCGTCTGCGGATATTGTTCACGCAGAAACACATAACCCTCAATCTTACCATACCTGTCCGACTTCTGTTGCCTATTCGTTGTGCCGCACGAGAGCATGCAGCTCGTGATTAGGACAATGGCCGTTATTTGTATTGTGTTCTTTCCCAACATTTTCAGAGTCTTACTCTACGGTAAATATTTAGTCATCCATATATTGGCTCATATTCATATTATTCCATCGGTCTTTCATATACGTCAACCGGTGTAAGCAGTCTCGATACATTGTTGTTTTTGCAGTATTCCGACAAAGCTTCTTTCAGAATGTCCGCATACTCGTCATAAAAATAAACTTTATACTTGTCACAAACCTTTATCAGTTGTATTGTCTCTTTCTCCAACTCGAATTCTACCAGCAGATACTGTGGATCTTCTCTTTCATCATCACCTCTTTTCACATACCCTATCCTATTCATCCTACTTTCTACGTCAGGAAAAATGCTGTTTATTAGATCGTATGTTAGATGTTCTTGATAGCTGTTCTCTCCTACCTGAATAAAATCATTCAGAATAATGTTGTCTCCGCTGTCGTATGCGCGGGGACCAAACGGAATCTCGTCGGTCCACTCACATGAACATGGAAGCTGTACCAGCGCTAATGTGTCACCCCTATACGTGATTAGCAAAGCTGTATCGTAGTTTATGTATTTAATCTCCGAAGCGTGCAGCAGCATGCTGTCTTCCGCTCTGTATTGACCGAAGAACCACGCCGCTGTATCGCGGGCCTGCAGATACGACGCCGGGAACTTGTAGTTTAAATCCCAGTAACCAAGTGCCAATTCATTCAAAAACCATTCCGTCCTTTCCGATTTCATCATATCGGGCTGCTTACTGCAATTGCACGACCACAACAGGCCGCCGACTGCCAAAATGATAAATGTTTTACAGGTGTTCATATAAGTCGTTCGAATCATGCGATTAGACTTTCTCATGGCAGTGTCGGCTCGCCATCCCCGGGTTTTACCTGCTCATACGTCGCGCTGTTCCAGTTGAACTGCTTTTTCTTGTCCGTCAGTATCCGCTCAACCAAATCCTTCCCCGCCAAAAGACGAACCACCTCATAGTAGTCAGCATACAAATGCAGCAGATGACTCGGGATGCTGTCTATAGGCCTGGCAAACAAGCTGTCGCATTTGGCTATCGAATCCGACAGGGCCGGCTCCCAAATGCCGATAATGCTGTCCAGATATTGCCTATAATTCATCGTGTCTTTCGCTTCGTGTGCCATAACCGCCTTGCATTTCAACCGCAGACATGCCTTGTATTCTGGCACCCCTGCCACCATTTCTTGTGGGATAGTGTTTATAACGGCAAGCACCGAATCGTACTGTCCGCATATATCCAGCATTTGAATCCGATAAAGATAATCCGCAATATTCGCTGAGTCTGTCTTCAACAGATAGGCATTGTATTTCATCGCCGAGTCAATGTTGGCGACCTCCCCGCTAGCCCAATATTCGTTCAGATAGTGCACATACACGTTTCTGTCGTCGCTCCGTTCGCTTTCTTTGTGTGATGTGCATGCACAAACGAGCATCGTTAGAATAAGGATGATAAACAGGTAGCTGCGTTTCATTCGGACGTTTTCGATATCATGTCAAAATGTCTCAATGGCTGCAAACCGTAGATGGCTGCTCTGCTAATTCTTTTTATGCTTGCGGCCATAAATTACGCATTCGCATATCAAATAAACAACCAGCAACAGTATGAATACAAAATGAATAGTCAGATATATGAGAAAAGACTCAAGGCTCTCGGGCGAGAACCATACCACTCTCCCTGAGCCCGCGCAAAGCCGGCAAAAGTGACTATCAGCAGCAATATCAAACCTTTTTTCATGGCTTTGGTATCTTTGTTACACCTTACCGTGAAGCCTTGCAATGATATGTTTTTGCATTTTCGTCGTATATCAGTTCTACAGTAAATCCGGCTTCATGCATCTTGACGCACCATCTATTTAGGCCTTGTCTGACTTGTCTGTGGTCTTTTTACGCCGTCTGCTCAGTTTCTCTCGCAGTTTTATATACCACCGCAGGTTGCTCGGTGACGAATCTGTCGTCGCATACACCGTCAGGAAGATTCCTATCGGTATGAATACCAGCGTCGCTACCCACATACCCCACTCATCCATCGCGCCGCCGCGCACCGATTTCTCGTCTATCATGTCTATTACATAATACAGCACAAAGAACAGCACCGACGCCACCAGCGGCATCCCCAATCCTCCCTTGCGTACTATCGACCCGAACGGTGCCCCTACAAGAAACAGCACTATGCAGGCTATCGAGAAAGTATATTTGCGGTACCAGACCACATAGTGACGCGCCAGATATTCGCTGTCCGACTTCATCACCTGCGAATATACCTTGTAGTCGCTTGCTATCTGGTCGCCTATCGCACGCGCTCGGTTCCTCACCTTGGATCGTTCCAGTTTCCCCAGCTCCGCTATCGATTTGTTGTAGTCGAACGGCGATGCCTTCGCCACCGGCTTTCCCTCTTTTTCTTTCAGCTGTTTGTAGTGTTGATATAGCGACATCTTCGATATTGTCGATGCCGTGAAGTCCTCATATTTTTTCTTCGTATCTTTCTTTATCTGCCGCGTTGTCGAATCCAGCTGCCTCACGTTCATCATCTGGCAGTTGGAGCGGAAGCTCTCCTTGTCCGACTTGTCGAAAGCGAACGACGACAGGTCGAATGTCAGCACCTGCTCCTTGAAATCTACCGATGTAAATGGCCGCGACTCTCTGTTCTCTCCGTCCATCTCCTCGGTGTACGAGTGTCCGTTATACAGCGTGAACAGCAGGTATTGCCCGTCTGCGCTGGTTTGCATAGTGCCTCCGTCGGCCACTATCAGCGACGACTGGCCTGGCTGCTTCGTGTGGTCGTATATGATGATGTCTTTCAGCATCCCCGTCTCGGGGTCTTTCTCGTTTATGCGAATCACATAGCCCTCAATCTCGCTGTAGTACTCGCTGGGGCGTATGTTCACCGCCGGCTTCTTTCGTGTCACATCATACAGCGTCATCCTGTACCGTAGCGTCGCTGCCGGAAGCACGTTGTTGGCAAAATAGAACGCCACGCCCGTGAGCAGCGTCACCACCAGCGCCATCGGCATCATGGCTCGCCTAAGCGATATGCCGCCGGCTTTCATGGCTATCAGCTCATACTTCTCCCCGAAGTTACCCATCGTCATTATCGAGGCAAACAGCACCGCTATCGGCAACGCCATGGGCACAAATGTCGCCGAGGCGTAGAACAGCAGCTCCGCTATTACGCCCACACTCAGCCCTTTGCCCACCATGTCGTCGATATACTTCCACACAAACTGCATCAGCAACACGAACACCGCTATGCTGAAGGTCAGCAGCAGCGGCCCGATGAACGAGCGCAGTATGTGCAGGTCTAGCTTCTTCATCAGAGAAGGTTGCGGATAAGTCTCCAGATATCGTTACCGTTGGCCAGTATCAGCAGTGCCAGCAGCAGTCCCATGCCTATGTTCTGTGCATAGTTCAGGAACTTGTCGCTCGGTTTCTTCCGCGTCATCATCTCCCACAGGGTGAACATTATGTGTCCGCCGTCAAGTCCCGGTATCGGTATGATGTTCATGAACGCCAGTATAAGTGCCAGCAGTGCCGTGATGTCCCAGAAGGCGTGCCACGACCAGTGGTCGGGGAAGATGCTGCCTATCGAGAGGAATCCTCCAAGGTTCTGGGCTCCGTTCTTGGTAAAGAGTATCTTCAGGCTTGAGACATAGGTCGTCAGCGTCTCCCATCCGTGCGATATTCCGGCAGGGATGGCTTGGAATATGTTATACGACAAGTGTTTGACTTGGAACACCTCGAGTGGCGACTTGAGCATCACTCCCATCTTGCCGTCCGAGGGCAGGTTGAAAGTCATCTCCGACTCCTCTCCGTTGCGGAAGTAGCCTATGGTGATGGTCTCTCCCGCATGTTCTTTCAGCGTCGCGCTTATCTCGTTGAATGTCGCCATAGCCTCGCCGTTGATGGCCACCACGCTGTCGCCCACCTGCACTCCGGCTTTTGCCGCCGGCGACCCGGGCGTGAAGTCTTTCACCACAAAGGGCTGCCGTGGTGTCATAAGCATCTTCGGGCGCTCCATGTTCACGTTGCCTATGAAGTCTGCGCTCAGCTGCATCGTGAGCAGGCTGTCCCCGCGTTTTACCGTCAGTGTCGGGCGCTCGCTGAGCAATATCTGTTTGCCGAGGCTGTCGAAATCGAATATCTCCGTGCCGTTGACGGCATATATCACGTCACCGTTTTGCAACCCTTCGTCTAGCAGCACCTGATGGTAGTCGTAGCCGAGGGCGGCGTTGCGCACTGGCAGCTTGTCCTCGCCCCAGTGGGCGAAGATTAAGGTGTAAAGCAGCAGGGCCGACACAAAGTTCACCAGCACACCTCCCGATATGATAAGCAGTCGCTGCCATGCCGGCTTGGTGCGGTATTCCCACGGCTGCGGTGTCGATTCCAAATCCTCTGCATTCTTTGTCTCGTCAATCATGCCGGCTATGTCGCAGTAGCCGCCGAGCGGTATCCAGCCGATGCCCCACAATGTGTTGTCTGGCTCTTTCTCTTCCCACTCCTTCGGTGTCGTGCCATTGAAGAATAGGAAATGCCATTTGCCGTCGAACTTCTTGGCTTTCAGTATCGAGAACTTCCAGTTGAAGAACATGTAGAACCGGCGCACTCGGGTCTTGAACAACTTGGCGAACCCCAGATGTCCGAATTCGTGGGTTATGATGAGCAGCGTGAGGCTGAGAAAAAAGGCTAGTGCTTTCATTGGTTACTATGATAATGTGTTGGTATTTGATTTCAATTTATTTTGTCTGTCTTATGCTTTTATCTGTCTCAAACAGGTCTTCCAGTGTCGGATTGGCTATATAGTGTGCTTTCTGCATCGTCCGCTCCACATGGTCGGCTATGTCCAAGAAGCCTATCTTTCCGTCTATGAACTGCTGTACCGCCACCTCGTTGGCAGCGTTCATGATGCACGGCATGTTGCCTCCCTTGGCTATGGCTTCGTATGCCAGCGCAAGGCAGCGGAAAGTCTCTGTGTCGGGCTTCCCGAAGGTGAGCTGTGCATATTTGGCGAAGTCGAGGCGTGGAAGCGGGCTTCCCATTCGTTTCGGAAAGCTGAAGGCATACTGTATCGGGGTTTTCATCGACGGGATACCCAACTGCGCTTTCACGCTCCCGTCTTCAAACTGTACCATCGAGTGTACCACCGACTGCGGGTGTACAACCACCTCTATCTTCTCGGCCGGCACATCGAACAGCCACCGTGCCTCTATCACCTCCAGCCCTTTGTTCATCAGCGACGCCGAGTCTATCGTCACCTTGCGTCCCATCGACCAGTTCGGGTGTTTCAATGCCTGCTCCAGCGTGACTCCCTTGAGACTCTCTCTGTCTCGTCCATAGAACGGGCCGCCAGATGCTGTCAGCAATATCTTCTCCACTGGCGAGTGCTCGCCCACCAGGCTCTGGAATATCGCCGAATGTTCTGAATCTACAGGCAGTATAGGTGTGTGGTGGCGTGCTGCGGTGTCGGTCACTATTCCTCCAGCCACCACCATCGTCTCTTTGTTGGCAAGGGCTATGGCTTTGCCCGACTCTATGGCTCGCAGTGTGGGCTTGAGTCCGGCAAAACCCACGATGGCGGCCAGCACCATGTCAATGCTGCCCATCTCCATTATTTCGACTATCGCTTTCTCGCCGGCATATACTTTTATCGGTTCGTTCGCAAGCGCATCGCGCACAGCGGCATACTTGCTTTCGTCGGCTATTGCCACCGCGTTGGGCTTGAATTCTAGTGCCTGTTCTATGAGTAGTTCTGCATTCGACCCCGCACACAGCACCTCCGCGACATACTCGTCGGGATGCCATCGTATGACATCAAGTGCCTGTGTACCGATAGAGCCGGTGGAACCCAATATGGCAATACGTTTCACTATAGGATTTCTTAAAACTAATTACTGACCACTAACCACTAAAACGACACATACGACAGCGGGTCAACGGTCTTGCCGTTTATCCAGAGCTCGAAGTACAGATGCGGGGTGGTCGAGCCTGCCGAATGTCCAAGATAAGCTATCGGCTCGCCAGCTCTTACCATGTCGCCGTTGTGTTTCAGCAGTGCGCTGTTGTGTTTATACACCGTAATAATGTTGCCGGGGTGTTGAACCGCAATCACATATCCGTCGTCAGCGGTGAATCCGGCAAAGAACACCGTTCCGTTGGCAGCCGACTTGATGATATCGTTAATATTGCCGGCTATATCCACTCCAATGCGCCCTTCTTTGCTGTTATAGGCTGCAATGATTTTTCCTTTGATAGGAGGGAAGAACAGCTGGCCGCCGCTGGCTGTCTGCTGCCCCGTGCCCGTCGTCTGCTGCTCGTTGCTTGTTTTGTTTCCTTTCGCCATCTCTTCGCGAAGTAGGCTGTCGGCCTTGCAGCGCTGGTCTTCCGTTCCCTGCGCTTTCGGCCTGCTTTCGCTTTCCGAGGTGTCGGCTATTTCCTCCCCGGCCACGATTGAACCCAGTACCGCCATCATCTCTTCCTGATGCTGCACTTTCATATTGAGCGAGTCAAGCAGGAGCACGTTGCGGTAGGTCTGGTCAACCATTTCGCTGTTCGTATATCCGGGTATCATGTTGTGCAGCGGTGTGAAGGCGATAAGCAGGAATGTGATAATCATCAGCACTATGCCTACGATGCCAACTCCCACAAAGAGGTTGAGGGCCGACAGGCGGAACGACCAGTGTTCGCGGTAGTTCTCGGCGTCCATCACCACCAGCCGCTGCTTCCGCTTCATTTTCGCATACAGGATGTGCATCTTCCGCATAAAGGGACTGTTTCCCTTATGCGAGGTCCCGTCGCCGGGCTTCGTCGAAAACAAAAGGCGCAACCATTTGGTCACGCCTTTTGAGAACTGTTTTATTTTCTTGAAAGCCATCCTGTTAGTTTCACGTAAGACTTGAAACTATTGGTTAGAAGAAACGGCTGCGGTTGTCTTTTATCTTGGTAGCGTTCTGCAGCACCTGTATGGCGCTGGAGTGTTTGCGGCCGTAGTCGCGGGCCATGATGGCCTTCAGGCTCTCCACGTCGTTACGCTCGTCTGCCTGACGGCCGATAACCTTGATGAAGTAGGCTCCCTGCGCTCCTTTTATGGGGCCGGACACCTCGTTCTCTTTGGCCATCGCTATGTGGGCCTGAACCTTCGGCTCCATGCCGAAACGGCCAAGATAGTAGTCTCTCAGTCCGATGTTGGTAAGCGTATCCACCGTTGTGTTGAGTTTCGTTGCCAGTGCGGCAATCTCTTTGGTTGACTTGGCGGCTTCGCCGGCCTGGGCCATCAGGTATTCGGCACGTTTCTCCGTGCGTACCTGCGGCTCGATGTCCGTACGCACTTTGTCAACGCTCAGGTTCTTCTTGTTATAGACCTCCTTCAGGGCTACAACCACGTAGTTCTCGCCACATGAGTAAACCTCTTCCGAAACATCGCCCACTTTGCGCTTCTTGTCGAAGGTCCACTGCATGATGCTGCGGCAGTTCTCAAGGCCGGGCAGCTGGTCCATCATCGGGGTGGTCATGGCCTCACGCACCGACAGGTTCTCCTGGGCGGCCGAGGCGGTCAGCTCCTCTTCGGTGCGGTTCTGACCCACAAACCAGCTGGCTTTGTTGAATATCTGTGTGCTGGTGTTGTTGCTGGGGGCTATCTCGCGCACCAGTTTAGCAACGCGGTATTTGCGGTTGGGCGTTGTCTTGCCGGTCACCTTCACCACCACATATCCGTAGTTGTCGGGGCGTTTGAAGGTGAATACGCCGCCTTCGGGGGTGTTCACTATGTTCTCGTTCAGGAATCCGTAGGTCGTGCCGTCAAGTGCCCAGCCCATGTCTCCTTTGTTGCTGTTCTTCTGCGGGTCGTCCGAATAGCGGGCCACAATCTCTTCCACGTTGGCATCTTTCATCTTGAGGAATGCCTCAACGCTGTCGGCCACCAGTTTGGCCTCCTCGTCGGTGCGGGTCACGCTCTCAAGTCCGGCGCTGCCGTTAAGTATCAGCACCACGCTGGCACGCACGCTGTCGGGACGCATGGCCGAACCCATGACTTTTGCCATCACCCATTCGTTGCCTATCTGGCGCGGGGCGATGAATCCTCCAACAGGTGTCTTCTCTATGATGGTGTCCAAGCCTCTCACCTGCGATGCTTTCACGTAGGTGGTGTCGTAGCTCTGAGCGGGTTTCGAGTTGCCATATACGAACTCCGAGATATTGGCGTCCTCAACGGTCTGGAACTCTTTCCAGATGGTGTCCACCTCTTCTGAAATCTTGGTCAGGTCTTCGGCCGAAGGCACGATAGGATAGGTGATGTACTCAATCTTGCGGATTTCCTCATACATACGCAGTCCCATACCTGTCTCGATTTCGGCACGGTGTTCGTTGAAATAGTTCTTGTAGTCCTCGTCTGTCGGGTTGGCGTTCTCCTCGCTCACGTTCTGGTACGATGCCATCGCCACTACTACATCCGAACGGTTGGCTGCCAGCTTGGCCTCGCTCTCGGCCAAGGCGGTCGGCACATAGAAGGCTTTGCTTATCAGGTTGTTGTATTTCTCCTGCAGACGGTTGCTCTCCACCTCATGGCGCATGGCCTTTATGTCGTGCTGCATCTCGGGTTCGAGTTGATCATATTGGTCGCGGAAATAGCGGGCCGCTGCCTGTGCGTTGTACTGGCCCGTGCTGGGGTCGGTGAACCACTGCCTCATATACGGGTGGGTGTAGCTGCCGTCTTCATACATCATCGAACTGGCCTCGTCTTCCGATATCATCAGGCCGAGTTTCTTGTACTGTGTGCCCATGAGGGTGTCTTCCACCAAACTCTGCCACACCTGTTCGCGCAGACGGTATTCCACGTCGTTCGACAACTGGTCCACGCCCTGATTGCGCATGTAGTTGGTCTTCAGCTCCTCATAGCGCTCGTTGAAGTCCTGGATGGTGAAGGTGGCTTTGCCGATTTTGGCAATCTCAAATTGTCCGGCTCCGCGGTTCTTCTGCAAGTCGCCTATGATGAAGGCTACTATGGCTATACCAACGATTGCCACGGCAATCCATGAATGTTTTCTAATACTTCCAATTGCTCCCATATTATAGTGTTTGTTACTTGTTAATATCCTTATTTAAGCGTGCAAAAGTACTAATAAAAACTTGACTGACACTCTTTTTATTTAAAAAAAAGTATCAGCCAATCTGTAAAGTACTGTGATACCGTAATCTACATTCACAACTCCGCCGCAAACACAAATGGCAGCAGGTCTGCCGCGCTGTTGTATTCTTTCACCCTTCCGTCGCCCAGCGCCACCAGCGTCCGCAACGCCGACCCTTGCCTTTGCTCCTGCTCAATCATCACCTGTCGGCAGGCTCCGCAAGGCGAGGCTTCCGCTGCGTTGCCTTCGCCGTCCACCGCCGCTATCGCCAGTGTCTCCACAACGCACTTACCGCCTGCCTGTGCCGAGGCCGCGAACAGTGTAACCCTTTCGGCGCACAACCCCGACGGATACGCCAGGTTCTCCTGGTTGCTGCCGCTCACTATGGTCCCGTCGCCAAGCCGTGCTGCCGCCCCCACGCGGAAATGCGAGTATGGCGAATATGAGTTCTTCGTGGCTTCGCGCGCAGCGTTCATCAACTCGCGGTCGGCGGCTGCAAGTTCCTGTTCCGATGTGTATTCTTGATAGTTTATGGTCAGCGTTTTCTGCATATTTTTGTGTTCTTATAGTTCGCTCCATTCCGGCATTGACGCCACCTGCTGCAACGTGCTTTCCTCCGTCACTTTCAGCACTAGGCTTTGCTTTCCGTTGGTGAGCAGCAGCCAGGGCACCCGCAGCACCGTATTGTACCGGCACGCTTGGTCGGCCACCTTCTGCGTGATTGCCACATCCGGCCGCTTGCACTCCACAATCATCCTCGCCGCCATCGTTTTGTCAAAAACCACTATGTCGCACCGACGGCTCATCCCGTTGAGCGTTATCGTCCCTTCCACCTGCATCAGCTCGTATGGATATTTCTTCTCTTCGTGCAGATACCTTATCATTCCCTGACGCACTCCCTCCTCGGGTGTCAGCACCACCCATTTTCGCCTCACCGGGTCGAAAATCTCTCCGTTATGTACATTCAAACAATCAGACATTCATCCATTCAACCGTTATTCCATATCGTAGGCGTCCGTGTCCTGTGTGGTCTGCTTCTTCTCTTGCTTCAGTCCGTTGTTTATCTTGTACGAGAATCCCAGCGTGATGGTCGGGGCAATACGGTTGCCTCTGAACACTCGGTTCATCTGATCGTTCACGGTGGTGTGTCCGTAGCGGCCCGTGCAGAATACGTCGCTCACCCTCAGGTTGATGGTTCCCTGCCGTTTCAGCACGTCTTTCTTTATCGCTAGGTCAAACCACACCGACCCTATCATCGTGGTCTGCAGGTCGTGGAACCCGGGTCTGAATTGTCCTGAAAACTGTATAGCCCAGTCTTTCGGCAGGTTCATGTACGAGCTCAGTTTGCCGCTCACCCTGAACGAGTTGTCGCTCTTGTTGTCCAACAGCGCCGTGCCTTCGATATATTCGCCATACAGGTTCACGCTCAGGTTCATCTTCCACCATTTCAGTATCTGCTGGTCCCAGATTATCTCCATTCCGTAGTTTATGCCCTTGCCCATGTTTTGCCAGGTCGAAGCCCAGTAGCCGTCATAGTCTGAGTTGTATATCATCCACTCTTTACAATACTTATCTACTGAGGCCGAATCCCACACAAAGCCGTACATCGTCATCTTGTGGTCGGTCTGACGGAAATACAGCGAGGTGAAGATATTCGTCTGCTTGAACCCGACGTTGTACGAAAGCTCGAGTGCGTGCGTATACTCGGGGTTCAGACGTGGGTTACCGAAACTCATCTCTTTGCCTTGCCTAATGTTGATGTAGGCGTCGAGTGATTGCATCCTCGGCCTTCTCACCCTCTTGCTATAGCTTAGCTGTATGCTCTGATTGTCTGTGATGTTGTACGAAAGGTGTACAGTTGGGTACACTTGCATGTAGAATGTGTCCGCCATCTCTCGGTTGTTGTGATAGTAGTCTATACCTTTTACCTTCGAGTATTCCCCTCGCAGGCCTACCTGTGCCGACAGGTTTTGCACTATCGTCCCTCCGAAGGTGGCGTATATTGCATGTATCTGCTGGCGGTAGTCCTCGTTCACCGACGACTGCGCGTCTAGCGCGTTCGTCGTGTCGTGGGTATTCATGTAGTAGTCCGACTGCAGCAGCCCCTGGTTCATCAATCCCTCGTATCCTACCTCCAGTTTGAAACGCTCGGCAAAGGGATGCGTGTAGTCCAGTTTGGCGTTCAGCGAGTTGCCGCCCCTCAGGTTGTCGGTCACCCTCCAATAGTAGAGATTCTGGTCTATGCTGTCCACGTCATATCTCATGCATTGTCCGCCGCCGCCTGTGCCGTGCCTGTGTGTGTAGGTCAGGTCCAGCGTCAACTGCTGGTCTTTCTTGTCCCATTTTTTGATAAACAGCAGGTACGCCGTCTGGTTCAACCTCTTGGTGAAGTTCGTGTCCGTCTGGCGGTAGTCATATTGCCCTCTGTTCAGTATGTCGTCGGCGTGTATATAGCTGAACCTCGTCCGCTTGCCGCCGTTGAAAGTGTACGACAGCATCAACGACGCGTTGTTCTTGAAATAGTATTCGGCTCCCACCTTCACGCTGGTCATCGTGTTCTGGTGGCGGTTATATTCAAACAGGCTGTCGTGCGATATGGTCGAACCGCTGTTGTAGCGCCAGATGTCCGTCTTGCTCCTGTTTCCGCGTCCGCGCATACCGCCGTCCACGTTCAGGAAGAAATTCCAGCGGTGCGTCGCATAGTTCAGGTTTATCGTTCCCATCGCCGTGGGTATGAACTTGGTATAGTTCAGCCGTGGGTCCATCGCTCCGTCGTTGTATCCGTCAAGGTCGGGAATCTGGAAGGGTAGGGGAGCCCCGAAATTCGCGTTCACCGTTCCCGTCAGTCCCAGTGCCCCGCTCGTCTGCTCCTTCAGCTTGATGTTTATGATGCCCGACATTCCTTCTGGGTCGTATTTAGCCGACGGGTTCGTTATCACCTCCACGTTCTCAATCGAGCTTGCTGGTATCTGCTCCAGCAGCACGTCCAGCTCGCTCCCCATCAGCTCGTAGGGCCGCCCGTTGATAAGCACCTTCACGTTCGACGAACCTCTCAGCGTCACCTCCCCGTCGTTGTCCACCGACACGCTCGGCACATTGTCCAGCACATCCGACGCCGTTCCGCCTCCCGTCACTATGTTCTTGTCCACGTTTATCACCCTCTTGTCCAGCTGATATTCCATCATCGACCGCTCTGCCGTCACCTCGGCGGCTTTAAGCACCGTCGCCGTGGGCGACAGCGTTATCTTGCCTATGTTCACCGTCGGCCTCCCTGCCGAAAAAGTCACGCTTTCAGGATGATAGTACGGCTTGAATCCCATCAGCGTGATGCGCACCAAGTATGTCCCGTAAGGGATTTTCTCCACCTCGAACTTTCCGCCCTCCAGCGACACGTTGCCCGCCACCAACGACGAGTCCGTTGTCTTCAAAACCGCTATGGTGGCATATTCAATCGCAGCTCCACCCGACTTCTCAACCACCCTGCCGGTCAGCTTGCCCTGGGCAGCCGCGTTGCCGCAAAGCGCCACCGCCAGCACCAAAGCTATGTATTTCACGTGTTTCATAACACTAAAGTATTAAGCATTCTTTACCACTTGCAAAAGTACTACCTTTTCTCAAGGGTTTTCCCCGAAAAAAAACATATTTTCCCCTAATCCCTGTCCATTACATATAAAAACCCCCGTCCCCTCCGCACGCCCTCCGCACGCCCAAGCCGTTTCCATCGTATGCCATCCGTACGCCCAACCAATCCCCACCGTACGCCCAACCAATCCTAACCGTATGCCCATACTATCCCCACCGTATGCCCAACCCCTCCCAACCGTATGCCCATACCGTTCCAACCTTGTCGTTACTCCGTTCCAACATCAGCTTTACCCCGTCCCAACGTTGGCCCAACTCAAAAGGTGAGCAATAGTTGAGCAAAAGGTGAGCAAAACCTGTAACTGTAATATGTTGAATCCCACAACCTTATAAGCTGTATTTTGGCACTTTTTTGTAACAGAAAAAATGCTTAATACGCAGATTGTCAGACATCTGACTTTCCAGTTTTGACAAGGCAAATCTATGCCGAATTCCCCAATTCGGCACATGCTTCACCATCGTCCAAAACCCTACGTCCTCTAAGTCACGGATACCCTCCGTTGCCCTGTGTTCAGGCTTCTCACTCCGCCTTCGTCTCCCTCACATAGTGCGGCATCTCCATCGGTATCGGTAGCGACAGCTCTATCAGCCCGCCGAACTCCTCGCCGTCATACCACGGCACCTGGTATATCAGCTTCTTCACCCCGTTCTTCTCTATCGTGTAGGCGTTCAGTTTCTGCTCGTCAAGCAGCTCCCTCAGTATCTTCGCCGCCCTCTCCGGGTGGCAGTTAAACAAGTTGTTGCCCACAATCTTATGACCGTGGCTGTTCACATCTGCCGAAGTCTGGTTCATGTCCAGAATGTTGCCCTCTTTGTCGCACACCGTGATGGCAACCTTCTTAAGTCCTTCGAAATACTTTTCCATAGCTGTTTTAGTTAAAAAACAATTGGCGGAGCAGCATCACCCACTCCGCCAATAAAACCACCTGTAACTGGTCACTGACCAATAACGCACTATCTCGCATTCAGAGCAGCCAACGCGATGCTGTAAAGCTTCGTGTTGATGCTGTCGCCGCGGCTGGTCAGCACACACGGCACCTTTGCGCCCACCACCATGCAAGCCAGCTCGGCGCCGCCGAACTTCGTGCAGGTCTTGTAGAACACATTGCCGCTCTCGATGTTCGGGAACAGGATGCAGTCGGCATCGCCGGCCACTTCGCCGCCCACCTTCTTCGTCTGTGCGCTCTCCTTGTCGATGGCCACGTCAAGTGCCAAAGGTCCGTCTATGATGGCGCCCTTTATCTGGCCTCTCTCGCCCATCTTGCTGATGATGGCAGCCTCAACGCAGGCGGGCATACCCGTCGAAACCTGCTCTGTGGCGGCAAGCACAGCCACCTTCGGCTTCGCAATCTCAAGGCTCTTGGCCGTGCTGATAAGGTAACCCAGTATAGCCTGTTTCTGCTTCATGTCGGGAGCCGGCACGATAGCCACATCCGAGCACACCAGCAGCTTGTGGTATTTAGGCACCTCAAACACAGCCATGTGTGTCAGCATGTCGGTCTTCTTGCCAGGCATCAAGCCCTTCTCCTTGTTCAGGATGGCGCGCATATATTTGTCGGTGCTCAGCAAGCCTTTCATCAGGAACTTGCCGTCGCAGCCGCCTTCGTTCACCAGCTCTACGGCCTTCACTCCGGCTTTCGTCTCGTCGGCTTCCTGCACCAGCTCAAACTTGTTCACGTCTATGCCCTCTTCGGCGCACACCTTCTTTATCGTCTCGATGTCGCCCACCAGCGTGGCGTCCACAATCCCGCGGTCCACAGCCATACTCACAGCTCCGATAGTGTGTGAGTCGTTAGCGTAAGCAGCGATAAGTCTTTTCTTGCCTTTGGTCTTAACCAATTCCAGCAAATCGTCAAGTTTTGTAATCATTGTTTTGTGATTTTATTTTATTGATGTTAGATTGTTTTCAATTTCAAAATGCAATCTGCAAATATACAAAAAAAACCATAATCAAAAAAAATCCCACCCATCACCTACCTACTTTGTCAATAGTCAATAGGAAAAAAAGCGACGATATAGATATTGACCCGAAAACGGCATAACGAACAAATGTACAGTAATAAAACATAGGTCAACTCCTAGATTGTCCTCTTCATTTTATCCATATTACAATCATTTAAGTATCATCTAACTATCTTCCACCTATCATCCATCTTAACTCCGCGCTCGACCCAGACAGCACTCACACAGCATCTGCACAGCACCTTTTGTCAGGAAAACCTCAGACAAATCTCAGACAAGTGTCAGAGAAGCACTCATCCACTTTCCTTTAACCAGCTGATTTAAAACAATTAAACAAAATCAATCATCCCATTTTCACACCCTCCATCACTCTATCCACCTGTTTTTCACCATCATTACAAAAATCCACCACTCATCCAACCGACCTACAAAGATACGAAACAAATTCCCCGCTCTACAACAAAATAACTAACTTTTTTCCTCCCCCATCTCACATTAATTAGTTACGCAAAATCCCCTAAACCTTCTCCAAAACAAAAAAACTTCAATCCCCATGCCATTTAAGAAAAAAAACGTAATTTTGCACTCGGTTTCAAAAGGAAACCGCGAAGCGTTATGCCTTCGTCTTGTTAGTGGAAACTTGAGAACCTTCCTATGGAATGCAAGACTTGGTGTAATGGTTTACGCGTGTAGCGTGGACTATATCCCATTTCAAATTCCAAGGTATTCTCAAGACCTCCACTATAAGAAGTGGTATATCAGGTGCCACGCTTCTTTTAACAACCCCACTCGTCGCGGCCCGGACGGGAAACTAAAGTTGAATCATACATGAAAAAAACACTCTTTGTTTTTGTTGCCGTCCTTTTGCTGCCTGCCTTTTCTTTTGCTCAGGGCTTGGTGGAACTTGCCAACGGAAAATGCTACATCTACGAAAACACCCTTCAAAATGATGACCAGACGGTTACAGTCAAAGATGGACGCTGGGCTAAAAATCATACAATGGACAGTGTAGTTCTTTACGAGGACGTCGAAAAAGGTGCCCGAATCGTTCATCCAAATCTTATTCGCAAGGTTGCGCCCACGGCATATTCTGGCAATGAAGCAGAGTTTCTTGCAGCTGGTCGTAAAGTCTATATTCCGATAGCAAGCACCACTGTGGCTCAACGTGCAGGTAGTTTCTGGCTTCTCACGCAGATACTCGAAGATGGTTACTGGACAGTTGTCGGTTGTGCCGACGAAGCCGATTTCATCCTTGAATATGTATATGACGACAGCGGCAAAGACCACGCATACCTTAATTTTCTAGACAGAAACCAAACCGTCATACGCAAAACCTCTTCCGTATCCGCTTCCGACTGGATACCGTATCATGCTGGACAGGAGTCGGCTGAAAAACTTTATAAGAAGAACATCAAGAAAAAACTCTACAAAAACAAATAAACAACAGACGTACCATCGATACATAACTAATGAACGCGAGATTGAGGGTCCCGCGTTCTTTCGTTATATAAATATCTCATTTCCTCTCTTCCGTCAATATTTCGTATCTTTGCACCTCAATTCTACCCATTACCTTTTAAACATTTAAACTTTTAAGCGAAGCGACCCTTTAAAACCTCATTACCCATTGCCCTTTCTAAAGAACATACTCTCCTGTCGCAGCCTCTCCATCGTAGGCCTTGAGAAGAACACCGGCAAGACCGTCTGCCTCAACTACGTCCTCCGCCGTCTCCACGAGCTCGGAGTCTCAACTGCCGTCACCTCCATCGGCGTCGATGGCGAACAGACCGACAGCGTCTATGCCACCGCCAAACCCGAGGTGACTCTCTACGAGGGTATGTACCTCATCACCTCCGAGCGGCACTACCTACAGCGTCGCTGTGTCTCCGAGATTCTCGACCTCTCCAACCAGCGCACCGCCCTCGGACGGCTCCTCACCGCACGCATACTCTCTTCGGGCAAAGCCCTCATATCGGGTGCTGCCGCCACCGCCATACTCGCCGACCAAATCAACCACTTCAAGCAGCAGGGCGTACAGCTCACCGTCATCGACGGCGCCCTCTCGCGGCTTTCCCTTGCTTCACCTACCGTCACCGACTCCATGATACTCGCCACCGGAGCCGCCGTATCGCCAAACCTGCAGCAGCTCATCTCCAAGACTCGTTTCGTCTGCCGCCTTATCGACCTCCCCGAAGTGGAGCCCGCCGTCCGCACCGCCCTCTCGCACGTCACTTCCGGCCTTTGGGCCATCGACTCCGACGGCATCGCACACGACCTCAACATCCCTTCGGTATTCATGCTCTCGTCTGCCAATTCCGACCTTTTCCGTTATGGCACCACCCTCTTTGCTTCGGGTGCGGTATCCGATAGGCTGTTAAAAATCCTTGCAGCCAAAGAAAAAATAAAACAGATTACGCTCATCATCCGCGACTTTACCAAGCTCTTCGTCACCCCGGAGGTCTACAACGACTATGTCCGTCGCGGCGGCAGGATGATGGTTCTCCGCAAGTCCCACCTCGCCGCCGTCACGCTCAACCCCACCTCTCCCCACGGCTATGCCCTCGACTCCCACACCGCCACCCAAGCCCTCTCTGATGCCCTCAACCTCCCCGTCTACGACGTGATGAAGATAGAACGATAACCAAACTAACGCAATAACACACTAGCGAACCAACACGATAACGCATTAACACAATAACCTCATGCTTCTCCGCGATAAACTTCATTCCGACCCTGGGTTTCAGTACATCATCGACGCCCTCAATCTCATCTCTGCTGCCGGCCGTCGCGCCCTCCTCGACTTTCCCTTCCTCACCACTCCTGAAGCTGTCAATGCCGAACTGGACAACCTCGAGGCTGTTATCGGTGTCGTCTCCGTCACCGAGAACCTGCATACTGTCTCTGAAATCAAGCACCATCTTATGTGCCTCCACGACTCGCAGGGCACCGTCGCCAACCTCTCCCAGCATTCTGTCATCAACGAGGTGGAACTTTTCGAAGTTAAGAATATCGCCTACACAGCGGCTGCGGTATCCCGTTCGGCCGAGCCGCTGGGATTGAAAGAGATTTTCTCGCTGCCCGACCTCTCCGACGTCTTCTCGCTGCTCGACCCCGACCAAACGGGTCTCCCCCATTTCTACATCTACGATTCCTACCATCCCGACCTCCCCGATATAAGGAAACGTCTGAAGCAGCTTCAGGCTCGCACCGACGACCCCGAAGCCGCCACACTCTATGCCGACCTCTTCGCTCAGCATAATGACATCCAGCATTCTGTCGAAGCCTCTCTCTCGCAGAAGCTATGGAGCTCCGCCGACCGCCTCGCCCTCGCCGTCAAACGCCTCGCCTATATCGACCTACTCTTTGCCAAAGCCGGTCTCGCCACCGCCTGGAACTTCACCCGTCCGCAGATAGCGTCCACCAGTCAGCAGTCAGCTACCAGCGAGGAGGCCGAAAACTTAAAACTTAAAACTCAAAACTTAAATCTCACACAATACTCCTCCCTCTTCAATCCTCGTCTTCTCCACCGCAATCAGGAGCGTCGTCTGCGTTACCAACCCATCGACATCACTGTCCACCCAGGCCTCTGCCTCATCACTGGCGCCAATATGGCGGGTAAGACCGTCTTACTAAAAACTCTCGGCATCGCACAGCTCCTCACTCAGTTCGGCATGTATGTGCCGGCTGAGTGCGCCTCCGTCACTCTTGTTGACGATGTGCTTTTCTGCATCGGCGACGAGCAGAACGAGATGAACGGTCTCTCTTCGTTTGCCTCCGAGATAATAAAGATTTCCGAGGTGGTGCAGCTCAGCGCCTCACAGCGCCTTCTCATACTTATCGACGAACCCGCCCGCACCACCAACCCCGTCGAGGGCAAAGCCATCGTGCAGGCCCTTTCGGACATCCTTATCTCCCGCGACTCCTTCTCGCTCATCACCACCCACTACTCCCAGCTTGGAGTCCCCTGCCGCCGTCTGCGAATTGCAGGTTTCCGCGAAGACCTCGCAACCGCTGCCCTCTCGCCCGAGAACATCAACCTCTATATGGATTACTCTCTCGTAGAGGACAACTCCGACACCGTACCCCAGGAAGCCCTTCGTATCGCCACCCTCCTCCGCTGCGACGAAACCCTAATCCAGAAAGCCCAGCAGCACCTCACCAACGAATCCAACCAATAGTGTTGGATGTTAGCTGTCATTGAATGAACGCCACGAAGGCGTCTGCCTGACGCTGCAGCTCGGCTTGTTTTTCTAATGCTTGTAGTATGAACAACATAATACGAGAGTATTATAGTAATTATCATTGATGTGTCAACATAAAAAAGAAAGGAGCACCACTGATTAGTGATGCTCCATAGAAGGGTGGCGGCGACCTACTTTTCCACAAACAAGTGCAGTATCATCGGCGATGCGGGGCTTAACTTCTCTGTTCGGAATGGGAAGAGGTGGACACCCGCTCTGTAGCCACCAGGGTTTTGAATG
>JAFZTV010000058.1 GCA_017618625.1 Bacteroidales bacterium | reverse complement strand
GACGCAGGTTGCTCAACGTCGCACCGTCGCCGGTCTCTTTGAAGGGTGCTACGATGGCCTGCTTCAGTTCGTCAAGCCCCATGCCGGTCTTGGCCGAAATGTTGAGGTGTTGGGGCGTTGAAGTGTTGATATGGTCGATGATGTCGCACTTGTTGATCGCCACAATGGTTGTGCCTTGAATCTCAGGAACAATCTGATTGTTAAGACAGTCATTGGATGCTTCCACTACATATATCATCACGTCGGCTTCCTTTGCCGCTTTCAGGCTTCTGTCGATGCCTGCCTGTTCTATGGGGTTGTCCGTGTGGCGTATGCCGGCGGTGTCGATAAAGCGTATGAGGAGTCCGTCGATGGTTATGGTGTCTTCGACGGTGTCTCGGGTGGTGCCGGGAATGTTGCTCACTATGGCGCGGTCGTCGTCAAGTAGTGCGTTGAGGAGCGAACTCTTGCCGACATTGGGCTCTCCGACTATGGCGACGCGTATGCCGTTCTTCACGGCGTTGCCTGTGCGGAAACTCTCCACCAGCCGTGTGGCTTCGCTTTCTATGTTCTCGGTCAGCGATAGAAGACGGCTACGGTCGGCAAACTCCACATCTTCCTGGCTGAAGTCGAGTTCAAGTTCTAACAGTGCGGTGAGGTCGAGCAGCTCCTGCCGCATCTCTTTGAGTTTCTGCTGATAGCCGCCACGCAGTTGGCTCATAGCCAGCTGGTTTGAGGCTTGCGATGTCGAGTTTATGAGGTCGGCTACCGCTTCTGCCTGCGACAGGTTGAGGCGTCCGTTGATGAAGGCGCGTCGGGTGAACTCTCCCGGTTCTGCCATACGAGCGCCCGCCGCTATGATTTTTTGCAGTATTGCCTGCTGGATGTATATCGAGCCGTGGCAGGCGATTTCCACAACATCGTCGCCTGTGTATGAGTGGGGCTCCTTGAACAGCGTTGCCACAACCTCGTCAACGGTCTCGCCGTCGGCGACAAAAGGGGAATATATTGCCTGATGGTCGGAGAGCGGCTTGACGAAACGCTCGGCTATGGGCTTGGCTTCAGCTCCCGAGAGTCGAACCAGGGCTATGCCGCCCACACCCGCTGGCGTCGATATGGCTGCTATTGTTGACATTCTTTCGTTTCTTCCTCGTCCGCCTTTTCTTCCTCGTCGTCGCTTTCCGGCTCGTCTTTGCCCAACTCCACGCATGCTATGGGGCGTTCGTCCCATTCTTTCTTCTCGCTGATGTATTTGTCGCCGAAAAGCTGCTTCATGGTGTCGTCGTCGAGACCTAAGTCAACCTTGATTTTATACATGTTGGGGTAGGCGAGGAATAGCATCATCACCAGCAGAAGCGTCACCATTATCAGTATGGTGTTGCCTGAAACTATGACGAAAACACATTCTATAATCACCGTGCCGAGGACAGAATAGTAGAGCCGCGCCATATTGCCGGCATAGAGTTTCAGCTTGCGCTCGGTGTCGTCGAGTTGGCGTATCTTTGGAGTGAAACGCCGTATGGTGAGCAACGCAACAGCGGTGACGAGCACGGCCAGCACGGTGCCGCACACTAGCATGGATCGCTGCATCGCCAGCGAAACGCCGGTCACTCTCCAATGGGAGAAATAGTTCAATGCCACAACCGCGGCCACCAGCGCCATCGAGCAGTAAAGCCCCACCAGCGACGCTGTGCGTATTTTTTGAATGTGATTTGTCATGTGATTTATGTTGATATGTTGATGTGTTTTATGTTGATATGTTATATGTTGATATGTTGATATGTGAAGTTATGAAGTTGTGAGTTGCCACTGACTGCTAACTGCTGGCCGCTATCTTCACATGCTTTGCCGTATATGACTGCTTGCATTTAACCAAGTCTTCCGGTGTGCCTGCAAACACCACGTTGCCGCCTTTGTCGCCGCCTTCGGGACCTAGGTCTATCACCCAGTCGGCGGTCTTGATGATGTCGGGGTGGTGTTCGATGACCACTATGCTGTGTCCGTTGGCAATCAAGGTGTTAAACGACTGCAGCAGCTTCTTGATGTCGTGGAAATGAAGTCCTGTGGATGGCTCGTCGAAGATGAAGAGCCGAGGACGTTCGTCGGAGCCTTTGATTAGGTAGGAGGCAAGCTTGACTCGCTGTGCCTCGCCGCCTGAGAGCGAGCTGCTGCTCTGCCCCATCTTAAGGTATCCGAGGCCTACGTCCTGCAGGGGTTTGAGTCGGGCGAGGATGGCTTTGAGCGATTGCGTGGATTCCTGTTTGGCGTTGGCTTTCCGTGTGGTTCCGTCGCCGAGGTCTTTCTTGTCGTCGGTGCCCTCTTCTTTGGGGAGCGTGAAAAACTCGACTGCCTGGTCGATGGTCATATCTAGCACCTGGCTCACGTTCTTGCCTCTGAATAGCACCTCGAGGGTCTCTTCCTTGAAGCGGGTTCCGTGACACTCTTCGCATACGAGGTGCAGGTCCGACATAAACTGCATTCCGATGGTCACGTAGCCTTCGCCCTCGCACGTCTCGCAGCGGCCGCCTTCGGTGTTAAACGAGAAGAAGCCCGCTTTGTAGCCGCGTGTTTTCGCCAACGGCTGTGAGGCGTAAAGTTGGCGTATCTCGTCGTAGGCTTTCATATACGTGGCGGGGTTGCTGCGTGTTGAGCGTCCGATGGGGTTCTGGTCAACCAGCTCTACACCGCATATTCGCGATACGTCGCCCGTCAGCGACACGCATTGCCCCGTGTATTCGGGGTTGTCCTCAAACCGTTTCTTCAGCACGTCGTAGAGCACTTGCTTCACGAGGCTTGTCTTGCCCGAGCCGCTCACGCCTGTAACAACGGTGAGCACGTTGAGCGGAATGTCCACATCGACATCCTTGAGGTTGTTGCAGTAAGCTCCGTGTATGCTTATACGGTCTCGCCAGTGGCGACGGCTTTCTGGCACTGGTATGTTGAGTTGGTTTGTGAGATATTGCAGAGTAAGTGAGCTCTTTATGTCCGAAGCTGTGACTTTCTTTTTCGAGAGGGCTTGCCTCCAAATGTCGTTTTCGCAATGGCCGGCAAACACCACTTCGCCGCCCAGACGTCCTGCCAACGGCCCTATGTCGATGATGTAGTCGGCTGCGCGTATGATGTCCTCGTCGTGCTCCACCACGATGACCGTGTTGCCCAGGTCGCGCAGTTTTTTCAGCACCGAGATAAGTTGCTCGGTGTCGCGGCTGTGGAGGCCTATCGAGGGTTCGTCGAGTATGTACATCGACCCCACGAGCGAGCTCCCCAGCGAGGTGGATAGGTTGATGCGCTGCGATTCGCCGCCGCTGAGGCTGTTCGAGAGGCGGCTGAGCGTCAGGTATCCCAATCCCACGTCCATCAGGTAACCCACGCGGTTGCGCAGCTCCACCATGATGCGTTTCGACACTTCGCGCTCGTGGTCGTTGAGCTCCAGCGCCTCCAGCCACTTCTGCAGGTCGCTCACCTGCATCTGTGTCAGTTCGGTGATGCTGCGGCCGCCCACCTTCACGTAGTCGGCGTCCTTGCGCAGGCGGCTTCCGTGACAGTCGGGACAGGTTGTTTTCCCTCTGTATCTCGCCGCCAGCACTCGGTATTGTATCTTGTAGTTCTGGCTGTCAATCCAGTTGAAGAAGCCATCTATACCCTCCCAGTTGCCCTTTCCGTGCCACAGTATGTCGCGCTGCTCTTCGGTCAGCTCGCGGTAGGGGGTGTGTATCGGGAATCCTATCTTGGTCGATTGCTTGATGAGATAGGTCTTCCACTCCTGCATTTTCTCGCCGCGCCAGCACACCACGGCGTTGTCATACACCGAGAGGCTGGGGTTGGGGATGACCAGATGTTCGTCGATGCCTATCACGCTGCCATAACCTTGGCAGGTCGGACAGGCGCCGTATGGGTTGTTGAAACTGAAGAAATTCGGGTTGGGCTTCTCGAAGGTGATGCCGTCGGCTTCAAATCGGTTGGAAAACCTCGCCACCGTCGGCTCATTATCGCCCTGTGCGGGCACGCACCTGCTAATCACACATTCGCCGCGCCCTTCGAAGAAAGCCGTCTGCACCGATTCGGCTATGCGGGCCGTCTGGCCGTCGTCATCGTGGTGTATCTCGATGCGGTCAACCAGCAGCATCACATCTCTGCTGTTATCGTCCGTGCGGTTAGCACCTGACTGCTTTTTATTGCCCTGTGCGGGCACGCACCCACCAGCCGCCAGATAGTCCTCAATCTTCACTATCGTGCCAGCAATAGCTACACGCATAAAGCCCTCCTGGTGCAGAATCTTCAGCTGTTCGTCCAGCGGACGCTCGTCCGAGACCTTCAGCGGCGCGTAAATCATAACCCGCGTGCCGTCGGCGAGGGCGCTGATATAGTCGGTCACGTCGCTCACCGAGTGGCGTTTCACCTCCACACCCGAGATAGGCGAGAAGGTGCGTCCGATGCGGGCAAACAGCAGTTTGAGGTATTCGTATATCTCGGTGCTGGTGCCCACCGTCGAGCGAGGATTGCTGCTGTTCACACGTTGCTCTATGGCGATGGCGGGCGAGATGTTTTTTATGTAATCCACCTCGGGTTTCGCCATGCGGCCCATAAACTGGCGGGCGTAGCTGCTCAGGCTTTCCACATATCGGCGCTGGCCTTCGGCAGAGAGTGTGTCGAAGGCCAGGCTCGATTTGCCGCTGCCGCTCAACCCGGTGATGACCACCAACTTGCCAGTCGGTATGTCAACGTCGATATTCTTCAGGTTGTTGCACCGCGCACCATGTATTTCAATACAATCGCTCACAACTGATGAATAAGTATTGATTACTGGCCACTAGCTATTTAGTTGCCCTGTGCGGGCACGCTCTTACTGCTCAATCAACTTCCCGTCCGAACCCAGCACGTCGGTGATTTTGTGCTTGTAGAGGTCCTTCATGCGGTCGCGTGCGGGGCCGAGGTATTTGCGCGGGTCGAACTCTGCCGGCTTCTCCGCCAAAGTCTTTCTTATTGCGGCGGTCATCGCTAGACGGCTGTCGCTGTCGATGTTTATCTTGCACACCGCGCTCTTCGAAGCCAGACGCAGCTGCTCTTCGGGAATGCCTACGGCCTGCTTCAGGGCGCCGCCGTTGGCGTTGATGATATCTACATCCTCCTGTGGCACCGAGCTCGAGCCGTGCAGCACGATGGGGAATCCAGGCAGTTTCTCTTCGATGGCTTTCAGCACGTCGAATGCCAGCGGAGGAGGCAGCAGACGGCCCGTCTTCGGGTCAACGGTGCACTGTTCGGGGGTGAACTTATATGCGCCGTGGCTCGTTCCAATCGAGATGGCGAGCGAATCGACACCCGTCTTGGTCACGAAGTCTATCACCTCTTCGGGCTTGGTGTAGTGGCTCTCGGCCGAGGATACTTCATCCTCTACGCCGGCCAGCACGCCCAGCTCGCCTTCGACGGTCACGTCATACTGGTGGGCGAAGTCAACCACCTTGCGCGTCAGCGCCACGTTCTCGTCGTAGGGCAGGGCGGAACCGTCAATCATCACCGAGCTGAAGCCCGTCTCGATGCAGTTCTTGCACAGTTCGAAGCTGTCGCCGTGGTCGAGGTGCAGCACTATCTCGGGGTGCTTGCATCCCAGCTCTTTGGCATACTCCACAGCTCCTTCGGCCATATAGCGCAGAAGGGTCTGGTTGGCGTAGTTGCGCGCACCTTTCGACACCTGCAGTATCACGGGCGATTTGGTCTCCACCGCCGCCATGATGATGGCCTGCAGCTGCTCCATGTTGTTGAAGTTGAATGCCGGAATGGCGTAGCCGCCGTCCACAGCCTTGGCGAACATAGCACGTGTGTTCACCAGTCCTATTTCCTTGTAGTTTGTCATGATTGTTATTTTGTTATGTTGTTAATTATTCAGTTCTCTAAGGTAAGCACCACACACGTTATCGGCTTGCAAATTTACATAAAAATTCTTTACAATTCCACAAAAATATATTGAAATTTGGGATTGTAAACCTAAAATTCGATATAAATTTAAGGTTTATATGACACTTGGCAATCAAATGGTTTCGCACTTTCTTTAGTGCATCATTTTGTAATATGTGCACTTTCTTTAGTGTAAAAAATATGAAAACTTGCACTTTTTTTAGTGCATATTGAAAAGTTGTGTATCTTTGCAAATGAAAATAATGGAGGGTTTATATTATGATAGATTCGGTTTTGACTGATTACATGTCCGAACAGTTGCGGCTTGTAAGTCTTGATTTTGAGAGATATACGCACAAGGAGGTTGACTGGTCGTTGCGGATGATAGGTCTTGTCGGTCCTCGCGGTGTTGGCAAGTCAACCCTGGTGCTTCAGCGTATATCCAAAGAGAAAGATCGTCAAACGGCCCTTTATGTGTCTGCCGACCGGATCTATTTCGCCCAGCACACTTTGGTTGAAACAGCATCGGAGTTTGTCAAGGAGGGCGGTACGCACCTATATATTGATGAAATCCACAAATATCCGCAATGGTCAGCGGAACTGAAGGAGATATACGACGGGCATCCATCGCTGCATATTGTGTTTACTGGTTCGTCGGTGCTTGACTTGCTGCGTGGTCAAGCCGACCTGAGCCGTCGAGCGGTGGTCTATTCGATGCAGGGACTTTCGTTCAGAGAGTATCTGTCGATGTTCCATGGTATAGATTTCCCTGTATATAAGTTAGATGAAATTGTGCATAACAAGGTGGATTCCACGCTGCTGCCGCACCCTCTTCCGATTTTTCGTCAATATCTTCGCGACGGATACTATCCGTTCAGCAAGGAGGGGGCGTTTGTTTCAAGACTGGACCAGATTGTGGTGCAGACGCTGGAAACGGATATCCCGCAATATTCATCGATGACGGTGGCGACGGGCCGCAAACTGCGCCGACTGATGGCGATTGTGGCACAAAGCGCACCGTTCAAGCCCGACTATTCAAGTATCGCCAATGCGCTGGGAGTGAGCCGCAATGTACTGCCCGACTATTTCCTGTATATGGAACGTGCCGGCATGATTGCGCAACTGCGTGACGAGACAGGCGGTGTGAGAAGTCTCGGCAAGGTAGAGAAGGTGTTTGTCGATAACACCAACCTGATGTACGTTCTTGGTACGGAAACGACAAATGTCGGGAATCTGCGTGAGACGTTCTTTTACAACCAGACGCGTGAGGTGGGCGATGTGGTTGCGTCGAAGGCAGCAGACTTTGTCATCGGGGATTATACCTTCGAGGTTGGAGGGAAAGGAAAACAGGGAAAGCAGATTGAGAATGTCCCTAACTGATACTTGGTGAAAGACGACATTGAATACGGCTGCGGCAGAACCATTGCGTTGTGGACATTTGGACTTATGTATTAGGTTCTTTCCAAGCAATAATAGAAAAAGCCTCTCGTTGGGAGAGGCTTTTTCTTGTTTTCAGTTTCCAGCCACTAATCACTGGCCACAGGTCACAGATAACCGTTCACTGGTCACCGCTTACAGCAGACCTCTATCTTTCAGGAGGGGCTTTACGCTGGGCTCTTTGCCGCGGAACTCCAGGTACATCTTCATGGGCTCGATGGTGTTGCCGCTCTCGAGGATGTGGCGGAACTTCTTGGCGAGCTCGGGGTTGAAGAGGTCGCCGCTCTCGGTGAAGGCCGCAAAGGCGTCGTGGTCGAGGATGGCTGTCCAGGTGTAGCTGTAGTATCCGGCATCGTAGCCGGTGGTGAAGATATGCTGGAAGTAGGGGCTCTTGTAGCGGCTGATGATTTCGGGTATCAAGCCAATCTTATCAAGATGCTCCTTCTCGAACTTGTTGGGGTCGATGGGTTGCTTCGCGGTGATTGAGTGGTAATCTATGTCAAGCAGCGAGGCGGCGAGGAGCTCGGTGTTGATGAAGCCCTGTCCATAGGTCTGTGCGGCGGCTATCTTGGCAATCAGCTCGTCGGGGATGGCTTCGTTGGTCTCGTAGTGCTTGGCGTACTCTTTCATGACCTGCGGGTTGCGGCACCAGTTCTCCATAATCTGCGAGGGCAGCTCGACAAAGTCGCGCGGCACGTTGGTGCCGGCCAGCGACGGATAGGTGCATTTGCTCAGCAGGCCGTGCAATGCGTGGCCGAACTCATGGAACAGGGTCTCGCTCTCGTCGAAGTTGAGCAGCGACGGCTTGTCGCCGGTGGGCTTGGTGAAGTTGCAGACGACCTGTATGATGGGTATGACGTTGTTGCCGTTGCGGTCAACTTTCTGTCCGCGGAACTCGGTCATCCAGGCGCCGCTGCGCTTGCTCTCGCGCGGGAAGAAGTCCATATAGAGTATGCCGATGACGTTGCCGCCGTCCTTGACGAGGAAACAGCGGGCCTCTTTGTCGTAGGTGGGGAGGGTGTCGGTCTTTTCGAACTCGATGCCGTAGAGGCGGTTGGCCACGTTGAAGGCACCGCTCAGCACGTTGTCGAGGGCGAAGTAGGGACGCACCACGGCGTCTTCGAGGTTGTATTTCTCAACACGCAGTTTCTCGCTGTAGTAGCGCCAATCCCAGGGCTGCAGCTTGGCGCCGGGTTCGTCTTTGGAGAGCATCTTCTGGTATTCGGCGCACTCGGCTTTGGCTTTCTTCAGAGCGGGTGTCCAGATCTGCATCAGGCAGTCGTACACGGCCTTGGGGGTCTTGGCCAGACAGTTGTCGAGCACGTAGTCGGCGTGGGTGGGGAAGCCCAGGATGTTGGCGCGTTCGAGGCGCAGGTTGGTGAGGGTGTCGATAATCTTGGTGTTGTCGAACTCACCGCCGTTGCAGCGGTCGGTGTAGGCGTGCCACACCTCTTCGCGCAGTTTGCGGTCGGGGCAGGTCTGCATGAAGGGCTCCCACGAGGGCAGCTGGAGGGTCACCTCGGTGCCGTCGTCGAGTTTCTTCTTGTAGGCGTTGGTGGCTTTCAGCACGTTCTGGGCGAAACGGAGGGTGAGCGAGGCTATCTTCTCGTTCAACTCGCGGAAACGGGGCTGCTGGTCCTCGGGCACGTTGGCACCGTTGCGGACGAAGCCTTTGTAGGTCTCCTCCAGCAGGCGCATCTGCTCGGGGTTGAGGTTGAGGGATGCTTTCTGGTCGTAAACGGCCTTGATGCGGGCGAAGAGCTTGGCGTTGAGCGCGATGTCGTCGCCGTGGGCGGAGAGCTTAGGCGTGACCTCTTCAGCTATGGCTTCCATCTCGGGCGAGTTCTCGCACTCGGAGAGGTTGAAGAAGACGCTGCTGACGGTCGAAAGCAGCTCACCGCTGTATTCGAGCGCCTCGATGGTGTTCTCGAAAGTAGGAGCCTCGGGGTTGTTGACGATGGCGTCGATTTCCTCTTTCTGCTGTTTCATGCCCTCTTCGAAGGCCGGCATGTAGTGCTCGGTCTTGATTTTCTCGAAGTCGGGGATGTTGTACGGGGTGTGGAATCCCGCGATGAATGGATTTTCGTTCTCCATAGCGGCTTGTTTTTTCTCTTTGCAGCCGGTGGCAAGCATCAGCACCGCGCAGCTGACAATAAGTAATGATGTTTTACGCATATTTTTATAGATTTAAGTTTCGCGCTAAAAAAAAATAACGCACATAACGGCGGGATATTGCCCTAGAGGGTTTTGAATGAGGGGTAATGGGTTGAGTAACAAGAGGTAGTGAGTTTATAAAATTTTATTTGGAAAAATTTGTTTGCGGGGATATTTATTTGTAACTTTGCAAGTGTGGAGTTGGGATAGTATATCATTCTCAAGTGGATGATAATCAGTGAGTGGGGTGTATGAAGTGTGTGGAGGGGATGAAATTTAGACTTTTGAAAGAGGGTGATAGTCAGAGCGGTAGAGGGGTCAGGTACGTATCAACACCGTATCAACACCGTATCAAGACCGTATCAACGCCGTATCAACACCGTACTATCTCTAGGGTTCATCCAGGATTCATCCGGGGTTCATCTAGGGTTTCTCCAAGTTTACTCTATGGGTGCTTTGAGTGGGGGTTGTGGCTGTGCTTGGTTGGGGCTTGTTTGGGTGTTGGTGTTGTGATTGGTTGGTGGTGAGGGGGATTTGTGGGGTGTGGCGCTTGGGCGGGGGAAGCGGCTGATGGAAGTCGGAGTTGTAGATGGGATTTTGTTATATATAAATGTATTCGTACATTTGCACTTCTTAAACTGCAAACAGTATGGACTCTATTATTATCTTAGACTTTGGTTCTCAGTACACTCAGCTTATCGCTCGCAAGGTGAGGGAGCTTAATGTTTATTGCGAAATACACCCGTATAACAAGATTCCCGCATTGACGAAAGATGTGAAGGGCGTGATTTTTTCGGGCAGCCCGTATAGCTGCAACGCCGAGGACGCACCAGTGCCGGACATGAAGGACATAAAAGGCAAGCTGCCGCTGCTGGCGGTGTGCTACGGAGCGCAGTATCTAGCCAAATGGGGCGGCGGGAAGGTGCAGCAGTCGAAGATAAGAGAGTACGGCCGTGCTAATCTGAACTGGATAGACACGGAGTCGCCGCTGATGAAAGGGGTGCCGATGGGCAGCCAGGTGTGGATGAGTCACGGCGACACGATAGAGTGTGTGCCGGAGGGCTACAAGTGCATCTGCTCGACGGAGAACGTGAAGTATGCCGGCTATAAGATTGAAGGCGAGGAGACCTACGCCATACAGTTCCATCCCGAGGTGCACCACTCGGTTGACGGGTTGACGCTGCTGAAGAACTTTGTGGTAGATATCTGCAACTGCGACCAGAGCTGGACGCCGGCATCGTTTATAGAGACCACCGTGGCTGAGCTGAAAGCCAAGGTGGGGAACGACAAGGTGGTGCTGGGATTGAGCGGCGGAGTGGACTCGACGGTGGCGGCGGTGCTGCTGAACCGTGCGATAGGCCATCAGCTGCATTGCATATTCGTGGATAACGGATTGTTGAGAAAGAACGAGTTTGAGAGTGTGCTGGAGTCGTACAAGGACATGGGCTTGAACGTGAAGGGGGTGGATGCTAAGGAGCGCTTCTACTCGGTGCTGGCCGGAGTGACCGACCCTGAGAAGAAACGCAAGGGGATAGGCAAGACGTTCATCGATGTGTTTGACGCCGAGGCGAAACAGATAAGCGACGCGAAATGGCTGGGACAAGGCACGATATATCCCGACGTGATTGAGAGCAGCTCGGTGAAAGGACCGTCGCAGACGATAAAGAGCCACCATAACGTGGGCGGATTGCCCGACTATATGAAGCTGCAGTTGGTGGAGCCGCTGCGCAGTTTGTTCAAAGACGAGGTGCGCAGGGTGGGGCGCCAGCTGGGCATCAAGGACGAGCTGATTGGCCGTCACCCGTTCCCGGGTCCCGGCTTGGCAATCAGGATACTGAGCGACGTGACGCCGGAGAAGGTGCGCATACTTCAGGAGGTGGACGACATATTCGTGAGAGGACTGAGAGAGAACGGGCTGTATGACAAGGTGTGGCAGGCGGGATGCATGCTGCTGCCGGTACAGTCGGTGGGAGTGATGGGCGACGAGCGCACATACGAGAGCGTGGTGGCGCTGAGGGCGGTGGAGAGCGTGGACGGCATGACGGCTGACTGGAGTCACCTGCCGTACGAGTTCCTCGCCAAGGTGTCGAACGAGATTATCAACAGGGTGAAGGGCGTGAACAGAGTGGTTTATGACATCAGTTCGAAACCGCCTGCAACGATTGAGTGGGAGTAGTGCGAGGTTGATGATAGGTGGATATTTTAGGGTTCAAGGTTGAGGTAAGTGATTATTCTATGAAAATTGAAATTGGTTTGAAAAGATTATTGTTTTTATTCTTGGTCAGTTTGTCGGTGTCGTTGAACGCCCAGGTGGTGAAGTCGAACACCGTGGGGATGCACAACGGGAAGAAGTGCTACATACACATAGTGCAACCTGGCCAGACGGTGTATTCCATTACCAAACTCTATGGAGCGAAAGAGCACGAGGCGATACTGAAGTCGGACATACACCACTTGGCTGTGGATGACACGGTGTGGATTCCGTGCACCGACTGTGTGGTGACGGAAAAGACCTCGACGCCGCAGCAGCAGGACAAGAAAGAGTACCAGTTTGTGAAGGTGGAGCAGGGACAGACGCTCTACAGCCTTTCGAGGACATACAACGTGAGCATCGAGGACCTGAACGAGCTGAACCCTGAGCTGAGGGTGACGGGGTTGAAGGCCGGCCAGATGATAAAAGTGCCGGGCGTGGCGAAGGCTGGCGGTCAGCAGGCGGGTGGCAGCAGCCAGCAGGCCAGTGGCGGTCAGCAAGCCAGCAGTCAGCAGGCAGCAAAGCCTGCGGGACGGCAGCCGGCGACATACACTCCGAAAGCACCTGCCGAACCGGCGGTGGTTTCGCCGCTTGTGGAGCCAGGCAGGGTGCACGTGTCGTTGCTGATGCCGCTGCATCTGGGTGATTTGGACAAGATTTCGACCACCAAGTTCGACATCGACCAGCGAGGAAAGAAGAGCTACGGGGCTTTTGAATACATACAGTTTTACGAGGGTTTGCTGATAGGAATGGAGCGACTTGAAAGAATGGGGTGCAAGGTGGTACTAAACGTAGTGGATGTGTCGGGGAAGAGCAAACAGGATGTCTTGACCTCGATAAACACTCATAATGTGACGCACAGCGATTTCATAATAGCCCTGCTCCCGAAAGAGCAATTCGAATATGCAGCCGAATGGGCGCAGGAGAACCGGTTGTTCATCATCAACCCGATGTCGGAGAGAGACGAGATAGTGGAGGGAAACCCGTATGTGTTCAAGTGCATGTCGTCGGTGGAGGGCGAGGTTGACGAACTGCTGAAGGTGGTGGCCTTGATGCCTGGGAAACCGCATCTGTATGTGATTACCTCGGGTTCGCGCAACGAGGCGAGAGTGCGCGGCATAGTGGAAGAGAAACTGAAGGCCCGCGGAAATGTGCCTTACACCTTTTTCGACTGGTCGGCCAACTCGAAGCTTGTGGCAGCGTTGAAGAAGACGCCGGGCTGTGTGGTGCTGAACATCTACGACCAAAACCGCGACAAAAACCATATACAGGTGAGCACGCTGCTTAACCGTCTGGCGGCGGCAAAAGGTAGCAACGTGACGCTGGTGTCGCTCGAAAACTATATCAACAAATACGCCGATATGGATTTCGCCCAGCTGCAGCAGGCCAACTATATGACCGTCAATACCGAACTGGATTACAACGACCCGTCGAAGAAAGACTTCATAGACGCCTTCAACGAGCGCTACAAGGTGGACCCGATTGGTACTTATGCGACGTCGGCCAACGACATAATCATACACTTTGTCTATGGCTTGAAGACGAGAGGGACGGAATTCTGGCGTTCGCCGAACCAGACAAGCATGCCGGGAGTGCTGTACCCCATGTTCTTCTCGCAGAGCGACAAGGGACACGGTTTTGTCAACGAGTCGGCGGTGTTTTACAAACTCAACAACTTCCGCTTCATGCCGCTGTCGGGAAGATATTAAGTTTCAAGTTTTAAGCTGTAAGTCTTAAGTTTTTAGCGGGTAGCAGTTACAAATTCCACAACTTCACATACCAACAACTTCACACACCTTGGATCAACAGACAACCATACGCATACCTTTCCGCCTGACGGGCCCCGGCCTTCATACCGGTCGCACGGTGACGGTGTCGGTGCGACCAGCAGCGTCGAACTTCGGCATCGCCTTCCGCAGGACCGACAGGGTGAACATCATAACGCAGCACGCCACCGCCGACAAGGTGGGAAGCACGGCGAGAGGCACGACACTGGGTTTCGGACGCCATTCGATAGCTACAATTGAGCATCTGATGTCGGCACTGCACGGCATGAAGATTGACAACGTGCTTGTGGAGCTTGACGGCGGCGAGATACCGATACTTGACGGCTCGGCCCGTCCGTGGCTGCAGCAGCTGCAGAGGGTGGGCATCATACAGCTTGACGCCAAACGCAAATTCTTCGATTTGAAGGAGCCGCTGCACTTTGAATATGGGCCGACGGGGTCGGTGTATGACGTCGAGCCTGACGACCATTTCTCGGTGGAGTGCACCATCGAGTTCTCCGAAAGCGTGATTGGACGCCAGCAGGCGGTGATGAATTCGTTTGACGAATATCCCGACCAGATTGCGCCTAGCCGCACTTTCGTGTTCCTCCACGAGGTGGAGCCTCTTTTGCACCTCAACCTTATAAAGGGCGGCAGCTTGGACAACGCCTTGGTGTTTGTGAACAAGGAGTTGGGGTCGAGGCAGCTGAGACGCTTGGAGAAGACGTTCCACAAGGATGCCTCCCAGTTTAAGGTGCACGACGGGCTGCTCAACACCACCGACCTTTACTTCCCCAACGAGCCGGCACGCCACAAACTGCTCGACTTTCTGGGCGACATAAGGCTGGTGGGATGCCCCATAAAAGGAAAATTCAAAGTCTACAAACCAGGACATAAAGCCAACAACGCTTTTGCGAAATACTTGATGAACTATATAAATTCAAAATCATGACTCTCAACGACATCAACCCCAACGCCAAGATAGGCAAGGATGTTACGATAGGTAATTTCACCACTATATGCGACGATGTTGAAATAGGCGATGGAAGCTGGATTGGACCGAATGTGACGATATTCCCCGGTGCAAGAATCGGCAAGAACTGCAAGGTGTTTCCCGGCTCGGTGATAGCCGCCGTTCCGCAGGACTTGAAGTTCGCCGGCGAATACAGCACCGTAGAGATAGGCGATAACAACGTCATACGCGAGTGCTGCACCATCAACCGCGGTACAGCTGCGTCGGGCAAGACCGTGGTGGGCAACAACAACCTCATCATGGCCTACGTCCATATCGCACACGATTGTGTGGTGGGCGACAACTGTGTGTTTGCCAACAACGCCACGCTGGCCGGACATATCGTTGTGGGCGACTACGTCATCCTCGGCGGCAAGACGGCCATACTGCAGTTCGTCCATATCGGCTCTCACGCCATCACCCAGGGAGGTGCCTTGGTGGATAAGGACATACCGCCGTTTGTCAAGGCGGCCCGCTATCCAATCTCGTACGCAGGAGTCAACACCCTCGGGCTCTCGCGTAGGGGCTACTCTCAGGAGTCGATAAACACCATCAGCGACATATACCGTTACCTGTTCCAGAAAGGACTCACAATCAGTCACGCAGTAGAGTATATCAAGGAACAGTACGGCAACACCGACGAGGGCAAGGTGATTCTGAGCTTCATCGGAGGCGCAAACACTGGCTTGATGAAAGGCTACTCGTATATGCGGAGGGAAGAGAAATAAATAAATAAACATAGGGGTCTTCTTGACAACCCCCTTTAACAAAACAAGAAAATGGATAACTCTTTATCGCCGAACAAGGATTCGGTAATTGTGCTTTCGGGTGGACTCGATTCCACCACACTCCTTTATGAACAAAGAGAAAGGATTGCGCTGGCTGTAAGCTTCGACTATGGAAGCAACCACAATCGGCGTGAGTTGGCTTATGCCGCCGAACACTGTCGTCGGCTGGGCGTTGAACATCTGGTCATACCGTTGGAATTCATTAAATGTTATTTCTCGTCCTCGCTTCTCGAAGGGGCTGAGGCTGTGCCGACGGGAGAATATGACGATGCAAATATGCGTTCCACAGTGGTGCCTTTCCGCAACGGCATCATGCTCTCCGTCGCCTGTGGTATAGCGGAAAGCAGAGGCCTCGACCGTTTGCTTATCGCCAACCACGGAGGCGACCATGCTATCTATCCAGACTGCCGTCCGGGGTTTATCTCGGCCATCGATGCCGCCACACAGGCAGGTACCTACAACCATGTGAGGGTTGAGGCACCTTATACAAACCTTATGAAGGGCGACATTGTGAAGCGTGGTGCAGAGTTGGGTGTCGACTATTCCGCCACCTATTCCTGCTATTGTGGTGGCGATAGGCACTGTGGACACTGTGCCACATGCACCGAGCGCAAGGCGGCTTTCCGCCAAGCCGGCGTCTCCGACCCTACGGAGTATGAAGACTGACAAGATGACACTAACCCACATTATCAACGCAAAACATATCAACAGCTAAAAAATGTTCTATATAAAGAAAACTATAGAGATCTCTGGAGCACACCGACTTACACTCAATTATCCCAGCAAATGTACTGAAATGCACGGTCATAACTGGATAGTCACCATCTACTGCCGCTCGAAAGAGCTGGATGAAAACGGAATGGTGGTTGATTTCTCTGAAATCAAACGGCTTATCTTTGATAAGTTGGATCACAAAGTGGTCAACGATGTGATACCCTACAACCCCACATCGGAGAATATTGCACGGTGGTGCCAACAGCAGATTAAATGCTGCTACCGTGTCGATGTGCAGGAGACATCTGGAAATATTGCAACATACGAGGTGGACGAATGACCATAAACGAGATATTCTATTCTCTACAGGGCGAGGGTTTCCTATCGGGCACTCCTGCTGTCTTCATTCGCTTTGAGGGTTGCAACCTGCAGTGCCCGTTCTGCGATACCGACTTCTCGCATGGGATCGAGATGTCCGAAGACGAGATAGTGTCAGCTGTTATAGGGTATCCGGCCAAGTTGGTGGTGGTTACCGGTGGCGAACCGTCACTTCAGCTTACCGAATCACTCGTAGATGCATTGCATAGGCAGGGTAGGAGAGTTGCTGTTGAGACCAACGGTACACATCTGTTGCCCACCAATGTCGATTGGATAACGCTTTCACCCAAAGATATGTTTCTCGGCAGTGTGGCCACTCCTGTGTTGACCGAAGTCGATGAGTTGAAGGTCGTCTATGACGGAGTTCATATACCCGAACGGTATGAACATATAACGGTACGGCACGCACGTTTCCTGCAGCCCTGCGATACTGGCGACCACAAGCAAAACGATATTATTATCAAGAAGACTATAGAATATATAAAAGCCAACCCCCAATGGCGACTGTCGTTGCAGGTGCACAAGGTGGTGGGCATAAGGTAGGTGAATGTCCGCACGTGGCGTTTAATCAGTCATCAAATAGCAGTGACTAATCACAAATAAACAATCAACAAAAAACATATCAACCTTTCAATATAAAATAAATCATTATGGACCGCGAAAAAGACAATCTTCAGCATCTTGGCAAAAAGAGCGATATACCTGAGACCTACGCACCCGAAGTGCTTGAGACTTTCGAAAATAGCCACCCCGAGCGCGACTACTGGGTGCAGTTCAACTGCAAGGAGTTTACCACCCTCTGTCCCATCACTGGCCAGCCAGACTTCGCCGAGCTTAAGATTCTTTACATACCAGACAAGAAGATGGTAGAGAGCAAGAGTCTGAAACTCTACCTCTTCTCCTTCCGCAACCACGGAGACTTCCACGAGGATTGCGTCAATACCATCCTGGACGACTTGGTGCGCATCATGGATCCCCGCTATATCGAGATAACAGGCTACTTCGTTCCCCGCGGCGGCATCAGCATCCACCCCTATGCCAACTATGGTCGTCCAAGTACTATGTATGAGCAGATGGCAGCACGCCGTTTAGAGAACTATGTTTAGGATGGTTCGTATATGTGTATGATTAGAACAGTAGTTTTTTTATATACGCTGTTTTGTTTATTTGGGAAGTCTCATGCCGCGTATGGGGCTGATGACGGTTGGGTTGATTTGGGGCTTCCCAGTGGTGTGTTGTGGGCAACATGCAATCTGGGGGCGAACTCGCCAGAAGAGAGTGGTGACTACTGTATTTGGGGCGAAAACATTTACGATTTAAGCAGATACTCCATATATGACGAAAACAACAATCGGCTACCGCTTCGAACGGATATGCCATTGTTGCCCATAGGCGAAGGTATTGTTGTGACTCTTGGCTGTGGGGCACGTATCCCTACTGCTGAGGAATGGAAGGAGTTGATAGACAATACGAGAGGAGAGTGGAAGGAACTGAATGGCGTTTTTGGAATGGAACTGACAGGGGGGAATGGCAATAGCCTTTTCTTGCCGGCCTCGGGTTGCACCCTTACAGGTGGTGAGGGCACTATCGGTTACTACTGGTCAAGTTCACAGTATTGGAAATATTCGGATTTTGGACGAGGATATTTTTTTAATTCGGAAGGATTTGAAAGCAGTGTCTTTGGAACACTATGCGGAATGTCTGTCCGATTAGTTTGCTCTGTCGCGCAATAATCCTTTTAGGGATTTGTAATCCAAACAACATAAAAAAAAACGGCCTCAATATCAGAGACCGTTTTTTTTTATCAATGATTTCAAATCATCTCCACGCTGCGCTTTATGAAGTTCGTCAGCGCCTCGCCTTTCAGAAGGCCGTTGCTTAGCAGAGCCAGGTCGGTCAGCTGGTGAATCAGCTGCTTCTGCTTTTCAGCGTCCCCTTCGTTAAGAATCTGCCCTATCAGCGGATGGTTGGTGTTCACCACCAGGTTGTAGCTCTCCGGCATCTCCCCGTAGAACCCTCCGCCGCCCATCTCCGACATCTCCTTGTAACGGCGCATGAACTCGTTGCGTGTTATCAGCATAGGCTCCTCGTCGCTCTCCATGCTCTCCATGACCACAGTGAATTTCTGTTTGTCAACTTCCCCTTCAATGATGGGTTTCAGTTTGTCTTGCTCTTCTTTTGTGAGCTTCGATGGTATCGAATCTTCGTGAGGGATGAGCTTTTCGACGGTGTCGCTATCGACACGAACGAAACGGCATTTGTCTATTTTGCGCTCAAGCAGGTTCACGAAGTGCGGCGTTAGGGGACTGTCCATAATCAGCACGTCGTAGCCTTTGGCTTTAGCCTTTGTGATATAGGCGTGCTGCTCCTCAGCGTCCGTCGCGTAGAGCATACAGAGGTTCTTGTCCTTGTCGGTCTGCAGGGCCGACACCTTCTCTTTGTATTCATCGATGTTGAAGTAGTGTCCCTCACTGTTCTTCAGTAGTGTGAACTTCATGGCGCGGTCGCAGAACTTCTCGTCCGTCAGCATCCCGTATTCAACGAAGATTTTGATGTCGTCCCACTTCTCCTCCAGTTGCGATTTCTCGTTCCCGTTTTCGTTTTTCAACTTCCCCATCTCTTCCAGTTTGTCGGCGACCTTCTTGCTGATGTGCGACGAGATTTTTTTTACGTTACTGTCGCTCTGTAGGTACGAGCGACTCACGTTCAGCGGTATGTCTGGTGAGTCGAGCACACCGTGCAGCAGCATCAGGTACTCAGGCACCACACCCTCCACCGAGTCCGTCACAAACACCTGGTTGCAGTATAGCTGAATCTTGTTGCGGTTTGGGTCTATCGTCTTCCTGACCTTTGGAAAGTACAGTATTCCCGTCAGGTTGAACGGGTAGTCCACATTCAAGTGTATCCAGAACAGTGGGTCCTCGAAGTTCATCGGGTACAGCTCGTGGTAGAACTTCTTGTAGTCCTCGTCCGTCAGCGTCGAAGGCGTCTTTCTCCATGCGGGTTCCGTGTTGTTTATTATGCGAGGCTGCTTCTTCTCCACCCGCTTGGGTTTGCCGTCCTTGTCACACTCCGTCTCGCTGTCCTCCCACACGCTCTCTTCGCCGCAACGAATAGCCACCGGCATAAAACGGCAGTATTTGCGCAGAAGTTCTAGGATGCGGTATTCCTCCAAAAACTCCGTGCAGTCCTCTGCGATATGCAGTATGATATCCGTGCCACGCTCCTTGCGGTCGCACTCCTTCATGTCGTAGTCAGGGCTGCCGTCACAGCTCCAGTGCATCGCCGGCTCCTCCTTGTACGACTTCGTCACTATCTCCACCTTGTCCGCCACCATGAAGGCCGAGTAGAAACCCAGTCCGAAATGGCCTATCAGGTTCTCCTGAATGTCCTTGTATTTTTCCAGAAAGTCCTCCGCACCCGAGAATGCTATCTGGTTGATATATTTCTCTATCTCGTCAGCCGTCATTCCCACACCATGGTCGCTCACCGTCAGCGTCTTCTTGTTTTTGTCCACCTTCACCTCCACCTCCACATTGCCCATCTCGCCCGTGAATTCCCCACGAGAGGCCAGGGCTTTCAGTTTCTGAGTCGCGTCGATCGCATTGCTCACCAGCTCCCTCAGGAATATCTCATGATCCGAGTAGAGGAATTTTTTTATCACCGGAAAAATATTTTCCGTCTGTACGTTAAGTTTTCCGTTCATAGCTTTGTCTTTTTATTTTTACTACCCCTCTCTCATGCAATAGTTATACCATATCGAGCGGTTGTGTCAAAATGTCAGCATTCCTCATCGCTGCCTATTCGAAAAAAAAAAGAGCGTTTCCAATTAAAGGGAACGCTCTTTTTATATATTGTAGAGAACCAAGTTATTCTCCTACCTTCTTTAGCTGATTTTTTATCAACCCTTCGAAGGTCTCGGGACTGAATTTCTTGGCTATGATCTTCTTGTCGCGGTCCAATAAGAATATCTTCGGCGTGGTCACCACGTCATAAACCTCCTTCCAATCTACGTTGCACTCGCCGCCGTCCAAGTTCAGCCAATCCAGCCCGTGCTGCTTTATGAACTTCTTCCACTGCGGACGCGTGTGGTCGTCGGGCTCGCTTAGGATGGCGAAGGCCGCGATGTCGTACTCCTTACGGTATCTTTCGTAAATCTCGTGCATCTCCGGTATCGTTACCTTGCAGTGTCCGCAGGTCGGCGACCAAAACATCAGCAGCGTGTATTGATGCCGTTTGCACTCGACGCCCAGCGAGTGGAACGTCCCCAACGTGTCTTTCAATATCAGCTCCGGAGCATTTTTGCCCACCAGTATCTTCTCCCATGTGTCGGCTCTCTTCACGTTCTCGTCTATCGAGCTCGGCGACGCCCACACAGCTTCGCCAGTAGCATAGTAGCGGTGAATCATGTGCACATAGACCTCGTCATACACCATCACGTTGCTTTGCAAGAAGCGCTCCGAAGTGGTGTGTACCAAATACTTGAATACCTCGGGTGCCGTACGGGCCTTGTCTATCATCTGGTCGATGTGGGGGATTATGAAATCCGGCATCGTATTCTTCAGCGTCACGTTGAAATAGTCCTCAACCTTCTTGTAGAAGATGTTCTCGGGGGTGCGTACAATGAAATCCTCTCCCAACGGCATGTTGTCAAAATAGTGGTCGGCATAGTATTCGTAGCGTTCCTGAGCTGTCAGTGAGTCGCCGTGGTCGTTTACCAGAGGCACGTCGATGGGCTTGGTGGCGCTCATCATCTTGACGAACATACATTCGGGATACTGTTCGATGTATTTGAGCATCAGCGAGTCGTTCTTTTTCAGTTGTTCGGACCTGTAGGCCTCGAATTCCTCTTTGCTCATGTTTTTCGACTTCGCCTCAAGGTCGTCCATCAGCAGTCGTCGCTCCGCGTGGAAGGCATAGAAAATCTCGTTTTCGCGAGAGCCTTTCACCTTTGCGTGGCGTTGCCAGTTGTCGTTCTTAGTCGTGAAATTAAATTCCGGTTTCTCGTTATACACCACGAATTCGAAGAATTTACCTTTCTGGTTTGTGAAGAAATAGAGTCCGGGAAAAAGCTCCGTTTCGCGGCGGAACACATAGTTCCCCTTGCCGTCGTTCAACGCCGTGTCGATGGCGTATGTACCTTTGGCGAAGTAGTTGCCCATATATACCGTGTCGTCCTCGGCACCGTCGATATGCAAAGAAACGCGGTAGCCCGCTTTGGCGCCTTTCTTGTCCTTCTTGTCTTTCGATAATGCTACGTTGGGCAGGCAGATTCCCGTCACAAGCAATATGACATAAAACGTAAGATACTTATTCATGACTTTTAGATTTCTATTACCATAACGAAAACGGTGGGTGTTTATTATTAATCGGCAGCTTAATGCTGTGATATGTTTCTGGCGAAGTCCAGCAGGGTGGGGTAGTAGTGGTCCACCAGATTGGGGTGCTTGAGGGCGATGGCGTTGGTGGGGCCTATGAGTACGGTGGTCATCCCCGCCCGGCGGCCGAAGAGCATGTCGGAAGCCGAGTCGCCGACCATCACGCACTCTTTGAGCCGTATGTATGGAAAGTCCCGTCGGGCTTGCAGCGCCATTCCGATATTGGGCTTGCGGTTGAAACTGTGTGCGCTCTGGCGCTCGGTGCAGTAGTATATATGGTCTATCTCGCCTATCTCGTCGATGAGTTTTTTATGTACTGCATGGAGATCCTCTTCTGTCATCAACCCTTTGTTTACGCCCTGCTGGTTGGTGACGATGAAAGTATGTGCAAACCGTTCTTTCAGCAGAACGATGGCTTCTTTGACTCCGGGCAGTACCTCCAGCTCGTCGGGGCACTTCACATAATCGTCCTGCCTCAGCACATTGAGCACCCCGTCGCGGTCAAGAAACAACGCCGTATGTTCTGTTATTCTCAAGGGGTTAAATGTTAAGATATTAAGATTTCACAACTTCACAATTTTACAAAACTCATTGTTCGCCTTCTCATAGTCCTCAGGTATTCCTATGTCGATGAAGTAGCCTTGGAAGCGTACTCCGTAGAACGGCCGCTCTTTGTATTCCCTCTGCAATACTTCTTTCTCGAAGGAGAACTGCTGTCCGACGGCGATGTGATCGAGCAGATGTCTGTCAAGCCTATAGATGCCGCCGTTGATATATCCAGCTTCGCCTTTGTCATTTTTCTCAACGAAAGCTGTAATGCGACCATTCTCGTCTGTCTCCACGCTTCCGTAGCGGCCGGAGTTCTCCACATGTCGCAGTGCGATGGTAAGTGGTGACTCATTCTCGTCGCATACGCTTAAAAGTCTTCGGTGGTCAATCAAGAACAGAGTGTCGCCGTTCAGCACCGTCACTTTTGTGCTTTCACATTGCTGCAGGCCGTTGACTATGGCTCCGCCGGTGCCGAGCGGTTCGTGTTCGACGGCATAGTCTACCTTCAATCCTTCATACTCGTTGCCGAAGTAATCCTCCACTTTCTCATGCAGATAGCCTGTGGCGAGCACCACATGGCCGTATCCTTCTTTTCTCAATGTGTCGAGCAGGTGACACAGAAATGGTTTTCCTGCCACCGGTGCCATTGGTTTGGGTACATCGCTGACCACAGACCGAAGCCGTGTGCCGAATCCACCTGCAAGTACTATCGCTTCAAGCATGATTTTTTTATTTCGCTAACTGCTGACTGCTAATTTTCAACTCGAGAAAACATTGCCGCCTCCACCAGTTCACAGATGATGTGGCCTATCATGATGTGACATTCCTGTATGCGAGGAGTGTCAGTTGACGGCACGTTAAGCAGTATTCCTCCGAAGTCTTTCATCTTTCCGCCGCTGGCGCCGGTCAAGGATATGATGTTGATGTCCAGATCCTGGCACACCTTGTATGCTTCTAGGATGTTGTGGCTGTTGCCACTTGTGGAGATGCCTACCAGCACATCGCCTTTCTTGCCCGTGCCACGCAGTAGACGTGAAAAGATATGTTCGTAACCGTAGTCGTTGCCCACGGCTGTAAGATAGGAGGTGTTGCAGTGGAGAGCTTCTGCGTTGAGCGGCGGACGGTCGAAGTAGAAGCGACCGCTCAGCTCTGCCGCCAGGTGTTGCGCGTCAGCTGCGCTTCCGCCATTGCCGCAGAAATGTATCTTGCCGCCGTTACGGAGCGAATTCTCAATTATCTTTGCCGCCTCTCCGATACGAAGAATCATGCTTTCGTCGGAGAGTATCGACTGTTTCGCCTCAATACTTTGTTGAATGGCTTCCGTTATCCGTGTCATCTTGAATTATATTGATTTTTTATAAACTCACCCAGTACTTTTCCAGTGCTTTTCGAACCGTCTTTTATGAGGTTCAGCATGCTTCCGATACGCCCACCTTTACCTACAACGCCGTCAATACGACATTGTATTTCCTTCTTATCGTTGGTTATTACAGCCGAACTACTCCATGTGCCATCAGTTTGAATAGAATGAACGATTACAGTCATGGATAATTTTGTGGGAATATTTATACCAAAGGTTATGAGTCCTTTTGACTTATCAGTTGCGGATTCAAGAAGTTTTATCAGAATCTCTTTTTTATCAACATTCCAATCTTTCTCGTATTCTGCAAAAGCCTTTTCGGACATTTGGTGGATGATGGCTTCAGAATAGTCGATGGTTACGTTTATATTATGCTCGTTCTTCAAGCATTCAAGCGAGCCTTCGGTGATTTGCTGTGATATTGCCGGAGTTGAGAAAATAACAGCTGTTAGCAGGAATAAAATTTTGTTTCTCATATACTTTCTATGTTATGTATTGTTAAACTGTATATGATGTCAAAACTCATAACGTTTGCACTTGCCTCGGAAGGTGTAGTCAGGAGTGTTATGTATGGTTTATATGGACATTCTGGGATAGATGAAATTTTGAATGATGTATCTTTATTTAATTTTTGCCACTTCGGATATGGCTTTTGTCATGTTGCACCAGAGGTATTTCTGTTTCTCGGTTTTGACGCCTTCTGTTAGGCGGGGTTGCCAGCTTTCGTTGTAGTAGCGCAGGATGGCGTCGGCAATCGTCTTGGCGTTGGGTTCAACCACAAACCCCACTTTCTCATTTGGTACAATCTCTGGCAGCCCTCCTACATTGGTGACAATCATTGGTTTCTCGAAATGGAAGGCAATCTGCGTTACTCCGCTTTGTGTTGCTGATTTGTATGGTTGAACCACCACGTCGGCGGCACAGAAATAACGATTGACTTCGCTGTTGGGGATGAATTCGCTTTTGAGTATTATTCGGTCGGCGATGTTTAGTCGCTCAATCTGTTCCATGTACGGTTTCGGATCGCCATAGAATTCTCCGGCTACAATGAGCTTGACGTTGAGGTCGGCAAGACGTTTGTCGGCCATGGCACTGATTAATAGGTCGAGGCCTTTGTAGTCACGAATGAAACCAAAAAAGAGTGCGTATCGGCATTCGGGGTCGATGTTCAAAAGGTTGCAGGCTTGAGTCTTCGGAATGGACTCCCCATAGTGGTCGTATATGGGATGAGGGCTGAAGGTGCGAGGGAGTTTTTTACGAGGGTCGAATCGGTCGAGATCGTCCAAAACGGAACGGCTCAGGGTTACGAATCCGTCGCAGGAATTCACGAACCAGCGTGCGAATATCTTATCGCCGGGACGGTGCTCGTGAGGTATGAGGTTGTGAACGATGCTGATGCGTTTTGTTGACGGGTGCTTCGCTATGCGAAGTGTCGTTCCGAGGCTTGGCGCCATAAATGGAAGCCAAAATGCGCAAATAAGCAGGTCGGGGCGCTGACGTTTGATGTACCTGCCGGTCTTAATCCAACTGAAGGGGTTTACAGAACTGAGAAGCCGCTTGATGTTCAGTCCTTCTGGTGCTGGTTCGCTGCTGTATTGGGTCTTGCCGGGGAAGAGAAATGATGGGTATTGGAGGGTAAAAGTGACGATTTCCACGTCATGGCCCTCTTTAATATACTCATGGGCAAGGCGCTCGTTGAATGCGGCAAGTCCGCCTCCGCGATAGGGCCATGCCGGCCCCATTATGATTACTCGCATATCGTTTTATTTATAATAATATAACACGGTTTGATTGAAATTATTGTACCGATGACAACTGGAACGTTATTGCGGTGGTTACTGGAATGGTGGCCTTTTGTATTGTTTTGATGTGAATTGGGGCGAGGAGCATCAGCGGCAAAGACCATATCATGATATGTTTGATATGAATCATTTTGATAAACAGCGCAAAATGTTTATCTTTGCAGTTCATTTATAATTATGACATTTGTGCAAGAATCTCTGTTTCCGATACTTCGAACCAAGGTCTACGACCGCCCTCTTGTCTATCTCGACAACGCTGCCACCACGCAGAAACCCCAGGCGGTCATCGACGTGCTGACCTCTTATTACACCTCGCTCAACAGCAACATCCATCGTGGCACACACTATCTCGCCACCGCTGCCACCGAGCGTTTCGAAGAGGTGCGTCGCAAGGTGTGTTCCTTCATCAACGCTGCCGACCGCGCCGAGGTTGTCTTCACTCGCGGCACCACCGAGTCCATCAACCTCGTGGCATCATCATTTGGCGAACGTTTCATCGGTGAGGGCGACGAGGTGATTGTTTCGGCTATGGAGCATCATTCCGATATGGTCCCTTGGCAGATGGTCTGCGAGCGCAAGGGGGCCAAGGTAAAGTATATTCCATTCAGCGACGAGGGCGTGTTGGACTTGGATGTCTATAAAACACTTTTTAGCGAGAAAACCCGCATTGTGGCGGTCAACCATGTGTCCAATACCTTGGGTACCGTCAATCCTGTGGCTGAGATAATTAAGATCGCCCACAGCCATGATGTGCCGGTGTTGATAGATGGTGCCCAGTCGGTAGCGCATATCCCAGTCGATGTGCAGGCTCTCGACTGCGACTTCTACTGCTTCTCCGGACATAAGATGTATGCGCCAATGGGTGTCGGTGTGATGTATGGCAAACGCCGTTGGCTTGAGGAAATGCCGCCATATCAGGGTGGGGGAGAGATGATTAAGGACGTAACGCTCGAAAAGACCACCTACAACGAGCTACCTTTCAAGTTCGAGGCTGGCACACCATCCGTGGGCGATGTGCTGGGCTTGGGTGCCGCTATCGACTTCATGCTTTCTCTGGGGGTCGAGAATATTGGCCGTCACGAAATGGAACTGCACGACTATGCGGTCGAGCGTATGCGCGATATCGAGGGCATGCGTTTCATCGGAACCGCTCCGAATAAGGCCGCCGTCATCTCGTTCCTTATAGGCGACGCACACCCCTACGATGTGGGCACGCTGCTCGACAAGCTCGGTGTCGCCGTCCGTACAGGACACCACTGCACACAGCCTATCATGGATCGTTATGGCATCCCTGGCACCGTCCGTGCCTCGTTTGCCGTCTATAACACCCGCGAAGACGTTGATGCCTTCGTCGATGCGCTGAATCGAATCGCTCCGATGCTGATGTAGGAGTGGTTTATGCGTCATTGTGTTAATCCATGTTCAGGCAATGGCAACCGTCAAAATGACTGGTCGCGGAACACAAATATTTGAAATCTTGCATCGCTAGTCACAAACGTCGAAAATAATTTCGTAACTTTGCAAATCTCTTTCAATTGCTTTGAAACAATAACAAATTAAAAATAACAACTATGAACAAATTTGATCCTGCAACAGCAATCCAGCGTCACGACGGTCGCGACGCCAATCGTGGTGTGAACCCAGCTATCTGCGATTCCGCTACCTTCACCTTCCCCGAGGCTCATCTTATGACCGAGACCTTCCACGGCGAAACCGAGGGCTACTTTCTCTACAGCCGTCATTGGAATCCGTCGAACCTCTCGCTCTGCCAGAACCTCGCCGCTATGGAAGACACCGAGGCTGCCTGGGTTACCGGTTCGGGCCTTGCCGCCATCACTAGCGCTCTCATCCACGAGGTGAAAGCCGGCGACCATATCATCAGCTCCATGACCACCTACGGCGGCACCTTCGCCTTCATGGCCAACTACCTCAAGAAATTCAACGTCGAGACCACCTTCGTCAACATGCAGGACCTCAACGCAGTGAAGAAAGCCGTCGCTGAGCACCCCAACACCAAGGTCCTCTACACCGAGACCATGAACAACCCGCTGCTCCGCATCGCCAACGTGCCCGAACTCTCGAAGATCGCCCACTCCATCGGAGCCAAGCTGATTGTCGACAACACCTTCACCCCTATGATTTTCAGCCCCTGCCGTCTCGGTGCCGACATCACCGTCTACTCGATGACCAAGTATGTCAACGGTACCAACGACTGCGTCGCCGGTGCCATCTGCGGCTCTGCCGAGTATATCAACAGCCTTATCGACGTGAACAACGGCACCTGCATGCTTCTCGGTCCGGTGCTCGACCCGATGCGCAGCGCTTCCATCAACAAGAACCTCCACACCCTGCATATCCGCATGAAGAAACACAGCGAGAACGCCATGTATCTCGCCAAACGTTTCAAAGAGGTGGGCTTCAAATACAACTATCCCGGATTGCCTGAGCATCCCGACCACGAGCTCTTCAAGAGCATGATGAACGAGGGCTTCGGCTTCGGTGGTATGATCTCCATCGACATGGGCACCGCCGACAAGGCCAGCAAGATCATGGAAATCATGCAGGAGAAGGGCGTCGGCTACCTCGCCGTATCGCTCGGCTACTTCAAGACCCTCTTCAGCAACTCCGGCAAATCGACTTCCAGCGAAGTCCCCGAGGACATCCAGAAGGAGATGGGTATGAGCGAAGGCTTGATCCGCTTCTCGATGGGTCTCGACAACGACATCGAGGCAACCTTCCAGCTCATCAAAGAGAGCGTGGACGCCTGCAAATAATTGCTAGTGACGAGTGAAAAGTGAATAGTGAATTGACAAATATAATGTCGCTCACTATTCACTTTTTCTAATGTTATATCAACATAAAACACAAAACATATCCACGTATCAACATATCAACACAAAACATATCAACAACAACCATGAAAATCGCCATAATCCTTTCCGGCTGCGGTAATCGCGACGGCAGCGAACTGCAGGAGTCCCTCTCTTTGATGCTCGCCATCGACCGTCGTGGCTGGCAGTATCAGTGTTTCGCCCCCGAGGGCATGTTTGAGGTTGTCCCTCATGTCGATATCGAAGACCCCGAAGACGCCGAAGAGGGCGCCCTGGTCGATACCGAGCAGAGAGATATCTTCGTGGAGTCGGCCCGCATCGCCCGCGGCGATATCAAGTCGCTCGACGAATATTCGCCAGCCGACTACGACTGTCTGGCTCTCCCCGGCGGAATGGGTGCCGCTCGCAACCTCTCCACCTTCGCCTTCGACGGTCCCCGTATGGAAGTCATCGACAGCGTGGCCGACGCCATACTCGAAACCTACCGCGCCAAGAAACCCGTCGTGGCAATGTGCATCGCTCCTATGGTGCTCGCCAAGGTGTTGGGTCGCTATGGTGTCGAACTCACCCTCGGCGCATCCGACAACCAGGCGGCTCTCGCAGCACAGCAACTCGGTGCCAAACCGCAGGAGTGCGGCCCCACCGACGTCTGTGTCGATACCGAACACAAGGTCATCACCACTCCAGCCTATATGGCAGCCACGCGCATCAGCGAAATCTTCGCCGGTGCCGAGAATATGGTAGCCCGACTGGAAGAAATGCTGAAGAATGCATGAGTGCTTAAATGAGGTGGTGTCAAACACATATTATTGTCGATTTTTAAAACAACCAATCGATTTAAAATAACCAATCAATACCATTATGAAAAAAAACATTGCCTGTTTAATGGCTTGTGCTCTGGTGCTGATGACCACGAGCTGCAAGGACAAAGAAGATGGGCCGGCGGTGTCGGACAATTACTATTACAACGTGCTGGCCTGCACGGTGCTTACCGCAGTCAACAATGTGTATAACCAGAACATAGCTGGCACATCAACGCAGACCACCGAATGGGACATCAACGCACCCTACGGCGGCACAATACACATCTCTGGCAGTATAAACACCACTAGCAACGACCTCACACATGTCGATCTGGACTATACGATGGAGGATGTCAAATGGTACTGGTCGTCCGACAACAACAGTCTGAGTTCGGAAGTCACCATGACTGGTGTCGTTCATGAGGTTGGCAGCTTCAATTTGGAAGACAACTACAGCAGCGTGGCCTATAACTCCGAAAACCTTCAGATGACAGGAGTGGTCAAAAGCGGTGGCGATTCCCGCACCGTCAACGAACTAGGCAAGATAAACCTCGTCTCGGGCGTTAGCACCTACGACGGCTCTATGTTCGGCTACACGGTAAACAACTAAGAAAAATGAAGGCAAAATACCTCTGTATCTCGCTTTTGTCGGCTCTGCTTCTATTCTCGTGCGGCGGTGCTTCCGACACACTCACCGTCACCGTAAGCAATGTTTCGTTCAAGATGGTGCACGTCAAAGCTGGCACCTTCACCATGGGGTGCACACCCGAGCAGGCGACGTTCCCTCGTGGCGATTGGGAGGTTGAGGACGACTACGACCGCGCCGCCTTCGAGCGTGTGCATCAGGTTTCGCTCACCAGCGACTACTATATCGGTGAGACGGAGGTGACGCAGGAACTCTACGAAGCCGTTATGGGAGTCAACCCCAGCGGTTTCGCCAACGGAGCCAAATATCCTGTAGAGACTGTGTCGTACAACGACGCTATGGCTTTCTGCCAGAAGCTTTCAGAGATGACTGGCCGCACCTTCACTCTCCCAACCGAAGCTCAGTGGGAATATGCCGCCCGCGGTGGACACAAGGCATCGGCTGAGCAGACGGTATTCTCGGGCAGCGACAACCTCGACGAGGTGGGTTGGTATATGGACAACGCGGAAGAAACCACCCACGAGGTGGCGACACGCAAACCCAACGCCCTCGGCGTCTATGATATGACCGGCAACGTGTGGGAGTGGTGCCGCGATTTCTGGTGTGACGACTTCGGCACAGACCCCGTCACCGATCCCGAAGGGCCGTCGGATGGTACAAAACATGTTGACCGCGGAGGCAGCTGGAACAAAGTCGCATCCCACTGCCGCCTCTCCTTCCGCTACGGCCTCAACCCCGACTACAAAGCCTACAACCTCGGCTTCAGGTGCGTGCTCGCACAGAGCGAATAGTAGTGGTGTGTGCTGGAGTGATTCGTGATTGGCGGTTAGCAGTCAGTCCTATCACCTTTCAAACCCTTACAACCTTTAAACCCTTTCAAGCGAAGCGAACCTTTAAAACCTTATAAACCTTTCAAGCGCAGCGAACCTTTAAAACCTTATAAACCTTTCAAGCGCAGCGAACTTTTTTCAACCTATCAACAGATAAACATTAAACACCATGGAAGTAATACAAAGTTTCACCATCGACCATACTCATCTTAAGCCCGGCATCTATGTGTCGCGTATCGACAAGGGTTTTACCACCTTCGACCTGCGTATCACCGAGCCTAACCGCGAGCCCGCTGTGGCTCCGTCGGCGATGCACAGTTTGGAACATCTGATGGCCACCTGGTTCCGCAACTCATCGGCCAAAGAGGATGTGGTGTATGTGGGTCCGATGGGCTGCCTCACGGGTATGTACGTCATCATGACGGGCAATTATACCGTCGAGGATATGCGACAGCTTACTATCCAATGTCTCGAATGGATACTGACACAGAACGAAGTGCCAGCAACAACGCCGGAGACCTGTGGCAACTGCCTGTTGCACGACCTGCCGATGTGCCACTGGGAGTCGCGTCGCTATCTGGACCGCCTGAAGAACGACTTCCACAGCGAATACACCAAGCTGCAGGTGACTCTGAGCGACGGCAAGGTATTCGCCGACGCCTGATGGATGTCTTGGAATAGGAGAGATGTGTCAAATTATCAACGTCAATCATAATACAGTAGCCGCTATGGCCAGTAGGCAAAACATCAGCAATGGGAGATAAGTCGGGATGCCGTCCGTTTGGTACGGGAATGAAAAAGTGTGAGGGTTGGCTCAGGGCGAAGTGGCGTATTCTTGAGGAGAGCCGCCGCCGTTTCCATGAGTGGCAGAGGAAGCCCTATTGTGTCAAGGAGATGTCGCAGGAGGAGCATGAGTGCTCGACATGCCACACCATATATACCGGCAACTTCTGTCCCCGTTGCGGCCAGTCGCGACGTATAGGCCGCTACTCGTTCAAAACGGCCATGTTCAATTTTCTTGACGTGTGGGGATTGGGTAACCGCGGCATGTTCCGCACCATCCGCGATCTCCTGTTGCGTCCGGGTTTCATGATTCGCGACTATATTGGCGGCATGCAGATGGCCTATTACCCGCCGTTCAAGATGTTCTTTCTACTTGCCGCCCTCTCCATAGTGGTGACACACGGAGTGAACATCAAAGGGTCGCGGTTGTCGTCCGACAGTCGGGTGATAGAGGTCGCCAGCCAGCAGATGTCAAACGGCGACCAGACAGTCGGACATTCAAGCACCGAGGAGGTGCAGGTGCAGGAACTTTTTAGAAGCATAGCTGTCAGGGCGAGCCGTTTTCAGGAGCGTTTCCCAAATATCTTCGCTTTGCTTGTGCTGATGTACATCTCGGGATGTCTGTACCTTTTCTTCCGACGTTGTCCCGGAGTTCCCGGTCTGCGCTATTCAGAGTTTTTTGTGTCGCTGGTGTATATCACCAACATGTATTCCATCATCTCCATAGTCTTCTCTTTCTTCTGTGTCCCGATACTGAGCGTCCTGTCGTTCTTTTTGATATTCATCCCGCTGAAGCAGCTGTCGGGCTACGGCTGGTGGCGAGTCATTGCCTATTCGATGCTCTCGTTGGTGGCGATGCTCCTTGTTTTTGGGGTCATAGTAGTCCTCATCGCCATAGCCGCCACCGCATACGTGGGATGGGGGAACTGACTAGTTTACCGTTGACCAAGGTCGGAGTGATAAATAACGTCGCTATATTTTTGCTTGTGGATTGAAGACAGAAGCAAGACAGAGAAGACAAAGCAAAACAGCAACTTAAAATACATCGACAACTATGACACGTACCACAGACAACAGAAAAAACAAGGGCGACACACTTATGTATGCCGCCCTGTTGTAGTGGTAGTCAGCGTTTTATTTCTTTTTCTTCTGGTCGACGCGCATCTTGTAGAAGGAGCGGTAGACGAAGACAAGTGCAATCACCAGGAATATCACTCCGAACCACGGAGCCATTCCGCGGAAGCCTTCGCTGATGGCAATCTCCATAGCCAGCACACCGAACAATGTGGTGAACTTGATGATGGGGTTCAGTGCCACACTCGAGGTGTCTTTGAACGGGTAGCCCACGGTTGGCCCTATACCGTCTCAAAGCCGTATCAATCCTGTCCCTCCATAGGCTCAACCCAATAGTTCAGCAAAAGGTGAGCAGAAGGTGAGCAAAATCTGTAAGTATATCTTATTGTTCTACAGTGTGTTATAAGGCCTATTTTTGCCGTTTTTTGCAACTCTTAAAAGGCTTAATCTACACATTTTTAAGCCTTTGACTTCTCGAAAAAAAATCGTCTTTTCTTTCGTTTACCCCGCTTTTCTTTATGTGTTGCCCCACAAGTCCAATCTATTTAAATAGGTTTTTATGGAGAGGCTGTGCGGAATTGAAAAAAAGTTTATCTTTGCGGTGCTGTTTGGAGATGCGCTTTTTGTTGAATCTCCACAGCAACAGTTCTTTATTATAACAACAAATCGCTGGGGTCGGCTCTGTAATGGGGTCGCCAAGAGGGAATCACGTGTAAATCGTGAGCTGTCGCGCAACTGTAATTCGCCGTTGACGGGTCGATAACATGCCATTGGGGAAATGTCCCTGAGAAGGTGTCGGCCAAGAGGTGATGAGCCAGGAGACCTGCCTCGGATTGATTCGGCAATGCTTTCGCGTCTAAAAGGCTTTTGTTGAAAAACAGTTCAGGGTGCGTGCCCGCACAGGGCAATTGGGTTCAAATATTGTCTGTTGCCTGAACACTGAAAAGAAATCGGTTCGTATGTGATGATTTTTTCGCCGGCATTGTCGATAGGATAGACAAAATGCCGACGAACATAAAACATTATATACTATGAACTGGAAAGAAGAGTACAAAAGAAAAGTATCGACGCCTGCAAAGGCAATAAAAGACATCCATGACGGGCAATGTGTGGTGATGGGACATGCGGCGGCGGCTCCGAGAGTGATTCAGGAGGAGCTTTCGAAACACTGTGAGGACTACAACGACGTGTTGATATTCCACATGACGACGCTGGGAGACAACCCGTGCTACAAGCCACGCTGTTTCGGCCACTTTAGACATGTGAGCAACTTCCTCTCGGCCAACTCGAGGGATGTGGTGGAGCGACGGGAGGGCGATTTCTTCCCTGCCTACTTCAAGGATGTGCCGGCGATGATAGGAAGCGATATACCGTGCGATGTGGCCGTCTTTCAAGCCACACCGCCCAACGAAGAAGGTTACTGCTCGCTGGGCGTGAGCTGCGACTACGCCAAAGCCGCTATCCGTGCCGCCAAGACGGTGATTATCGAGACAAACGAGTTGATGCCCTTCACCTACGGCGACACGTTGGTGCACATATCGCAGATGGACCATATCATACCCTGTGCATACCACCTGCAGGAGCTCCTGCTGCCGTCGGCCGGCGAGGTGGAGATGGCGATAGGTCGTAACTGCGCCTCGCTGATAGCCGACGGCTCGACGCTGCAGCTGGGCATCGGTGCCATACCAGACGCTGTGCTGGCATCGCTGGGCGACAAGAACGACCTGGGCATACACAGCGAGATGATTTCTAATGGAATCATCGACCTTGTGAAACAAGGCAACATCAACGGCCGTCGCAAGACCCTCCATCGCGGCAAGGTGGTGGTGACGTTCATCATGGGCAGCCGAGAACTGTATGAGTTTGTCGATGGAAACCCCGACGTTGAGTTTCATCCCGTCGATTATGTGAACAACCCGCTTATTATAGCCAAGAACGACCGTATGATATCTATAAACTCGTGTCTCGAAGTCGATTTGCAGGGACAGGTGGCGAGCGAAACCATCGGCATAAGGCAGTATAGCGGCATCGGCGGGCAGGTGGACTTTATCCGCGGTGCTTCCCTGGCTCGCGAAGGCAAGGCCATCATAGCCATGCCCAGCACCGCCGCAGGCGGCAAGATTTCGCGTATCAAACCCTTCCTCACAGAAGGCGCAGCGGTGAGTACCTCGCGCAACGATGTGGACTATATTGCAACCGAATACGGCATAGCGCGCCTGAAAGGGCGCACGCTGCAACACCGTGCCGAAGACCTCATCCACATAGCACACCCCGACTTCCGTCCCGAACTGATAGAGGAATACGAGCGCCGCTTCAAATGCACATACCAAGAATAGTGATAATTTCGTTACACTATAAGTGGTCAGAGGTCGGTGGTCAGAGGTCAGTGGTCAGCGGTCAGCGGTCAGTGGTCAGCGGTCAGCGGTCAGTTAATATATTCACATCTTCACATTCATCTCACTAACGCAATAACGCAATAACGCAATAACACAATAACGCAATCAAGAGTCTATGTTTCAGCAAATAAATATCGTAGAGATTTTCAGCGCCTTCCTTGTTATGTTCGCCATTATCGACATCACGGGGTCGATACCCATCTTTGTCTCGATGCGCGACCAGGGCAAGGCCATCAAACCGTTGCAGGCCACGCTGGTGGCGCTGCTGCTTTTCGTTGCCTTCTATTTTGTGGGCGACGGCTTACTGCGCTTGTTCAGCATCGATTCTTCCTCTTTCGCCGTCGCAGGAGCTTTAGTGTTGTTCATCCTTGCGCTGGAGATGGTGCTAGGAAGGGAGATTATCAAGAACGAGCCGACCACGAGCGGTGCCAGCGTGGTGCCAGTTGCGTTCCCGTTGATTGCTGGCCCCGGAGCCATCACCGCACTTATCTCACTCAGGGCCGAGTATGCCTCGGTCAACATCCTGATAGGGTTGTTCCTCAACATTGTGTTGGATTATTTTGTCATCCGTTTTCTCGACAAAATCGCCAACAAGCTTGGAACAGACGTGATATACGTGCTCCGCAAGTTCTTCGGAGTCATCCTGCTCGCCATGTCCGTCAAACTCTTCGCCGGCGGCATAACCGGAGTCTTCGGGATAGGCTGAGGCGATACTTCTGTCGCATCCTGTTCGTTGGATGCCGAATACCGCAATCCTAACGATAATCAAGTAAAGAGAATACAAAGAAAGGGGAACGGTGGTATGCCGTTCCCCTTTCTTGTGTAAAATAAGAAAAATCTATTGTTTCACAATCTTGCTTACAGAGCCATCGGTGCGGAGCATATATATGCCGCTCTTAAGGGTTTGTATGTTGACTACGTTATGGCCTTCGGAGAGATTGTATGTGGTTATCTGACGGCCGGCAAGGTCGTATAATACGGCTTCGCAGGGGCGGCTCATGACGATGTTTACATGACTGCTGGCAGGATTGGGCCACAGGTGTTCGACGATATTGTTGATGTTGTCTATTCCGTCATGGGGTTGCGGGTCGGGGTCATCGGTGGTGGTGTCGGGCACACTGACGGGTGTCGGCACCTTTGTCCATGCTTCCTGCATGTAGTAGCCATTTTGGAAGTCCCAGTCGGTGGCCGAATTGAGGTCGCCGTATTTGAAGTAGTCGCCGTTCTGCAGCTGGGTGGTCATGCTGGCGACGCTGAGACCGTTGAGGTTGGTCCACCAGAAGTTGTAGCCACGAGCGGGATCGACGGGCGAGAGAGCGAGAGTGTCACCGTTGTCGAGAGCGAAGCGTATGTCGCCGCCATTGGATGGATTGCCGACAATCTCAAGACGGGGGTCGTCGGCATCGATGTCGTTCACCATCTGCTGAATGGTGGTGCCGGCGTTGAAGCGGTAGCCCCAGGCAAAGGCGGTGTCGGGCTGAGCGTAGCTGACGATGAAGAGAGCCTCGTTGCTTCCCTCTCCAACCCAATAGAGAATCTCCGAGTGGGCGATGGTGGCATCAACGGGATTTGCAGGCGTGTCGGGTTCGGTTATGTTTTCATAAAGAACGGCTATGCCGTCAAGGTCGAACCCACTTGCGTAGTTGTTGGTAGGCCAGGGGTCGTTGACTATGTGTCCGTAGGCATCGTAGGAGGCATATAACGGATTGATGCTACCCACAGCATCGACTATGCGAACAAATACGATGCTGTCGAGGTTGATGCCCGTGCTGTCGCGCAGCTCCTCCAAATCAAACGGAGTACCATAGCCATAGCGGTATTTGCCGGCCAGGTTGTTGATGAATGTGGGGTCGATGCTTGAGGCTTGAGACACCGTTTGGGTAAGGCTTGTGGCGGGGAATCGGACGAAATGTTCGCCATCCGTGCTCACCTCGACAAAAGCAAGCTCCAGAAAATGGTCGTCAAAGCTGTTTTCGTAAACTGCAAAGTCGGGCCCCTCGCCGTTGCGGATAGGATTGGCGAAGGAGAGAGTGGCAGAACCGCCGTCGCCCAAGCTTACAACCGAGAGGTTGTCGGTCATAGAGCAGGCACCTATCGCATCGTTGGCGGAACCATAGCTGACCACCGGCGAACCCTCGACGGCTATGCTCTGCGGTCCGAGATTCAAAGCGCATCCTGTCGCCCAAGCGACTATGGCACTGCTGTCCGCTGCAATGGCATCACAACCTACTGTTCCCACAGCACCGCAGAACGGGCCGTGCTCAGGTTGCGGGTCGGGATCGTCTCCCGGGTCATCGGTGGTGGTGTCGGGCACACTGACGGGTGTGGGCACTTTGAGCCATGCTTCCTGCATGTAGTAGCCATATTGGAAGTCCCAGTCGGTGGCCGAGTTGAGGTCGCCGTATTTGAAGAAGTCGCCGTTCTGCAGCTGGGTGGTCATGCTGGCCACGCTGAGACCGTTGAGGTTGGTCCACCAGAAGTTGTAGCCACGAGCGGGATCGACGGGCGAGAGAGCGAGAGTGTCACCGTTGTCGAGAGCGAAGCGTATGTCGCCGCCGTTGGATGGATTGCCGACAATCTCAAGACGGGGGTCGTCGGCATCGATGTCGTTGACCATCTGCTGGATGGTGGTGCCGGCGTTGAAGCGGTAGCCCCAGGCGAAGGCAGTGTCGGGCTGAGCATAGCTGACGATGAAGAGAGCCTCGTTGCTTCCCTCACCAACCCAATAGAGAATCTCCGAGTGGGCGATGGAGGCATCAACGGGGTCGGCCGGTGGGTCGGTATGGCCATTGGGGTCGGAGGCGGCGGTAGCCTCGGTGAGGGTGAACATACAGCTGGAGCTGATTTCTATGATGTCGCCGTCGGTTATAGGTTGCAGGTTGTATGGATTTTGCGCCCACGCATTGTTAAGCAGGTAGCACCAACCCGACCCCGACGGGCCTACAAGCTCGCCGTCGTTGTACAGGATGTCCTCCATATAGTTGGAGCCCTGAGCCGTGAGGAAATTGTAGGTAAGGCGAGAGTCGTATGTGACGATGGAGTCGAGCAGATTGAGTGCGGAGACGCTGCCGTTCCAGCGAACGCCCCACACGAGAGCGAAGTCGCCGCTGGGAGGGTTCTCGTCCCAAGCGATGATGACCACCGACGTGTTGTCGCCAGTCCCAACCCAGAATTCGATTTCATCTTCCGGAAAGGAGATGTACTTTGTCCGCGAAGATTTCTGATGACTTGCGTTGTTGGACGACTGGGCCAATGCGCCAAAGGCCATCGCCAACGCAAGAGCAATTGTTAATAGTTTTTTTACCATATTTACTGATACTTTAAAAGTTGATAATTCATCCTTCAAGTATCGGTAAAAACTCTCGACGGAAACCGCTAACCACTCACCGCTTCACAATTTCACAACTTCACCAATCAACCGCCCTAGGCGGGCGTGCATCTATGGTCGGGGTGCTTTTCCTCGAAAGCGTTACCGATAACAATACGGTTTGGCAGGTCTTCTGGCTTGCTCCCATCGGCTCGGTCTTCCCATGCGACTATGGCGCCGCACAGTGACATAATAAATTGAGCCTCAGACTCTCGGAGCTTACAGCAGCGGGACTGCGCCGGACTCGCACCGGCTTCCCTCTTGGCACCCTCGACGGGTGACCAAACCGGGTGCAAAAATACTAAATTATGCGGTTAAGAGCGAGGGAAATGCAAACTTGATTGTTTTTCGGGGCTGTAGCGGAATGACGCTGAAAGCGTTAGTTGGTTTTAAGTTGTCAATGGGCAAAGAGGGCAGCGTTTTATTAGAGTCGGTCACTACTTTTAACTATTCCGTTGCCTAAAATTACCTAACAATGGTTAACGGGGCAATGGAATTGGCGGTATATTTTTGCAATCGTAAATCCATAAATTGTTTTTATTGGTATGAATTGCAGAATATCAATTGTTTACTTTCTTTTGCTGATTTGCGGCACGCTTTCCCTTCAGGCGCAGGACACGGTGTCGATACCTGGCAACGGTAAGGCGTCGAAGGTGCTGGACAGGCTGACGGTGGGGGGCTACGGAGAGGCGACATACAGGCACAACTTCTACAGCGACAACGTGTTCCGCTATACTTTCGCCGACCGATACAAGGACACACGCGGACACGGACAGGTGGATCTGCCTCATGCGGTAATCATGCTGGGGTATGACTTTGGCAAGGGCTGGAGTTTCGGCACCGAGATAGAGTTTGAACATGGCGGAGTGGAGGCTGCGGTGGAGATGGAGACGGAGGAGACGGGCGAATATGAGAAGGAGCTGGAGAGGGGCGGCGAGGTGGCGCTGGAGCAGTTCTGGATACAGAAGAGTTTCAACCAGTATGCGAACATCAGGGCGGGACATATAGTGGTGCCTGTAGGCGCGACGAACAACGCACACCTGCCGACACAATTCTTCGGGGTGTTCCGTCCGGAGGGCGAGAACACGATACTGCCCTGCACATGGCATGAGACGGGTATAAGCTTCTGGGGCAGGACTAAACACTGGAGGTACGAGCTCCAGCTGCTTCCGGCTTTGAACTCAACTATGTTCTCCGTAGGACGTTGGGCCAACCAGGCGTCGGCCTCGGCTTACGAGTTCCGACCAGCCAACAGGCTGGCGTTTGCAACAAGGGTGGATTACACGATAGAGCACTGGCGATTCAGCTTGAGCGGCTATGTGGGAAATACGTTCAACAACGACATAGTCAGCTATAACGCAGAGAAATACAAGGATGTGAGCGGAACGGTGGCGATAGGGGCGTTCGACTTCAAGTGTGAATATGGCGGATTTCTGATGCGCGGCAACGCGGACTACGGCTATCTAGGCGAGGCGGGCACGATATCGACAATCAACCGACGACTGTCGAACAGCAGCGGCTCGCCCTACCCGCACACAGAGGTAGGAAAGACAGCGTGTGCAGCCGGATTGGAGGCGGGATACAACATCTTCCACACCACCAAACTGAACAAGATGAAGCTGATAGCGTTTGTCAGGGCCGACTACTACGACTCGTACAACCCGCCAGAGACCTTCAACGACTACCAATGGACGGAGAGGCTTTGTTTTTCGGGCGGCATAAACTATGCGCCGATACCGCAGATAGTGGTGAAAGCCGAGGGCGGCATCAGGGTGCTGCACCAGCAGTATAACAGCGAGCCGTGGTTTGCGGTGGGAATCACGTGGGCGGCGATGTTTAAAAGGAATTAATTATATATAAAAACAATAAATATATGAAACTACTGAAACAAACATTAAGTACACTGGTGGCCATAGCCATTGTGGGCTGCTCGGTGTCGTGCAAAAAAGACAAAGTGGCAGACGACGAGTCGGAGATGGCAAGCGTGGCCGAGCAGTATGTGGACCACACCATCGCGCCCACCTACAGCAACCTGGCCTCCAGCACGGAGAGGCTAGCCAACGAGCTGGCCGCCTTGAAAGCCACGAAGACACAGGAAAAACTCAACCAAGTGTGCGAGACTTTCCTCGAGGCCCGCGCCTGGTGGGAGAAGAGCGAGGCCTTCCTGTTCGGAGCCGCCAGCGACTACGGCATCGACCCCCATATCGACTCGTGGCCGCTTGACGAGGACGCTTTCAATACCATGATGAGCAACGACGCTCAGATAAACGCGATGAACTCGGACGACGGAGACTCGTATGCCGGCGAGGTGCTTGGGAATGCGCTGCTGGGATTCCACGGCATAGAGTATATCATCTTCAGCAACGGCCAGCCCAAGGCGGTGGCAAACATCAGCGACAAAGAGCTGATATACGCTGCTGCGGTGGCGGGCGACTTGCGCAACCGCTGCTACCAGCTTGAGGTGGCATGGGTGGGAGAAGAGAAGGCACCAGCCGCACACGTAGCCAAACTCGACGACCTGGAGTTGGCCTACACCGTCAGTTCGGGAGCCCTCAGTTATGGCGAGAACATGAAGAAAGCCGGACAGGCCGGCAGTCTCTACGGCAGCATGGCCCATGCGATGATGGAGATACTCAACGGGGGCTCCACCATTGCCGACGAGGTGGGCACCTCGAAGATAGGCAAACCCTATAGCGACGAGGATGCAAGCTATATAGAGTCGCCCTACAGCCAGACCTCCATCACCGACTTCTACAACAACATCAAGAGCATAGAGAACGCCTACTACGGCGGCATAGAAGGGCAGCGGAACGAGAGCAAGTCGCTACACAAGTACATCGCAGACCGAGACGCCGAGCTGGACAGCAAGGTGACCTCTGCGATAACCAACGCTTTGGCTAAAATCGACGCTATGCCGCGACCTTTCGTCAACAACCGCAACGATGCCCGCAACGGTGCCGCCATCGAGGCCTGTCAGGCTCTAGACGCTGCTCTGGCCGAAGCATCACGGAAAATAGCAGAATTGTAAAATCGAAAAAACATTCGTCATGACAAAACAGATAAAAGTAGTATCGCTGTTCCTTGCCGCTGCCGTGTTGGTGTGCCTCAGTGCCTGCAAGCACGACCCAGAGGAGAGCGAACCCACAGAAAACGAAGAAATGTATGCCGGCGGACGACTCGGCACGACTTTCAACTCGTCGGCTTCGGCATACGAAGACCCCACTCCGGCTGTGGAGAACGCAGGATTGGTCACCCAGTTCAAGTATGGCGAGTACTTCTTCGAACGCACCATAACACAGAACAGCTCGCCTTTCAACGGGTTGGGTCCGGTGTATGTGAGAAGCAGCTGCATAGCATGCCACCCCGGCTACGGACACGGCCGCCGTATGGAACGCTACAACGCCGACGACTGGGGCAACGGCTACCTGCTGGTGGTCTATAACAAGAACACCAACGCCTACGAGCCGTCGGTGGCAGGCATGCCGCAGACACGAGCCGTGGCTCCTTTCAAAGCACCCATAGACGAAGACCAGATACAGATTATGTGGCTGTCATATACCGATGAGTGGGGCAACCAGTTTCCCGACGGAGAACGCTACGACCTGATTTATCCAGAAGTGATAATTCCGGAGGCCGCCTTCTACGCACCGTTGACGAACAACTACTCCGACCTAGCCTTCCGTCTCGAAAGCACCATCGGCGTGTATGGCACAGGCCTGATAGACGCCATCGACGACGACTCGCTCAAGGCCCAGTATAAGCGTGAGGCAGATGCCGGAGCCGACCTCAACCCCGCTTTCTGGGCAGGCGGAACATGGGCACCGACGGCCTTCTACGGCAACACCAACCACCCCAAACGCTTCACCTACGCCCTCACCCGTGGTCCGCTGCAGGATGCGCCAGGCTCCAACGCCATCTGGAACATCACCAACGTGACCCGTAGCAACAAACGCAAGCACTATCTCGACCTCAACGGCACTGTCTATGCCACCACCTCGTCGCAAGACCCCGATGTCCAGGCCTCGTTCTACAGCTATTTCCCCGAATGGAACAAGACCGGCAACGTAGAGCAGGACATATACAACTACCTGACCTGTGACACCCTGCCAGCCGAGATGAGCGACCAGGACTATGTGAACTTCATGGTTTGGCATCGCGGCCTCGCCGTTCCCGCCGCACGCAACATCAACGACAGCGTCGTCCAGCGCGGCAAGAAACTGTTCAACGAGATGGGTTGCGCCTACTGCCATCGTCCGTCGTGGGTTACCGGCAACGACAACTTCACCGACCCCACAGGATTCTTCCACGACTCCGACATCCGTCTGCCACGCTATCCGAAGCAGAAGATATGGCCCTACTCAGACTTCATACAGCACCGACTCTACATGAAGAACGACATCCGCACAGGCTGGTGCCGCACTACGCCACTGTGGGGACGCGGATTGAGCCAGATATGCACAGGCGCGTCGGACCGTCTGCACGACTGCCGAGCCCGTACGGTCGTCGAAGCCATCATGTGGCATGGCAACCGCCAAAGCGACGCATACCGGAGTGTCAAGAAATTCCGAGCCTTGAGTAAAGCCGACCGCGACGCAGTGGTAAAATTCATTGATGCAATATGAAGAAATTGAACATCTTGCTTATGGTGCCGGTGGTGATAGTACTCGCCGCCGGCACTATTGTTGAAAAAGTACACGGACATGAGGCAGCAGCGACGGCGATATACGGTTCGTGGTGGTTCATCGCCCTGCTGGCGCTGGTCGGCGTTGCGGCCATAGTGGCCATTGTACGCGAGAAGATGTGGCACCACCCATACCGTCTGCTGATATTCGGCTCGGCCGTGCTGATATTGCTTGGCGGCGGACTCTCCACATGGACGGGTTCGCACGGCAGCATGACACTTAAAAGCGGAGAACCCAACAGCTCATACGAGGAAGAAGGCGGTGCTGTTTGTCAACTGCCTTTTACCATAGTGTTGGACGAGTTCGAGGTGGTTGCCTATCCAGGCTCCCACATGCCGATGGACTTTGTGAGCCATATCTCGGTCGAGGGCGAGAAAGCCGACATCTCGATGAATAACATTTACAAGCGAGGTGGCTATCGATTCTACCAAGCCGACTACGATGAAGAGGGTAACACAATCCTCAGCGTGGCGCACGACCCTGTCGGTATAGCGGTTACCTACACAGGGTATGCGCTGCTCGTCGCCGGGCTCTTGCTTATGTTTCTGTCGCCCAAGTCGCATTTCCGCAAATTGCTCAAAGGGGCAGTCGTCGCAATGTTGCTGCTGGTCTCGGTGTCGGTATCGGCCGCGCCATCCACTCTGCCACGCCAGACGGCCGACCGAATGGGACGTGTGCAGGTGTTGTACAAAGGGCGAGTTTGCCCGCTCCAGACGATGGCAAAGGACTTCACCACAAAACTCTACGGCAACGCCACTTATCACGGTATGACACCCGAACAGGTGCTCGGAGGTTGGATATTCTACTACAGCGAATGGGCCGACGAGCCAATTATTAAAATAAAAGGCGGCGAGTTGCGTCAACAATTGGGTATGGACGGACGCTACACAACGCTGAACAACCTGCTGATCCATCAAGAGCTGCTTGCGGAAACAAAAAACGACAAAAACATCACTGCTGCCAGCGAGAAAATGAATCTAGTGAACATGGTGGCCAACAGCAAACTGCTGAAGATATATCCCATAGCCGACTCGCTTGGCAACATCGACTGGTATTCGCAGAACGACCATCTGCCACTCAGTGTTGACGACGACACATATCTCTTCGTCCGCAAACATCTGAGTTACTGCCAGGAACTGGTGGTGAAAGGCGACTTTGCAACCCTCGACACCGTGTTTGACAAAACCCTTAGCTACCAGCGCAAACAGGCGGCAGAGGTCATCCCTTCGCCAGCAAGAGTCAATGCCGAAAGACTATACAACACGCTGACCACTGGTCGCTGGCTTGCCATGCTAATCGTGATGCTGGGCATCGTTTTCTTCGCCTTTAATCTGTTTTCTTCGCCACGCAAAGGTGATGACAACACTCTATTCTCAGATTTCAAGACAGTCGTCCCCACCGTTATAGTCGCTTTGCTCACATTATTTCTGCTACTCATCTTTGTGCTTCGCTGGATTGCGGGTGGTCATGCCCCGATGGCAGGCGGGTTTGACAGTATGAATCTCATGACCATCGCGCTGGGCGTCGTGACACTTTGTGTCGTCAAGCGGCAGCCGTCGGCACCATCTATTGCCATGCTTGCCATGGGCTGCTGCCAGCTCGTGGCTATGATGAGCGGTTCCAACCCACCTATAACGCATTTGATGCCAGTACTCAGCTCGCCACTGCTGACCTTGCATGTCACCGTCATCATGATAGCCTACGCATTATTTCTGTTTGTGATGCTGTGCAGCATTGCCGCACTGTTAAAGCCATCGCTGCGAGATCGGATGATGCGAACAAATCTGTTGATGCTCTACCCGGCTGTGTCGTTGCTGGCGGTGGGCATAATCATCGGTGCCGTGTGGGCAAACATCTCGTGGGGCAACTACTGGTCGTGGGACCCGAAGGAGGTGTGGGCACTCATTACGTTGATAGTGTATCTCTACCCGCTTACAATCAACACGACAGCTGTTGCTGGCAACGGGACGCAGGTTAGCCGTAATAAGACACTCTTCTTCCATATCTATTGTGCACTGGCGATTCTGAGTGTGGCAATCACCTATTTCGGCGTTAATCTGATACTCGGCGGCATCCACAGCTATGCATGATGCCAGCTCGCTACGCTCGACCACGGCTTTTATATAGCTTAGCGTCAACACTTTGTTTAACGGCTGTCGCTGGAACAAACGACAACGAAAAAAGCCGTCGCAATCTGCGGCGGCTTTTCTTTATTACAGAGGCCAGTTCGCTGACCACTGACTACTTATCAATTCTCATCTTGTAGAACGAGCGGAAGACGAACACCAGCGCGATCACCAGGAAGCCTAGGCCGAACCACGGAGCCATTCCGCGGAAGCCTTCGCTGATGGCTATCTCCATGGCGAGCACACCGAAGAGGGTGGTGAACTTGATGATGGGGTTCAGAGCCACACTCGAGGTGTCTTTGAACGGGTCGCCCACGGTGTCGCCCACAACCGATGCGTCGTGCAGCGGCGTGCCTTTGGCTTTCATGTCAACCTCGACCACCTTCTTGGCGTTGTCCCAAGCGCCGCCGGCGTTGGCCATAAACACAGCTTGGAACAAACCAAACACTGCTATCGAGATAAGGTAGGCGATAAACAGGCACACGGCGTTCTGACCTCCGATGCTCTCGGGCGAGCTCAGGCATGCGAAAGCCAGTGCGAAGCAGAAGATGGCGATGAAGATGTTTATCATGCCACGCTGAGCGTAGTTGGTGCAGATCTTCACCACCTCCTGGCTCTTGGCGGTGTCGGCTTTCTTGGGTGCGTTCGGGTCGAGCTTGATATTGTTCTTGATGAACTCCACAGCGCGGTTGGCACCGGTGGTCACAGCTTGCATCGAAGCACCCGTGAACCAGAATATCACGCAACCGCCGAGTATGAATCCGAGGATGCTGTAGGGGTTGAGCAGATTGAGAACATCCGAAATGGTGAAGTCTTCTGCGATACCAGGAAGAGTCCTTAAGGTTTTTTCTAGCATTAGGATAAGACTGAAAATCATAGTCGTGGCTCCCACAACGGCCGTTCCGATAAGCACGGGCTTGGCGGTTGCTTTGAAGGTGTTGCCCGCTCCGTCGTTGGCTTCGAGGTAGTATTTGGCTTTCTCGAAGTCGGGCGTGAAACCGAACTCGTCTTTCACCTCTTTGGTGGTCTTCTCGATATCGTCTTCGATGAGAGAGAGTTCATAGACGCTCTGGGCGTTGTCGGTCACAGGACCGTAGCTGTCCACTGCTATCGTCACAGGACCCATGCCCAGCATACCGAAGGCCACAAGGCCGAAGGCGAAGATACTGTAATATAATCCGAATACAGGCTCGATGTTGAATGCCGTAGAGGCGAAGTAGGCGATGACCATCAGCACGAAGAACACCATGCCTGTCCAGAATCCGCCCATATTGCCGGCCACAAGGCCGCTCAGTATGTTCAAGCTTGCGCCGCCCTGTTCAGAGGCTTTCACCACCTCTTTCACATGTTTCGACGTGGGCGAGGTGAAAAGCTTGGTGAACTCGGGTATCAGCGCCGCACCCAGTGTGCCGCAGCTGATGATGATGCTCAGTGCCAGCCACAGGTTCGGCACCAGTGCGTTCACGTCGGCGTTGTTCAGGATGAAATAGCTTGCGCAGAAAGTTCCAATGATGCTCAGTATCGAGGTGATCCACACCAGAGAGGTCAAGGGCTGCTCAAAGTCGAGGTCGTCGGCTTTGCTGTACTTGGCTTTGGCGATGGCGCCGTTGATATAGTAGGCCAGCACCGAGGCGATGATGCCGAGGATACGCATGGCGAAAATCCACACCAGCAGTTTCACCTGCATCGAGGGTTCGGGTACGGCCAGCAGGATGAAGCTCACCAGCGCCACACCGGTCACACCGTAGGTCTCAAAACCGTCGGCGGTGGGTCCAATCGAGTCACCGGCGTTGTCACCTGTGCAGTCGGCTATGACTCCGGGGTTGCGCGGGTCGTCCTCGCCGATTTTGAAGACCACCTTCATAAGGTCGCTTCCGATGTCGGCGATCTTGGTGAAGATACCGCCGGCGATACGCAATGCCGAAGCGCCGAGGCTCTCACCGATGGCGAAGCCTATGAAGCAGCTGCCAGCCAGGTTCTCGGGCATAAGCAGCAGGATGACCAGCATAAGAACCAACTCGACGCATATAAGCACGATGCCGATGCTCATTCCAGCACGTAGGGGGATGTTCAGCAGGTCGAGGGGTTTTCTTCTAAGCGAGGCGAAAGCCATGCGGGCGTTGGCATAGGTGTTCATACGTACACCGAACCAAGCAACACCGTAGCTGCCCAGTATGCCAATGACGGTCCACCCGAGGATAAGCGCTACGGCGCCGAATCCTTTGTCTTCAAGGACTCCAAAATAGAGGGCAATAGCTGCTCCGATAAAGACGAAAAGCAGCACCAGGAACTTGCCCTGCTGCTTCAGATAGGTCGAGCAGGTCTTGAAAATCACGTTGCCGATTTCCAGCATCGACTTGTGAGCTTTCAGTTTGCGTACTTTGCTGAACTGCCAGAAACCGAACAGTAGGCCAATCAAGACCACCACAAAACCCCAGTACAGAATGTTTGTGTCTCCCTTGTATTGTTCTGCACGCATGTTTGGCATTGGGAGGTCAGCTTCGCTGGCAAAGGCCAAAGCAGGTGCCGCCAGCGTGAGTAGTGTAGTTGCTAATTTCTTCATTATAAAGTTATTTGATAATTTCTATATGTTTTTAAGCGACCGCAAATTTACTAAAAATATTCTCCTTTACAATAATAAACTGTCCTTTTTCAGTCAAATAGTGCCCGGTCGCCTGCCAGCAGGGCTAAGTTTCAAGGTTAAGTGGCGGCAGTTAAGTATGAACCTGCACAATCGATAAAAAATGGTAGGTGGACACTTTCAGGTCATGGGTCACAGGTCACACAATCACACACAATAACGCAATAGCACATTGTCAACGTACTCCCACAAAAACATCAAGGTTGATAATTTATAGCTGTGGATTGTTGTTGATTGCCGCAGTTTTAGTATTTTTGCACCCGTTTTTTATCTATTATATTATTTAGCGGCCACATTCCGGTCTCAAGTCACAGTACACACATTAACACACTAACGCAATCCCACATGTCATTCTGGAGAGTTCTTTTAGCCATCGTTTTTCCCCCGTTGTCCGTGCTTGACAAAGGGTGCGGCTCGATACTCATAGTGACCCTGCTTACCTTGGTGGGGTGGGTGCCAGGCGTTATCGCCGCCCTGGTTATTTTGAACAAAAATTGATAAGCTGCAAGCAAATACGTTTGTTTATTCTCTATTCACAACTTCACACATTAATCCAATCTCAACCATGGCACGGGCAAAACTGATACTTCACAAAGGCAAGGAAAAGTCCGTCTTCCGTCGCCATCCATGGCTATTCTCCGGCGCCGTTGCCCGTATCGATGGACAGCCCGCCGAGGGCGATGTCGTCGATGTCATATCATCCGATGGACAGTGGCTTGCCTGCGGACACTTTCAGTCCGACAGCATCCTCTGCAAACTCCTTTCGTTTGACTGCCACGAGGTTGACGAAGCCTTCTGGCGTCAACGCCTCCACGACGCAGTCGCCTACCGCAAGACCCTCGGTCTTCTTCGCGCCGACGGCCGTTGCCTCTCCGACGAAACCACCATGTTTCGCCTCATAAACGGCGAGGGCGACCGCCTCCCAGGCCTCATTGCAGACTACTATAACGGCATCGTCGTACTCCAGGCCCACAGCCTTGGCATGCACAGAGCACTCCCAACCCTTGCCGAACTCCTTCCCAGCCTCCTGCCTGACCTCAAAGGCGTCTACGACAAAAGCCAGGCCACCCTGCCCCCGAACACAACTCAAAACACCTGGCTCATCCCTCCCGACAGCCAGCAGCCGCTTTCAGATAACGGAACGCAGGACTCAGGTCACGGATTTGACGAATGGGAGGCAACCGAATGGGGCAACCAGTACATCATAAACTTCCCCGAAGGCCAGAAGACCGGCTTCTTCCTCGACCAGCGCGACAACCGCCGTCTCGTTGGTCGCTTCGCCGAGGGTAAGCGCGTCCTCAACTGCTTCGGCTACACCGGCGGCTTCACTCTTAGCGCCCTCCGTGGTGGTGCCGCCGAGGTGGACACCGTCGATATCTCCAAACGTGCCATAGACCTCTGCGACCGCCATGTGCAGCTCAACTTCCCTCAGGCCAGACACCGTGGCATCGTCGCCGACGTCACTAAATACCTCGACACCATCGACAACCAATACGACATAATAATACTCGACCCCCCAGCCTTCGCCAAGAACCACCGCTCCCTTCAGAACGGACTCAAAGGCTACCGCAACATCAACCAGCGCGCCATCGAGAAGATTAAGGCCGGAGGCCTCATCTTCACTTTCAGCTGCTCACAGGCTGTCTCCACAGCCGACTTCCAGACCATGGCCTTCACCGCCGCCGCAACCGCCAAACGCAACGTACGCATCGTTAAACAACTCCAGCACGCGCCCGACCACCCCGTCAGCCTCTACCACCCCGAAGGCCACTACCTCAAGGGCCTGCTCCTTCAGGTCGAATAAAACTTCACCACACGCTTCACAAACGCAATAACACAATATCACAATAACGCAATCTTAATATGCAATTCGGCTACCAGAAAATCGACCAGTACGACCAAGATACCGTCGCACAGCTCTCTGCCCACTACAAGGAGATTATACGTCTCCTCGGCGAAGACCCCGACCGCGAAGGCCTCATCAAATCCCCCGAGCGCATCGCCAAAGCCATGCTCTTCTTCACCAACGGTTACGACCTCAACCCTGAGGACATACTCCGTTCCGCCATGTTCGACGAAGACTACAAGCAGATGGTCGTCGTCAAAGACATCGAAATCTACTCTCTCTGCGAGCATCACCTCGTACCCTTCGTCGGCAAGGCGCATGTCGCCTACATCCCTAACGGCAAAATCGTAGGCCTCAGCAAAATACCACGCGTCGTTGACGCCTACGCACGACGCCTGCAGGTTCAGGAACGCCTCACCAAGCAAATCAAAGACTGCATCCAGAACACTCTACAGCCGCTAGGCGTCGCCGTGGTCATCGAAGCTCAGCACATGTGCATGTCCATGCGCGGAGTCCAGAAACAAAACTCAGTCACCACCACATCCGACTTCACCGGAGCTTTCATGAAAGACCCCAAAACCCGCGAGGAGTTCATGCACATAATCGGGGTTGACCTGCATTGAGAACGTCTCTCTATCTGCAAGAAACTAGCCCGCGAAAGGCACTAATTTATGATTAACAGTTTTTGACTATGAAAAGATATATCGCAATAATGTTTATGCTGTTTGCTGCTATGGGCGCATCGGCGCAGATAACCCACACCGCCAAGGGCGACATTGACGAAAACGCCAACAAGGTCCTGAAAAAGGCTTCGTCAGTGTTTTCGAAATCGGCGGTCAGCTTCTCCGTGACCATGATTAACCGCAACAGCGAAAAGAAAGAAACCGCTAGGCAAAAGGCCGACGTGCTCTATAGCAAGGGCCGCTACCGGGTGACTATGGGCAACCAGACGCTTTACAGCGACGGCAAGAGTGTGTGGCAGTGGGATAAGCAGGCCAACGAGGTGACGGTCAACACACTGGCTCAGAGCAGCGACGACCTGATGAACCCGGCGGCTCTGCTGGCCTCCTACAGCGACAACTTCAAGGTGAAGTTTATCAGGGAAGAGGACGACGGTACTGCCGTTGTCGATTTGACCCCGCGTAAGTCGAAGAGCTACTACAAGATACGTATGCTCATAAACTCTAAGAACGGCTACATCAAGCAGATGGAGATACACAACTACGACTCGTCGGAAGGCATATATCAGGTCTCGGCTGTGAAGACCGGTGCGAAATGTACCGACAAGGACTTCCTGTTCGACGCTGCCGCCAACAAAGGGGTTGAGGTCATCGACATGAGGTGAATGCTTGTGTTACAAACTTTTTTCGATTAATTAGACGTTATGAATAAATCGTTTATCATTCTTTTGGCCGGATGCCTGCTTATGGCTGGATGCCACAAAAAACAGCAGTCCGGCGTCACTACTGTTGGCACTGACTTGGCTGATGCTCAGCTGCCGCTGTTCTCATTCGACACCATAGGTTTCCACGACCATCCCGACGATGCGCCGTCGCTGAGTATCGACGTGAGTCTTGCCCTCCCGATGGCCGACAAGGAAAACCCCATGGCAGGGCTGTTGCGCAAGCAGATAATCTGTGAGGTGCTGGGCGACCAGTATTCAAAAGAAAACAAAGCTATGGATGCCGTGTTGGCATATGTAGTCGACCGAAAGACCGACTTTTGTAGCACCGAGTCGGACTATGAAGAGGACAAGGAACTGATTGAGTCGGAGGGCATGTCGTATATGTACAAATGGGAGACCTCTGTCAGAGGCGTCGTCGATATGTACAACCCTCCGCTGCTGGTTTACGAGGCCGACTATTTCGACTACCAGGGCGGTGTGCATGGAATGTTCGCCAACTGCTACACCGTTTTTTCCACCATCACAGGTAAAAGACTGAAACTCGACGATGTCTTTGCCGCCGACAATCAGTCGCGCGAGGCCATGGCCGCCATACTCTATAAATGTCTGCAAGACAAGATCGCCCATGACGAGGATTACGAGGGGATGGAAATTTTCGATGTGGAGACGGTGAAGCCTAACGACAACTTCTCGGTCTCTCCCGACGGGTTCACTTTCTACTTCCAGCCCTACGAGATTGCTGCCTACTGTTACGGCGTGGTCGCAATAAAGGTGCCGCTTTCCGAGCTGCTTCCCTATATGCTTCCCGACACAGAGGTCGCATTGTTTTTTGAATCAACCCAACAGCTGGCTGCCAAGAACTGAGGCGATGAATATACTTTTGATTGAAACCGCCACTTCGGTCTGCTCGGTTGCCATTGGCATCGGCGGACGCGTGGCTGCGATAAGGGAAACCGATGAGCCCAACGCCCACAGCTCGAAAATGAATGTCTTTATCGGCGAGTTGATGGAAGAGACTGGTTTGAAGCCCGAAGAACTGTCGGCGGTGTGTGTCAGCGGCGGTCCCGGAAGCTATACCGGCCTTCGCATAGGCGTCAGCGGCGCCAAGGGACTGTGCTATGGATTGAAGATACCGCTTCTGGCTGTGCCGACCTTGAAAAACATGGCGGCCGGCTACTGTCAGCTCCACCCCGAATATGACGGCATGGTATGTCCGATGATAGACGCACGGCGCATGGAGTGCTACACCGCAATCTACACCAGCTTGCTCGACGAGGTGAAGCCGGTATCTGCCGACATCATCGAACCGGGAATCTATGACCGTTGGCTCGACAGTGGCAAGGTGGTGTTTATAGGCGACGGGGCGGCAAAGACCGAATCGTTGCTGGGTGCTCATTCCAATGCCCTGTTTGATGCTGGTTTCCGCATCTCGGCGGCAGCGATGCTCCCTTTGGCTGAGAATTTGCTGCAAGAGGGCAGGGGAGAGGACGTCGCCTACTACGAACCGTTCTACCTTAAAGACTTCGTGGCCAAGAAATCCACTGTAAGAGGCCTCCGTTAATCCCCAACTCCAAAAATCGACCCAACACATTCCACACAAACACACAATTGTCAATTCACTAATCACAATTCACTTTTCACTCCTCACCAATCATTGTTTAACTACACACTCAAACGGCTACTCTACGGTCTCCTGGTCATCCTGGGAGTGGTGACGCTCGTCTTCTTCCTGTTCAACATCCTGCCTGGCGATCCGGCCAGAATGATGCTCGGACAGCGTGCCGATGCCGAAAGCATTGAGATGATTAACCGTGACCTTGGTCGCGACAAACCTGTCGGCTTGCAGTTTTTGAACTATCTGAACGATCTGGCTCCGGTCTCGTTTCACAACAATGCCGACACTACCAGCTATTTCTACCTCTCGTCCGACAAATACGCACCCTATACCACGCTGCTGAAAGTCAAAACCACATCTGTAGTGCTGAAGGCGCCCTACCTGAGGCGTAGCTACCAGTCGAAGCGTAAGGTGTCCGAAGTCATCACCACGGCCTTCCCTCAGACAGCCTTGCTAGCTTTGGTTGCAATGACGTTCGCATTGATCGTCGGAGTCGCCCTCGGTGTTGTGTCTGCCCTTCGCAAGGACTCGTGGATAGACAGGGCAGCGCTGGTGCTCTCGACGCTGGGAATGTCGTTGCCGTCCTTCTTTGCCGCAATCCTCATTGCCTGGTTCTTCGCCTATGTGCTGGCCGGAGTCACTCATCTCAACATGTTTGGCAACCTCTTCACCGTCGATGACTACGGCACTGGCGAGTATCTCGACCTGAAAAACTTGATTCTGCCGGCTTTGACGCTCGGCATAAGACCCCTTGCAACCCTCACGCAGCTCTCCAAAAATTCCATGCTCGACGCACTTTCGCAGGACTACATCCGCACAGCCCGTGCCAAGGGACTTCCATACAGGAAAGTTGTGGTTCATCATGCTTTGCGCAACGCCCTGAACCCCATCGTCACCTCTGCTTCGGGATGGCTGGCGGGGTTGATGGCGGGAGCCGTCTTTGTCGAGTATGTGTTCGACTGGAAGGGTATGGGCATCGTCATTGTGGATGGCCTTGAAAAATACGATTTCCCCGTAGTGATGGGCTGTATCCTGTTCGTCTGCCTCCTGCTGGTGGTCATCAACATAATAACCGACATCCTCTATGGCCTCATCGACCCCAGGGTGAGAATAGAATAACCTCTATAAAGAATCATACGCCCTGTATAACCATTTACCACGAATAAACATCAACTCTATGAAAGGCATCGTTCTGGCCGGAGGTTCCGGCACCCGTCTATACCCAATCACCAAAGGCGTCAGCAAACAGCTGCTTCCCATCTACGACAAGCCGATGGTCTATTACCCTATCAGCGCTTTGATGCTGGCGGGCATTCGTGACATACTCATAATCTCTACTCCCAGTGACCTGCCGGCTTTCCGTCGTCTCTTGGGCGACGGCTCTGACTATGGCGTTCGTTTCGAGTATGCCGAGCAGCCCAGTCCCGACGGGCTTGCGCAGGCCTTCATCATTGGCGAGAAGTTCATCGGCAGCGATGCCGCCTGTCTTGTCCTCGGCGACAATATCTTCTATGGCAGCGGCTTCACCGGAATGCTTCGCAAGGCCGTTGAGGATGCCGAGCAGAACGCCAAGGCCACCGTCTTCGGCTATTGGGTCTCCGACCCCGAGCGTTACGGTGTGGCCGAGTTCGACAAGCAGGGCAACTGCCTTAGCATCGAGGAGAAACCGTCCAATCCCAAGAGCAACTACGCCGTTGTGGGCCTCTATTTCTATCCCAACCGTGTTGTCGAGGTGGCCAAGAATATAAAACCCAGTGCTCGTGGCGAACTGGAGATTACCTCCGTCAATCAGGAGTTCCTCGCTGCCGGCCAGCTCAAGGTTCAGACTCTCGGTCGCGGCTTTGCCTGGCTCGACACCGGCACCCATGATTCCCTAAGCGAGGCTTCCACCTTTGTCGAAGTCATCGAGAAGCGCCAGGGCCTCAAGATTGCCTGTCTTGAGGACATCGCCTACCGCAACGGCTGGGTATCTAAAGAGAAGATTATCGAAATCGCCAAACCCATGTTGAAGAACCAGTACGGTCAGTACCTCATGCGTATGATCGAGTCTTAGGCTCCCGCAGCATTTCGACCCTACTCCTTAAAAATCGAAACAAGCCGGCAGACGCGAGTCTCCGGCTTGTTTCTTCAACCATAAAAAAACAACAAATTACCTATTTTTTTCCATCGTCTGCAGGTATTTTACACTGCTGTGGATGTGCTTGTACATTATCTCGTCGATTTCCACAAACGGTACGCTCTTTCTCAGTTCCGCTACCATGTTTTCGATAAACGGGCTGCTCTTCAGTCCCTCTTGATGGCGGAAGTCGAGTGCCTGGGCTGCGTTGAAAAGCTCTATGGCGAGCACACGCTCCACATTCTCCATAACCTTGTAGCATTTGGTGGCTGCGTTTGCGCCCATCGACACGAGGTCTTCCTGGTTCTGGCTCGACGGTATGCTGTCAACGCTGGCCGGCGTGCAGTACTGCTTCGTCTGGCTCACAATGGCAGCGGCGGCATACTGAGGAATCATGAATCCGCTGTTCAGTCCGGGCTTGGCCACGAGGAAACTCGGCAGGCCGCGTTTGGCGTCTATGAGCTGGTAGCAGCGACGCTCGCTGATGCTTCCCAGTTCGGCCACGGCTATTGCCAGGAAGTCGAGCACCATGGCGAGGGGTTCGCCGTGGAAATGGCCTCCGCTGATAACCATGTCTTCGTCAGGCAGCACTATCGGGTTGTCGGTTGTCGAGTTTATCTCGGTCTCCACCACGCTGGCTACATATCGTATCGTGTCTTTTGCAGCTCCATGCACCTGTGGGGCGCAGCGGAAGCTGTAGGGGTCCTGCACATGCTCTTTGTGGCGTGTTATTATTTCGCTGCCGTCGGTATATTTGCGCACTGCTGCGGCTGTCTCCAGCTGCCCTTTGTGCGGACGCACTTTGTGGAGCGACTCGTAGAATGGCTCTATACGCCCGTCGAAGGCGTCGAGGCTCAATGCCAGTATCATGTCGGCCTGTTTGCTGAGGCGCTGGGCTTTCAGCAGGTTCCACACCGCGTATGCGCTCATGAACTGGGTGCCGTTGAGCAGTGCCAATCCCTCTTTGCTTTGCAGCGTTATGGGTTTCCAACCTTTTTCGATAAAGACGTTCGAAACATCGGTGCGTACGCCTTTGTAGTACACTTCGCCCATACCTAGCACACTGGGCAGCATCAGGTTGGCCAGTGGGCAAAGGTCGCCGCTGGCGCCCAGCGAACCCTGCTGATACACCACGGGCAGTATGTCGCAGTTGTAGCAGTCAACAAGACGTTGGGCTGTCTCGAGCTGCACTCCGCTGTAGCCGAAGCTGAAATTCTGCACCTTCAGCAGCAGCATGAGCTTCACTATCTCCTTCGGCACCTCGTCGCCTACTCCGCAGGCGTGGCTCATCACCAGGTTCTTCTGCAACTGGCTCAGCTCCTCTTTGCTGATGCTGATGTTGCACAGCGATCCGAATCCCGTCGTAACACCGTATATGGGCTCTTTCTGCGTCTCCATCTTGGTGTTGAGGTATTCGCGGCATTTATTGATTCTGGCAATCGCATCTTCGCCCAGCGCGATGTCCATCTTGTTGGCTATGATTTCCTCTATCTTTTTGAGGGTGAGTCCCTCTGTTGAGATATAATGGGTCATTCTAGAAATGGTTGAATGTTTAATATTGAAATGTTGAATCGTTTGAAGGTTTGAGTGCTTTAATTTTCAAACGCACTTATCCGCTCAAAACTCAAAACTTGAAACTTGAAACTATTTCTCCAGCGCTGCTTCCACTCGGTTGGCTATGTTGTCGTCAACCAGTATGCGTCCGCAGTATTCGCACACTATTACCTTCTTGTGCATCTTTATCTCGGTCTGGCGCTGCGGCGGTATCTTGCTGAAGCATCCTCCGCACGCGTCTCTGTCTATCGGCACCACTGCCAGCCCGTTGTGCGCTGCTTTGCGGATGCGCTTGTATGCCGTGAGGTAGTGCTCTTCGATAAACTGCTCCTGCTCTTTCGATTTCTTCATTAGCCGCTCTTCGTCTTTCTCGGTCTCTTTAATTATGTCGCCCAGTTCTTCCTTCTTTGTCTGCAGGTCGGCGTTTCTGCCTTCCAGCAGGTGTTTTGCGGCCTCTATGTGCTGTTTCAGTTCCGCTATCTTCGCGTTCGCCTCTTTGTTGCGTCTCTCGCAGAGTTGTATTTCAAGGTGCTGGAATTCAACCTCTTTGTTCAGCGATTCATATTCGCGGTTGTTGCGCACGTTGTCCATCTTTTTCTCGTTCTCTTTCAGTATGGACTCGTGTTCCGCTATCTCGTTTTTGCGAGTGGCTATCGCGCTTTCCGTCTCTTTTATCGTCGCTGTCAGGTTCGATATGCGCGTTTCCAGACCGGCAATCTCGTCCTCCAGGTCTTCTATGGCCTGCGGCAGTTCGCCACGGATAATCTTTATCTTGTCAATCTTTGAGTCAACCGACTGCAAGGTGTACAGCGCTAACAGCCTCTGTTCCACTTTTTCATCGATGTCAAGTCTCACAATCTCCTGTGCCGGAGTGTTCTCTTTAGCCGACTTGCTTGTTGATACTTTCTTTGCCATTGTCTGTTATATGTTTTTTATTATGTTTATAATCTCTTTGACTGCGCTCTATTCTTTTGAACTACAATTATATATAGACTGCGTAACTCGTTTTCGCCTTCGTAATTCGGCACGCAAAGTTACTAAATTTTTTAATAATGTCGTTGTAAATCAATTCTTGTGCGAATTGTTCGCTCTCATAGTGCCCTATGTCCGCCAGCGAAACCATACCTACTGCCTTTTGGTAGTCGTGGTATTTCAGGTCCGCCGTCATATACAGGTCTGCCCCTTTCGCTGCCGCGTCGTCTATCATGAACGACCCCGAGCCTCCGCACACAGCCACCCGCTTCACTCTCGTCGGCCTCTCCTTCGAGCATTTCACCACGGTCAGCCCCAGCGTCTCCTTCACCTCCGCCATAAATGTCTCGTAGTCTTTCTCTTCCGTTGTCTCGCCTATGGCTCCGCCTCCCATCCCTTCCTCGTCAATCGGTCGCAGCGTGCTCACATTCTTCAGCCCCAGTTTTTCGGCCAGTATGTAGCTCACTCCGCCCTTCAAGTTGTCCAGGTTCGTATGTGCCGAGTAAACGCACATGTCCCTCTTTATCAGCTTCTCCAGCATCCGCGTCTGCTCGGTCGTCGGCACAAGGCTTTTCAGCCCTCCGAATATCATCGGGTGGTGGCTCACAATCAGGTTGTATCCCAGCTCGCAGGCCTCCTCTATCACCTCGTTTGTCACGTCTAGCGCCACCAGCGCTCCCGTCAGTTCCTTCGTTGCGTCTCCCACCTTGTGCCCGGCGTTGTCATACGACTCCTGCAGCCGCAGCGGGTATATCTCGTTCAGATAATCGATTACTTCCTGTATTTTCATTTCTAATTGTCGTCTTTCCGTTAAAACCTGAATCCCACGTTGAAGCTTATGTAGTTGTTAAATGCTCCCTTGTTCGCCCTGAATATCCTGTATGTCCCCTTCGACGGATTGTCCATTATCGACACCATCGATGCGTTGAACCTGAAGTTCACTCCCCAGTGGCCGCCGAAGAAATACGACACCTCCGCGCACAGCGGAAGCCAGTCCATCCTCCTGTAGGCCTTTGCGGCCTCCGGGTCGTCCATCTTGGCGTCTGTCACCTTCGCCTTGGCAAGTATCGCGGGCGCCACTCCGGCTCCTAGCCTCAGCTTCCCGTCCAGAAAGCTGTAGCTCGCCATTATAGGCACCTCCACATACAGCAGGTTCGTCTTTATCGTCGTGTTGGCCTTGTTCGCGCCCTTCTCGGTCACGCCTATCTCCACAATCATCCTCCACGGCGACTCCAAGTTCTTCCCCAGTGCAAACGAGGTCTGCACCGCTCCGTGCATGCCGAAATGGGTGTATTTCCCCGAGTTGTCGCCGTCAATCTGCCCCAGGTTGATGCCCACGAATATAGCACCGTCAAACCTCTGTCCCGCAGCTGTGGCCACAACAAAGCATGCTATTAAAGTTAATATGAAGCGTTTCATTGCCGAATCTGTACACCTAAACTTATTTAACGTTCTCTGCTCCGTTTTATTGTGTTCGCTCCGTTTTTGCCCTTCCCGCATCGGCCTCACGGTTGGCCCTCGCTTGCTCCTCGATCTGCCCTCGCTTGTTCCACCATTGGCCCTCGGTTGACCTTCTTTTATACCTCGGTTGCTCCTCGCTCTGCCCTCGGTTCTCCCCTCGTTGGCCCTCGGTTATTCCACCGTTGGCCCTCGGTTATTCCTCCGTTGGCCCGATGCCGTACCATAGTGGTTCTTTCCTTGGCTTAACCCAAAAGGTGAGCAATAGTTCAGCAAAAGGTGAGCAAAACCTGTAGATTTATTCCATTGTTTTATAGATTGTTACAAGTGCTATTTTTGCCCTTTTTTGTAAGCTTGAAAAAGGTTAATTCGTTCATTGCTAAGTCTTTGGCTTTCGAAAAAAAATGTAGCGTTTTTTTTTACAGTTTCTACTCGTTTATGGGTTCGCGTTTTCAAGTTGAAATAACATTACCTTAAATATTATTGTGCCAAATCTGTACTGCCTCGTTGCGCGCAGTTGTTAATATCATATCACAATAAAATATTGCGTTATTCAAAAAATGTTGTATCTTTGCAACCGTTTTCGAGACAAGGGAGTCCTTCCCCGATTCCCTTAAAGTGCTGAAAATACGGAGAGATGCCGGAGTGGTCGAACGGGGCGGTCTCGAAAACCGTTGACCTCTTTTTGGGGTCCAAGGGTTCGAATCCCTTTCTCTCCGCCGACCCCAACTGACTTTGTCGGTTGGGGTTTTCTCTTAGAAAAAACAACAACTCTTCATTATGAAAAAATCCTTTATCCTGCTTGCTTTTATGGCATTGGCATCGACTATCTTGGCTCAGTCAAAACCGATATCCCTTGAGGACATCTGGCAGAACGGCACCTTCCGTCCCGAAGGCATATCCAACATCCGCTCCATGAACGACGGCGAGCACTACACCGTGCTCTCACGCTCGGGCATCGACTGTTACAGCTACTCCTCCGGCCAGAAGGAGTCCACCATCGTTGACTTCTCATCCCTCTCCGGCATCCCTGCCGTTGAAGGCTACGAGTTCTCCGACAACGAGCGCCTCATCCTTCTCGAGTCCGAGTTCGAGCCCATCTATCGCCACAGCGGCCTCTCCACCTATCATGTTTACGACCGCGACAAAGCCTCCCTGCGCTGCATAACGGACGGCGGTAAGCAGCGTCTCACCACCTTCTCTCCCGACGGCACCAAGGTCGCCTACGTCCGCGACAACAACCTCTACTGGATGGACCTCGCCTCCCTCGACGAGCACCCCATAACCACCGACGGCAAGCTTAACGAGATAATCTACGGCACCACCGACTGGGTTTACGAAGAGGAGTTCGCCATAACCAAAGGCTTCGCCTGGAGTCCCGACTCCAAGCGCATCGCCTATTATCGTTTCGACGAGTCCCAGGTCCGCGAATACACCATGCAGATGTGGGGCGACCTCTATCCCGAAAACTACAAGTACAAATACCCCAAGGCGGGCGAGGACAACTCCAAGGTCGAGATACGCATCTACAACCTCGAAACAAAAAAAACGCTCTATCCCATGCTTGGCGGTGATAAGGTCAATGCCGTCGCCGCCGAAGGCTCTGAGTGGGAGTATCTCCCGCGCTTCCAGTGGACCACGAACCCCGAGGTTCTCGCTGTCATGCGCATGAACCGTCTGCAGTCGCACATGCAGATTCTCACCCTCAACACCGCTTCGGCCAACATGAACGACAATGGCATGAAGGTCATCTACGACGAGACCGACCGTGCCTATGTCGAGGTGCCCGACACCTGGCAGTTCCTCAACGACGGCAAGTCCTTCATCATCACCAGCGAGCGCGACGGCTTCCGCCACATCTACCTCTACGGCCTCGACGGCAAGCTCCTTCGCCAGCTCACCTCCGGCTCCTTCGAAGTCAAAGCCGTCTGCGGCATCGACGAGAAGTCCCAGACCGTCTATTTCACCTCCCACGAGAGCAGCCCCGTCAACACCGACCTCTACAAAATCGACTTCAAGGCCAAGAAGAAAGTCTGCCTCAACCACAGCGGCCTCGGCACCTACAGCGCCATGTTCAGCAAAGGCTGCAAATACTACATCACCGTTTACAGCAACGCCAACGCCGCTCCCGTCTATTCTCTCTACAACGCCAAGGGCAAGCTCGTCAAGACTCTGGTTGACAACGCCCGTCTTCAGCAGCAGATGGCCGACTACGGCACCCTCCGCAAGCAGTTCGACTCCTTCTCCACCTCCACTGGCACCGACCTTAACTACTACGTCATAAAACCCGCCGACTTCAGCGAGAGCAAGAAATATCCTGTCCTCTTCTACGTCTATGGCGGCCCGGGCAACCAGCAGGTCACCAACAGCTACGGCTACTCCGACTACTACTGGTACCACATGCTCGCCGACAAGGGCTACGTCGTCGTCTGCTTCGACGGCCGCGGCACGGGTGGCCGTGGTGCCGAATTCAAGAAACAGACCTACCGTGACCTCGGTCACATGGAGTGCGAAGACGCCATCGAGGCTGCCCGCTGGTTTGGCAAACAGCCCTGGGTCGATGCCGACCGTATAGGCATCTGGGGTTGGAGCTTCGGCGGCTACCTCTCATCGCTCGCCATCCTCAAAGGCAACGACGTCTTCAAGGCCGCCATCGCCGTCGCTCCCGTCATCACTTGGCGCTACTACGACAACATCTACACCGAGCGTTTCCTCGCTCTCCCCGAAGGCAACGCCAAGGGCTACGACGACAATTCCCCGCTCAACTTCGCCGAACGCCTCTCGGGTAATTACCTTCTCATTCACGGCACCGGCGACGACAATGTCCACGTCCAGAACTCACTCGACATGCTTTCCGCTTTGGAGCGTGCAGGCAAACAGTTCGAATTCCGTCTCTACCCCAACAAAAACCACTCCATCTATGGTGGAAACACTCGCTTGAACCTCTATCAGCTCATGACCGACTTTATATTACGTAAATTGTAACTAGTTGTTTTATAGTATGGTTTTGCGCCTCTTGAAAAAATAGTTTGCGAAAAATTACACACTTTGCGTTTTAATTTGTAACTTTGCGGTTCATTATAAGCGCACTATATACACTTCAAACAGTAACATTTTTTGATGAAGCGAATAATACTGACAGCGGCACTGCTCCTCATCGCAAGCCTCTCCTTACAGGCCCAATGGGCCCGCTACGGTTTCAGAGTGGGAGCCGGTGCATCTCATATATTTGACGACATTTCCTCCGTCTCCCCCGTCTTCGGCGGTGCCGCAGGAATATTTGTCGACTACGGCTTTGAGAACGCCAAGATTGCTTGGAACACCAACCTCTACCTTCAGTTCGGTGTCAACTTCCGTCGCAGCGGCGGCAACCTCCAGGAACTTATCAACGAGGACAACAACCTCACCATCCGCGAGTCCTACTACCATACCTACTACGCTCAGATACCCATCCTTCTCGGCTTCAAGTACGAGATACCCGTCAAGCGCGCCGGCCACTACATCAACTTCATGTTCGGTCCCGCCTTCAGCGCCGGTCTCTTCGGCACCTACCGCAACCGTATCGTCTCCCCCTACAACCCTCACGCCAACGCCAACTACGACAACTTCTCCATTAACGACTATGCCCCTCGCAAGGCATTCTCCTATATCCGCCGTTTCGATGCCGACGCCATTGTCGCTCTCGGCTACCACTACCGTCAGTTCATGCTCGACTTCATCTTCGACTTCGGCTTTGTGCCCATCGCCCCCGAGGATGACGCCTTGCACATCATAGAACAGCAGGTGACGGGCGACGAGAAGATGGATGTAACCGTACCCGGAGGCAACAACATGACCTACATGCTCTCCTTCGGCTACTACATCCCCATCCACGAAAAAGCCCGCTACCGCGGCCGTAGATAGTCTTGCTCTAAAAGAAAAATCATAGTGCGTCGTGACTCTAATCTGTCGCGACGTTTTTTTTTATTGCGGGTCCGCGTCGAAGTGTATCTTCACCGAGTGGAACTCCTTCTCGGCCAGCGTCTGGTCGGTGACCGCCTCTATTATCTGTTTTACAGCCGATATGCTGTCCGTCGGCTCCACCCTCACAATCACTCGCTTTATGTAAAGCCCTCTGATGCGGCTCACACTTGGATATTCCGGTCCCATGACTCTCGTATCCAGTTTCTCCCTCAGGCGGAAGGCAAAGTTCGCTGACGCGTTGTTCAGCACATCCTGTTCTCTGTGACGCAACGTTATCTCTATCAGCTTGCTGAACGGCGGGTATCTGAACACTCGTCTCTCCGTTATCTGGCTTCTGTACATCTCGGCGTAGTTGTTGTCCATCACGTTCCTCACCGCCTGGTGCCAGGGGTTGTAGGTTTGTATTATCACCTTACCTCGTTTCCCGTGCCGGCCTGCTCGGCCCGCCACCTGCATCATCTGCTGGAAACTCCTTTCAAACGACCTGAAGTCCGGGAAGTTTATCAAGTTGTCCGCCGAAAGTATGCCCACCACGCTCACGTTGTCGAAGTCCAGTCCTTTCGTCACCATCTGCGTCCCTACCAGTATGTCTGTCTTGCGGTCTTCGAAGTCGGTGATTATCTCCAGGTGCCGGTTCCTTGCCATCGTCGTGTCCAGGTCCATGCGTGCCACTCGTGCCGACGGAAACAGCTGGGCAATCTCGTCCTCTATCCGTTCCGTCCCGAACCCTTTTGTCTTCAGGTTGGGGTTCCCGCACACCGGACACTCCGTCGGCATCGCTATCGAATACCCGCAGTAGTGGCACCTCAGCGAGTTCGTACTCCTGTGGTAAACCAGCGACACGTCGCAGTGTTGGCATTGCGGCGTCCAGTGGCATTCCTCGCACTCTATGCGCAGCGAGTATCCGCGTCTGTTCTGGAACAGTATCACCTGCTCCTTGTTATCCAGCGCCTCACGTATGTGTTCCGACAGAAAGTTCGAGAAGTATCCCGTTACCTCTTTCTTCCGCGTGGCGTCTTTCATATCTACACACAGCACCTCTGGCAGCTGAAGCCCTCCGTAGCGGTGTTTCATCTCCACCAGTGCATATTTGCCCGTCTGTGCGTTGTAGTACGATTCTATGCTCGGCGTCGCACTCCCCAACACCGTCCGTGCCTTCCACAGGTTCGCCAGATACACCGCGCTGTCTCGGCAGTTGTATCGCGGTGCAGGCTCATATTGCTTATACGAGCTGTCATGCTCCTCGTCAACTATCACAAGCCCCAGGTCTCTGAAAGGCAGGAATATAGCACTTCTCGCACCCAGCAGCACGTTAAACCGCTTCTCTGGCTCCTCGCTGAAGGTGCGACTCCACACCTCTGCCCTCTGGCTTGGGCTGAATCGCGAATGGTACACTCCCACGCTGTCTCCGAAATATTTCCTCAGCCGGTTTATTATCTGCGACGTCAGCGCTATCTCTGGCAGCAGGAACAACGCCTGGCGTCCTTGCCTTATAGTCTCTTGAATGAGTTTGATATACACCTCGGTCTTTCCGCTCGACGTCACACCGTGCAGCAGAGTCACACCATCCTGCTTCACTATCGTCTCATAGGACGCCTGCTGCTCTTCGTTCAGCTCTATAGTGTCGGGCGAAGTCACCTTCTCGTAGTGTTTCAACCTGCTTGCCGTACGCTCTTCCGCCACTATCACACCGTTCTTTATGAGTGTCGCCAGCGACGACGCCGAGAATCCATCCTCTCCGGCCAGCTCTTTCTTTGCCACCGCCTTTTTTCCGAAGCCCGAAAGCTGCATAAACCTCAGCATCAGCCCCAACTGTTTGGCGCTGCTCTTTTTCTTCTCTAACTCGTCAAACAGGCGTTTCGCCTCTCCATCGTCTTGGTATTTCGCCGCCAGCGTCAGATATGTCGCCTTCGCTGGCTTGAACCGCTGTTGCAGGTCCTCGTCCATAATCAGTATGCCCCTCTCTATCATCCCGTTTATCACAGGCATGATTTTCTGTATCGAGATAGCCACGCTTATGTCGTTCACCTTCATCACCGGATGCTCGCTTAGCAGCTGCACTATCCGCAACTCCTTGTCCGTCAGGCTCGACAGCTCTCCGTCATAGTCGGGGTGTATCGTCACCATCGACTCGCTCGCCAGCCTCAGTATCGATGGCAGCGCCACCGCCATCACGTCGCCTATGTAGCACATGTAGTACCTCGACATCCATTCCCAAAGCCTGAACTGTCGCTCTTCCACTATTGGCTTTGTGTCCACCACCGAGAGGATGTATTTCACCTGATACTTCGGCACCTCGCTGTGCACCCTCCTCACAAGCCCCGAATACAGCTTCTTTGCTCCGAACTGCACTATCACCCTTTGCCCGGCTTCCACCATCCCCGCATACTCAGTCGGTATCCTGTAGGTGAAGGTGCTACGTAGGTGCAGCGGCAGTATTATATCGGCGAAAAGTGTCGTCTCCAAAGCCAAAATATTCTTAGTTTGAAGTTGCAAAAGTACGATTTTTATTATTCTTGCGTTCTATAATATTGTGAACAATATGCAACCCTCGGAGCATAAACCCCGCATAATGATGGCTGTGAGCGACGATTTGCTTACCGACCAGCGTGTCTTGCGTGCCTGCGACGCACTTTTCAATGCTGGCTACGGCGTCTCTCTTGTCGGACGTGCTTGGCCCGACAAGTCCCCTCTCTCCCGACCTTACCGCTCCAACAAGATGTCTCTCCTTTTCAAGCGCAGCGCACTTTTCTATGCTGAGTTCAACATCCGCCTTTTCCTGAAACTCATCTTCTCCCGTGCTGATGCCTTCTATGCCAACGACACCGACGCTCTCCCTGCCATCGCTCTTGCCTCCCGTCTCCGACGCAAACCCTTCGTCTTCGACGGCCACGAGCTTTTCCCCGATGTGCCCGAGTTGGTCGGCAAACCTCTAGTCAGGAAGGTTTGGACCTTCTTCGAGCGCCGTTTCATCCCCCATGCCGCTCTCTGCATAACTGTTAACCAAAGCCTTGCCGACATCTACAAGAGCCGCTACGGTGTCGATTTCATCGTCATCCGCAACCTCTCCGCCAACCCCGAGCCCCCGACCTCCGACATTCTCCCGCCATCCTCCTCAACCGACCTAATCTACCAGGGGGCCGTCAACAAAGGCCGTTGTGTCGAACAGCTCATCGACGCCCTCGAGTTCCTTCCCCAGTGCCGCCTCATCGTCGCAGGCTCAGGCGACCTCCTCGACGCCATGAAGCTCCATGCCGCCTCCAAACCCTACTCCTCCCGCATCGTTTTCACAGGCCGTCTCCGACCCGACCAGCTCAAAACCCTTACCTCACGTGCCTCATTGGGCTTCTGCCTGATGGAGAACATGGGCCTCAACTACTACCTCTCTCTCCCTAACCGCATCGCCGACTATGCCGCCGCCCACATCCCCGTCCTCGCCAACGACTACCCCGAGATACGTCGTGTCCTCCAAGCCCACCCCATAGGCTCTTGCATCGACGAAAAAGTCATCTACAACCCGCGCCTACTTGCCGATGCCATCTCCCAGCTTCTCTCTCAATGGGGCTCCCTCACACCCGCCGAGCGCAACTCCCGTTTCAACTCTGCGCTCGAAGACATGTCCTGGAAAAATGAACAAAAAAAACTGATTGACCATCTCGACACAATATTTGTTAAAAAACATAGTTAATATTTTAAGATTTTAACAAATCTCTCCAATCACGGATTTCATACAGACCTGATACAGACCTATAACCCATAAATAAACTTTCCATGATATACGACTTGCTTCTTGCCCTCTACTTTATTGGATGCCTCATCGGCCTCTGGTTCGTCTTCAAGAAAGCCGGCGTCCAACCCTGGAAAGCCCTTATTCCTGTCTATAATATTATTGTATGGATTAAAATCTGCGGCAAGCGTTGGCCTTGGTACATCTACTTCCTTATCCCAGCCATCAACGTCTTCACTTTCCTTCTCATGGTCGTGGAAACTGCAAAGGTCTTCCGTCGCTACGGCTTCTGGGAGCAGACCTTCGCCGTGCTCCTGCCTTGCGTCTATCTCCCCATCCTCGGTATCTCCAAGAAATATGAATACACCGAGCCTTCACAGCTTCCGCCTCACAAGGTAGGCAAGGTCCGCGACTGGCTCGACGCCATCGTCTTCGCCCTCATCGCCGCTGTCATCATCCGCGGCAATATCCTCGAGTTCTACAAAATCCCCTCCAGCTCCATGGAGAAGAGCCTCCTCGTTGGCGACTATCTGCTTGTCAGCAAGATTACCTACGGCGCCCGTGTCGCCATGACTCCGCTCTCCTTCCCGCTGGTACACAACGTGATGCCTCTCACCAACGGCCAGGTCGAGTCCTACCTGAAGTGGATTCAGTTGCCCTATCACCGCTACCTTGGCCTCCGCGATGTCAAGCGTTTCGATGCTGTGGTCTTCAATTATCCCGATGGCGACACCGTCTGCACTGCTTGGCAAAGCAACAAGTCCTATCACGACCTCGTCCGCGAGGAAGGCTACGAGGCCATCAATAACGCCAAATACCTCCCCGTTGGAGGCCGTATGGTTGAAAACCATATCAGGGTCCGTCCCGTTGACAAGCGCGAGAACTTCATCAAACGCTGCATCGGCCTTCCGGGCGAAACCCTCGAGATTCAGGACCAGACAGTTTATATCAACGGCGCACCCATCGACATGCCGCCCGAGGCACAGGTCACCTACTCCGTTGACTTCAAGTCTGCCAAGACCGACCCGCACAAACTTCTCCGCTCCGTCGGCGTGAGCGACGAGGACTACCAGAGCGCTCTCTACGAAGGCACACCCTTCCTCCTGCTCCCACTCTCCAAACCTATGGTCGAAACCTTGCGTGGCATGGATGAGATAAAGTCCGTCGAGCGCCTCATGCTCCCCATCAACGACAGCTCCCAGCTTCTCTTCCCACACGCCTATGGCTACAATTGGACCATCGACGACTTTGGACCCATCCTCATTCCCAAGAAAGGCATGTCCGTTCCGCTCTCGTTGGACAACCTCCCACTGTACCAAAGAATCATCGAAGTCTTTGAACACCACAGCCTTGAAGTCCGCGACGGCAAAATCCTCGTCGATTGCAAGCCTTGCGACAGCTATGCCTTCTCCATGAACTACTACTGGATGATGGGCGACAACCGCCACAACTCTGCCGACTCTCGCTACTGGGGCTTCGTGCCCGAGGACCACATCGTCGGCACTGCCTCGCTTATCATGTTCTCCAGAGACAAGGACACTGGCAAAATCCGTTGGAACAGATTTTTAAAGTGCGTAAAATAATTATTTAACAATTACGTTACTACTATATAGACAGCGTCACAAAACAACTAAACTAAAGTAAATAAGATATCCTATGTTATTCGCAGAAATAAAAACAGCCAAGGGCACGATGAAAATCGAGCTATACGAGAAAGAGACACCTAACACAGTAGCCAACTTCGTTAAACTGGCCAAGTCTGGCTTCTACGATGGCCTGCGTTTCCACCGAGTGATACCCGGTTTCGTCATCCAGGGTGGCTGCCCCTTCAGCCGCAATCTCGGCGATCCGCGTGTGGGCACCGGTGGTCCTGGCTGGACAATTAAGTGCGAGACCTCTGCCGAGCGTCAGTACCACGACCGTGGAGTCCTCTCCATGGCACATGCAGGCAAAGACACAGGCGGTTCGCAGTTCTTCATCTGCCACAACCGTCAGAACACACAGCACCTCGACGGCGTCCACACCTGCTTCGGCAAAGTCGTCGAAGGCATCGAAGTCGTTGACACCATCGTCCCTGGCGACCTCATCGAGAGCGTAAAGATAATCGAGCAGAACGATTAAAAAATACAGAGCTGACTCGGACTTGACTCGGACTTGATACGGAGTTCATTCGGACTTGATACGGAGAAAACCTACTTGAGATTGACGAAAACCACGTGAGGAATATAGAGGAGAATACCTGAAAACCAACTGGCAATTCACGATTCAATAATCACTAATCACCTTTTCACGATTATGAATTTAGGAATAAAACTACTTGTTGCGGAGGACGACCCTAACCTGGGCACCATACTGAAAGCTTATCTTTCGCAGAAAGGCTTCACCGTGAGCTTAGTCACCGACGGACAGGCTGCCATCGACACCTTCCGCACTTCCGACATCGATGCATGCATCTTCGATGTGATGATGCCAGTCAAGGACGGCTTCGCCGTGGCAAAAGAGGTCAGGCGTCTCGACAAGCGTGTGCCTATAATATTCCTTACTGCGAAGAGCCTTGAGGCCGACAAGCTGAAAGGTTTCGAGATAGGTGCCGACGACTATATCACCAAACCGTTCAGCATGAACGAGCTGCTGGCCCGTATCAACGCCACCATACGTCGCTCGTTTGACGAGAACAAGCCGGAGAACAACATCTTCAACATCGGCAAGTTTGTCTTCGACCACTCGCGTCAGACCCTCACCATAGAGGGCGACGAGCGCCACCTCACCTCGAAGGAGTGCGAGCTGCTGCGCCTGTTCGCTCTTAACTTCAACCAGATAGTTGACCGCACCACCACGCTTCAGAAGATATGGAAGACCGACAGCATCTTCGCTGCCCGCAGCATGGACGTCTATATCACCAAGCTGCGCAAGTACCTCAGTGCCGACCCGTCGCTTCAGATAATCAATGTCCACGGCGTAGGTTTCAAGCTGACGCAGCAGTAATGTTATCAGTCATCCCCTAACTGTTGTCGGCCATAAAACCTATCAACACAAAACCTATCAACACAAGACATATCAACATAAAACCTATCAACATAAAACCTATCAACACAAGACATATCAACGTTAAACCTATCAACATAAAACCTATCAACACAAAACGTATCAACGTTAAACCTACCAACGTATCAACATAGATACTCATGAAGCTGATGTTTTTGGGAACAGGCACTTCGCAAGGGGTGCCTGTAATAACATGTAAATGTGAGGTGTGCAGGTCGTCTGACAGCCGCGACAAACGGTTGAGAACATCGGCTCTCGTAGAGGCTGACGACGGCAGGAACATCCTCATAGACATAGGGCCCGACTTCCGTCAGCAGATGTTGAGGGAAGAGGTGACACATATAGATGCGGTGTTGATTACCCATGCACATCGCGACCATGTGGCAGGGATAGACGACATACGCGCTTTCAACTACGTGCAACAGCAGCCGTTGGACTTATACGGCAACAGTATCGCACTCAACACCTTGAAACGCGACTACGGCTATATCTTCAGCGAGCATGAATACCCTGGGTTGCCGGAGGCTACGCTGCATGAGGTTTCGGCAGACGAGCCTTTCATGGCGGCAGGGGTGGAGGTGGTTCCTGTTGCGGCGATGCACAAGGACTTGCCGATACTGGGGTACAGAATCGGCGACATCGCCTATGTGACCGATGCGAATTATATAGCGCCGCAGGAGCTTGAAAAGCTTATGGGGGTGAAGGTGATGGTGCTCAACGCGTTGAGGCGAGAGCACCACTGGTCGCACTACAGCCTGCCGGAGGCTCTCTCCGTGATAGAACGGGTGGGGCCGGAGCGGGCATATCTCACACATGTGAGCCACGAGATGGGGCTGCACGAGGAGGTCTGCCGAACGCTGCCAGACGGGGTGAGTGTGGCTTACGATGGCTTGACGGTTGAGATTTAGTCAGATGTTTGCTTGATTGCTTGTGTGTTTGTGTGTGGTTGGATTTGGTATGATCGTGTGCCAGGTCCGTATCAAGTCCGTATGAAGTCCGTGTTGGGGGTGTTTTTTTAGGTGTGGGGTGGTGCGCCCGTATTTTTTTATAATAAAATATGGCAAAATTTTGTCATTATCAATGAGTTTTGTATTTTTGCACGTTCTTATAGGTAATAAACAGAATAACTATATATATGATAAATATCACACTTCCAGATGGTTCGGTGCGTCAGTACGAGGCGGGTGTAACTGCGTTGGATATAGCGAAAAGCATCAGTGAGGGCTTGGCGCGCAATGTTTTGGCAGCCAAAGTCAACGACAAAGTGATGGAGCTTTACCGTCCGATAAACGAGGATTCGAAGGTGCAGTTGCTCACATGGAACGACGACGAAGGTAAATCGACATTCTGGCATACTTCGGCCCACTTGCTGGCATCGGCATTGCAGGAGCTTTATCCGGGCATCAAGTTCGGTATCGGTCCTTCGATTGAGAACGGTTTCTACTACGACATAGACTTCGGCACATACAGTGTGTCGAGCGAGGATTTCCCGAAGATTGAGAAGAAGATGATGGAGCTGGTGCAGGCCAAGACTCCCATCACGCGCCGCGAGGTGTCGAAAGCCGAGGCTTTGAAGACTTTCGGCGACAGGGGAGAGGTCTATAAGGTGGAACTTATCGAAGCCCTTGAGGACGGCACTATTTCGTTCTACGACAGCGGTGCGTTCACCGACCTTTGCCGTGGACCGCACCTGGTCGATTTCAGCCCCATCAAGGCTGTGAAGCTGATAAACCTGGCAGGTGCCTACTGGCGCGGCGATGAGCATCGTCCGCAGCTGACTCGTGTGTATGCCATCTCGTTCCCGAAGAAGAAGGAACTTGACGAATACCTTGTGATGCTTGAGGAGGCCAAGAAGCGTGACCACAGGAAGATTGGCAAGGAGTTGGGACTCTATATGTTCAGCGACACAGTGGGAAAAGGTCTTCCTATCTGGTTGCCCAAGGGCACGGAGCTGAGGCTTCGCCTGCAGGACTACCTGACCAAGATACAGAAGAAATACGGCTACCAGCAGGTCATAACCCCGCATATCGGCGGCAAGACGCTTTACGAGACATCGGGCCACTGGGAACACTACGGTGAGGACAGCTTCCGCCCGATAACCACACCCGAAGAGGGCGAGGTTTATCTGCTGAAGCCTATGAACTGCCCGCACCACTGCATGATATACAAAAACGAGCCGCGCTCGTACAAGGAGCTTCCGCTGCGTCTGGCCGAGTTCGGCACGGTGTATCGCTATGAGCAGAGCGGCGAGCTGCACGGATTGACCAGAGTGCGTTCGTTCACGCAGGACGACGCTCACATCTACTGCCGTCCCGACCAGGTGAAGGAGGAGTTTATAAAGGTGATGGAGATTATCCAGACCATCTTCAAGGCTCTAAGTTTCGACCAGTGGGAGGCACAGATTTCGCTGCGCGACCCTGCGAACACCACGAAATATGTGGGCAGCGACGAGAACTGGGAGAAAGCCGAAAACGCCATCAAAGAGGCGTGTGCAGAGAAAGGCATCAAGGCTAAAGTGGAACTTGGTGAGGCCGCTTTCTACGGCCCGAAACTGGACTTCATGGTGAAAGATGCTTTGGGCCGCCGTTGGCAGCTGGGCACCATACAGGTGGACTACAACCTGCCCGAGCGTTTCGAGCTTGAATATATCGGCAGTGACGGTCAGAAACACCGTCCGGTAATGATACACAGAGCTCCGTTCGGCTCGATGGAAAGGTTCTGCGCAGTGCTGATAGAGCACACCTGCGGCAAGTTCCCGCTGTGGCTCACGCCGGAGCAGTTCATCATACTGCCTGTGAGCGAGAAGTATGTCGAGCAGGCTAAGGAGCTTAAGAACAAGCTCGAACAGATGGATTTGCGCGGCACCATAGACATGCGTGACGAGAAGATAGGCCGCAAGATTCGCGATGCAGAACTGGCAAAATATCCGTTCATGCTCATCCTGGGCGAGAAGGAAATAGGCGAGGGCACGGTGAGTGTGCGCCGTCAGGGTGCCGGCGACCTGGGAGCCATGAAACCAGAGGATTTCGCAGCCTTCATTGAGAAGGAAATCAACGAGGTAATGTAACCGATATAATAAAGAAAAGTAATTATAAACTTAATATAGGAGAACCAAGTTATAGCAGCACCATTCAAACCCGGCGACCAGAACAGAAACCGCGGTCGCGGACCAGTAAAAAAAGAACCTGACCATCAGGTGAACGAGCGAATCACCGCTCCCGTCGTGAGAGTAGTAGGAGAGGGGATGGAACCCACAATCTACAACACCAAGGACGCGATAAAACTTGCATACGACGAGGGTCTGGACCTTGTGATGATTTCGCCCACGGCCAACCCGCCGGTGTGCAAGATTATCGAGTATCAGAAGTTCCTCTACGAACTGAAGAAGAAGGAGAAGGAACGCAAGGCAAACTCGACGAAGGTGGTGGTGAAGGAGATACGCCTGAGCCCGCAGATTGACGACCACGACTTTGAGTTCAAACTGAACCACGCCAAAGGGTTCCTGAAGGAGGGCAACAAGGTGAGAGTCGATGTGTTCTTCAAAGGGCGCAGCATCCTATACAAGGAGCAGGGAGAGCAGCAGCTGCTGAAATTCGCCGAGGCGCTGTTTGAGTTCGGAAAGCCAGAACAGATGCCGCGTCTGGAAGGAAAGCGTATGATAATGATTATTGCGCCGACGAAGAAATAAACGAGAAAACCGGATATATAAACGTTATACTAACTTATTAAAAAACAGTAAAGTAATGCCTAAGATGAAAACAAAGGCCGCTGCCAAGAAACGCTTTGCGTTCACGGGCACCGGCAAGATCAAGAGAAAGCACGCTTACCACAGTCACATCCTGACCAAAAAGGAGACGACGCAGAAGCGCAATCTCGACCACACAGCTCTCGTGAGCCGCGACGACGAGAAACGCGTAAAACGCATGCTTTTAGCGTAAGGTTGAAAAGTTCGGAAACCGAAAAGTCGGAAAGGATGAACGGCGAAAAGCCGGCCACCACGAAGACTTGAGGGCTTTTGGACCGAAAGACCTAAAACAAACAGGAGTTATTAACCATTGTTTAAAGCACAAAAGAACGGCGGAAAGCCGTCGCTTAAACGAAAAACAAATTAAACTATGCCAAGATCAGTAAACGCAGTTGCCTCAAGGGCACGCAGAAAGAAAATCCTCAACCGCACCAAAGGTTATTGGGGCAGAGGTAAAAACGTATGGACCGTAGCCAAAAACAAATGGGAAAAAGGCCAGACTTATGCATACCGCGACCGTAAGGCCAAGAAACGTGAGTTCCGCGCTCTGTGGATCAACCGTATCAACGCCGGCTGCCGCATCAACGGTATTTCCTATTCGGTGTTTATGGGCGAACTTCACAAGAACGGCATCGAACTTAACCGCAAAGTGTTGGCCGACCTGGCCATGAACAACCCGGAGGCGTTCACCGCTGTGGTAAAGATGGTTAAGAAATAAAGCCACGAGAATTGAGTTGTCAAACCTTTTAAACATTTAAAGACATGGGAAAAACTGAATTAATGCAATATGTAGAGGATTTGGTGGAGCGCAAGGAGTTCCCCGAATTCAAGGCTGGCGATACCATCACGGTTCACTACAAAATCAAAGAAGGAAACAAGGAACGTATCCAGAACTTCCAGGGCGTTGTTTTGCAACGCAGCGGAAGCGGAGCCACCGAGACCTTTACTGTTCGTAAGGTCACCAATGGCGTGGGTGTGGAGCGTATATTCCCGTTCGCATCACCGTTCATTGAGCAGATAGACGTGAACAAGCACGGTGCAGTGCGCCGCGCCCGTATCTTCTACCTGCGCAACCTTACTGGTAAGAAAGCCCGTATCAAGGAGAAGAGACGCTAGAGCGCCAAAACTTCCTGAAATATCCGGTTCAAACATCCGGCTTGCCCAGTGCATGCCGGATGTTTTGTCTTTGTCGAACGGGAGAAAAAATGCCTGAAATCAAGGATAAGTCGTCGCTTGAAAGATTGAATTTGTAGGTAAGTCGGTGGATAAATCATAGTTATTGGTGCGTTCTTTTTTGTTTTATTAAGAAAATTTTGTATATTTGCACATCTACGCATAGTGTGGATAACGGACAAAATGTTTGTTATTCAATAGTTAAGTGATTTGAAGCAAAACAGAAACTAAATGATTGAGACTAATAATGGCGTTCCCCGCGTGTGTGTCGGTTCCGAGATAGGCCGATTGCGTGCAGTTTTGCTGCACCGACCGGGTGTGGAGATTACGCGGATGACGCCTGAGAACGCTGCCGAGGCTCTATATAGCGATATACTCAACAAACCGATTGTTGACAGAGAATATGCCGAATTCAGCGGCGTGCTGGAGAAATGGACGAAGGTCTATTATGTCGAGGACGTGCTGGCTACGGTGCTCGAAGACAACGCTGTGCGCAAGGCATTGGTGGAAGAGAGCTGCCGTTTGGACGGATGCCAGCAGCTTACCGCCGAATTGATGGGCCATGACCCTCGCCGCCTTGCAAAAGAGCTGATAGAAGGCGTCGAGCGCAAAGCTTGGACACCCGACCAGGCCGACCGCTACGAGCTGAAACCGCTGTATAACCTTTTCTTCACCCGCGACGCCTCGTCGTCGGTTTACGACCGGGTGCTTATCAATTCGATGTCCTTCCCTGTTCGCCGCAGAGAGATATTGATTTACAGGGCTGTATTCGAGAACTACTTTGGCTGCGAGACCTTCAACGCCGAACAGCATGACGCAGAGGCCCGCACCGAAGGTGGCGATGTGCAGATTGCCCGCGAGGACATGCTCTGCATAGGCGAGGGCATACGCACCAACCGCAAAGGCATAGAATATCTGGCCCGCGAGATGGGCGCACGCCACGGCAAATTCAACATACTGGTGCAGCAGCTGCCGCACAAGCCGGAGTCGTTCATCCACCTCGACATGGTCTTCACCTTCCTGAGCCGCAACGAGTGCATGGCTTTCGAACCGATGCTGCAGAAGAAAGGCGTCTTCAGCGGGATGGAGACCACGCTGATAAGCATAGACAACGGCAAGACGAGCTACACGCACTACGACAACATACTTGAAGGCCTGAAGGCAACAGGATGGGACATGAAGCCTGTGCTGTGCGGCGGAAGCGACGCCTGGGCACAGCAGCGCGAACAGTGGCACAGCGGTGCCAACTTCTTCGCACTCGGCGAGGGTAAGGTGCTGGGCTACTCGCGCAACCATGGCACCATAGAGGCACTAGACAAAGCAGGATTCGCCATCCTGAAAGCCGCCGACATCTGTGCTGGCAAGGTGGATATGAACTCGTACGACAAGTTTGTGGCTGCCTTCGACGCCTGCGAACTTCCCAGAGGCGGTGGCGGAGCACGCTGCATGACCATGCCGGTGAATAGGGATTTAGTGGTCGGTAGTCATTAATAGGTCACAATTAAACACATCAACATATCAACGATTCAAGACATCAACATATCAACATATCAACATATCCACACAAATGCAACAGTACCATTGGGTTAACAACATAATAGGGTGGGTGATAGGCATCGCAGCATGCTTGGTGTATATCCTCACCGCCGAGGCGACGGCTTCGTGGTGGGACTGTGGCGAGTATATCGCTACGGCAGTTAAACTACAGGTGGGTCACCCTCCTGGAGCACCGTCGTTCCAGCTGATAGGACGTCTTTTCTCGATGTTCTCCGACCCGCTGACAGCTGCCCACGCCATCAACATCATGTCGGCTCTATGCAGCGGATTCACCATACTGTTCTTGTTTTGGAGCATCACGCTGCTGGGCAAACACCTGCTGCCCGACCCGAAGAATCCCTCTATAAAAGACCCGCGTACATGGGGAGTCTTCGCCGCCGGCATCGTGGGCTCGCTGGCCTACACCTTCAGCGACACCTTCTGGTTCTCGGCTGTTGAAGGCGAGGTTTACGCCATGTCGTCGTTTTTCACGTCAGTGGTGTTCTGGGCCACGCTGAAATGGGAAGAGCAGAGCGACGACCCGCGCTCTATGCGCTGGTTCCTGCTCATAAGCCTGCTGGTGGGCATCGCCATCGGCGTCCACCTGTTGAACTTGCTGACCATCCCCGCCATCGTCTATGTGGTCTATTTCAAGAAAGCGAAGAAAGTCACCTTCTGGGGATTCGTGCTCAGCGGCGTGCTTTCGGTGGTGCTGCTGGCTGTGATACTTTGGGGCATCATCCCCGGCATCGTCAATCTCGACAGTGCCTTCGACGTCTTCTTTGTGAACAAACTCCATGCACACTTCAACACCGGCACGGTGGTTTACTTCGTGCTGCTGGCGGTTATTATAGCAGCCTTGTTGGTGCTGACACACATGCGCAAGGTCAAGGCTCCGCATATAGTGAATACGGCGGTGCTGTCGTTTGTGATGCTGCTTATCGGCTATTCCACCTTCTTCATCCTCGTGATACGCGCTAACACCAACACACCGCTCAACGAGAACGCACCGAAGGACGCCGTCGCACTGCGTGCCTATCTGGGACGTGAGCAATATGGCGACACGCCGGTGTTCAAAGGCCAGTTCTACACTGCCAAGAACCCGATTGGAGCCGACAAAGGCTATACCAAATACATCCGTGGCAAGGACAGCCAGGACCGTGACTGCTACATCCCGGCGTCGTATGCCATGAAATACAAGTACGACAAGCGCCACACTGGCATGTTCCCGCGTATGTGGAGTGCCGACAACGACCGCCGTCATCCGCAGTTCTATGAATACTGGGCAGGCAAGGTGCGCGGCAACCGCCGTCCCACCTCGGCACAGAATTTCAAGTTCATGACCGGCTACCAGTTCAACTGGATGTACTGGCGCTACTTCATGTGGAACTTCGCCGGACGCCAGAACGACATTCAAGGTCACTACTTTAACGACGACGGCACACGCGACTACCTGAACGGCAACTGGATATGCGGCATCAAGCCCATCGACGAGGCACGCCTGGGACCGCAGTCGAACCTGCCCGACCACATGAAGGACAACAAAGCCCGCAACCGCTACTATATGCTTCCGTTGCTGCTGGGATTGATAGGATTGCTCTATCACGCCATGCGCAACCGCAAGGACGCTTTCGTGGTGCTGGTCATGTTCGTCATGACAGGTCTCGCCATAGCCTTCTACCTGAACATGCCTCCGCGCCAGCCGCGTGAACGAGACTATGCTTTCGTGGGTTCGTTCAGCTTCTTCGCCATCTGGATTGGCCTCGGCGTGATGGCTCTGGCCGACTGGATAAGCAAGGCTGCAAAGAATGAGAAAGTTTACAAGATAGCCCTGCCGGTGGTCTTTGTGGCGTCTATGGTGGCGGTGCCGTGCCTCATGGCATCCGAGAACTGGGACGACCACGACCGCTCGCAAAAGTATGCCGCCCGCGACTTCGCCAAGAACTACCTGCAGTCGGTTAAGAAGAACGGCGTGCTTGTGACCTTCGGCGACAACGACACCTTCCCGCTCTGGTATGCCCAGGAGGTCGAAGGGGTGCGCACCGACGTGCGAATACTGAACTACACGCTGTCGGGCATGTACTGGTATGTGGAGCAGCTCTACAACAAGCTCTACGAATCAGACGCGCTGCCCTTCACGCTACCGAAGGAATACTACGGCCTTGGCAAAGACATGGTCTATCTGCAGGACAACTCGAAGGGCGACTACCTCGAGGTTACCGATGTGCTCTCTATGGTGCGCGACCACCCCGAGAAGTTCACCGTCTATGACCGCAATTCAGACGAGTCGTTCATCGTGCTGCCGACCAAGAGATTCAAAATCACGCTCGACAAGCCCAAGCTGGTCTCGCTGGGTGTGCTGACTCAGGAGCAGGCCGACGCCATATCCGACACCATAAAGTGGGAAATCAAACGCCAGGTGCTCTATCGCTACCAGCTGATGATGCTTGACATCATAGGCACCAACAAGTTTGAGCGCGACATAAATATTATGAGTCCGCACTATATCAAGGCCGAGTTCCCGCTGTCTGAAAAATATTCGGTGCAGGACGGCATGAACTATAAACTTCTGCCAGCCCCGGCCGAGGTCATGAATGTAGTACTCACGACCACCGACGAGGGCAAGCCTGTGCGCTTCGTCAAATCGTTCACCGACGAGTCGGCCGACTACTTCATCAACGGCTACAAGAAAGACGACGGCAGCTACCAGCCGCTGGAATGGGGCAACCTGAACAGCGACATCTATGTTGATCCCGTGAGTGTGAACAGCGCGTTGGTGCAGAGCCGCATGTTTGTCACGCTGGCCGACGAAATGTCGATGCTGGGCGACAATGAGCGTGCCCGCAAGCTGATTGACAAGTACGAGGAAGCCTTCCCGGCTAAGAACTTCCCGCGCGACAAGTACAGCCTCGCCTTCATACGCGTTTATAATAAGGTGTATGGAACAGAGAAAGCCAAGGCGCTGTGGCTGGAGATAAAAGACTACTACATGCAGCGCTACTCATATCTCAACCAATATCGCGGAGCCAAGGCATCGGGAGTGCGTGGCGACCTCGAGGAGTGTGTTGCCGTGCTGAGAGAGCTCTCGGTCTCGGCCAACAACGTGCTCAAGGAACCCGCTCTGGCCGACGACATCAGACCGATATTGGCACTTTACGGAATTTGATAAATGAAGAAAAAAAAGGTCATAAACAAGAAAAAGAAGCTGGCTATAACCCTCTCCGAGAGGGATATGGACACACTGCAGCGCTATGCCGCCGAGAAAGGAGTGGCAAAAGCTGTGGCAGTGCGCCGTATGGTTAAGTCATACCTTATGGAGTTCGAGAAACTCACTGGAGCCGACGCTGCCGACGAAAACCAGATAGGCCTCTTCGACTCAATGCAGACCGATATTTTTGGAAACCTTACAAAACTCAAATAATGAAAAAACTAGGAATTCTTTTGGCAATGTTTTTCTTCCTTGCGCCGCTGATGGCACAGGACGAGGCTACTGCGACCGATGTTGACAATGCAGTTGTTGCATCTGCAGCCGAAACCGACCAGCTGGCAACCGCCGGCGAGGCCGAATCGGACAAGGAGGAAGTGCAGGCGGGCAGCATCATCATAGGCCACGTGACCGACGCCCACTCATGGCACCTGTTCGACATTAAAAAGAAAGACGGCTCCGAGCATGCAGTCGCCATCCCTCTGCCTGTCATCTTGATTAACGACGGCAAGCTGGACATTTTCATGTCGTCTAAGTTCCACCACGGCCACGCCGACTACAAAGGCTACCGCCTTGTCGGTGGCGGATTGGAGAAAGAACAGATTGTCTGCGTTGACGAAGCCGGTGCTGTGATCGAAGGCAAGTCGCCAATCGACCTCTCCATCACCAAGACCGCCGCCGCCATCATGATTGCGGTGCTGTTGCTCATAGTGCTGCTCATCGTGGTGCGCAACCAGTATGCCAAACGCGGAGATAAGGAGCCTCACGGCCTCCAGACCCTCGTCGAACTGCTTATCTGCCACGTCCGCGACGACATCGCCGGTCCGATGCTGGGCGACAAGACCGAGAAGTTCCTGCCATACCTGCTCACACTCTTCTTCTTCATCATCTTCTGTAATGTACTGGGACTTATCCCCATCTTCCCCGCAGGCGCCAATATCACTGGTAATATAGCGGTGACGGCTATCCTCGCCCTCATCACCTTCTTCATCACCAACATCAAGGGCAACAAGCACTACTGGAAAGATATCTTCAACACCCCTGGTGTTCCTGCATGGCTTAAGATATTCCCGCTCATGCCGCTGGTCGAGGTGGTCGGTGTTTTCACCAAGCCCATCGTGCTTATGATTCGACTCTTCGCCAACATGACCGCCGGTCACATCGTGATACTCGGTTTTGTGGTCATCATTTTCATCCTCAGCAACCTGTTTGGTGCAGCGATGGGTGGAGCGGTCTCCGTCGTGTCGGTGCTCTTCAGCGTCTTCATCAGCCTGCTCGAGTGCTTGGTGGCCTACATCCAGGCCTATGTGTTCACCATGCTTTCGGCACTCTATATCGGCATGGCTATCGAGGAGCCCGAACATGCAGCCGAATGATTGTGTAATAATTCAAACGACATAAAGCAATGAAAAAGTTTGTTTTGCTATTGGCATTTGTCACCGCGCTGTCCTGCTGCTTCGCACAGCATCAAGGCGACAAGGAACTCTCCATCGACAAGAGTCAGGTCAAGTCGGCGAAGGTGATGGAAAAGAGCGAGAAACGCACAGGAGCCCAGCCAAAGTATAAATATAAAATCGAGAAGATAGATGTGGACGAGGGAAACGCCATGGACGCGAAACTCAACCTCAGCGCATCTAACCGCAACCACAAGATTACGGTGCGAAGCGACCAAGGCAATGGCCGCATAGCATGGGTGCTCCTCTCCGAAGATGGAACCCAGCTCGACGAGAACTGGTGGATAGGCAACTCCACGTCTATTGCTTTCGGACGTTACGGCGAGGGCAATTTCTACCTCGATTTCACCGACGCCCTCGGCAAACAGGCCCGTTATAAAGTTATAAAGAAAATAAACTAAAACCCAAATAGATATGAAGTCAATAAAGGATGTCAATTTTGCAGGACGCAAAGTCATTTTGAGAGTCGATTTCAACGTGCCGGTCGATGAGAACCGCAACATCACCGACGACACCCGCATACGCGAATCGCTCCCAACAATCAAGAAACTGCTTGTCGACGGCGCTTCGATAGTGCTTGTGGCTCACTTCGGCCGTCCGAAGAACGGTTTTGAGGAGGCTTTCTCGCTGAAACCGGTTGCACAGCGTCTTTCCGAGCTTATCCATCAGCCCGTTCAGTTCACCCAGGAACTCCTCGGACCCAATGTCGAGGCAATGGCCAAGGCGTTGAAACCCAAAGAGGTGATGCTGCTTGAGAACATCCGCTTCTATGACGGAGAGACCAAGGGCGACGTGGCGCTCGCCGAGCAGCTCTCGAAACTGGGCGACTGCTACATCAACGACGCGTTCGGCACAGCCCACCGCGAACATTCTTCCACTGCCACCATCGCACGTTTCTTCCCCAACGACAAGTATTTCGGACTTCTGATGGAGAACGAGATAAAGAACCTCAACTACCTCCTCGACAAGCCCGAACACCCCTTCACCGCTATCATCGGCGGCTCGAAGATAAGCACCAAGATAGACATCCTCAACAACCTCATACCCAAGGTTGACAACATGATTATCATCGGCGGTATGCGCTACACCTTCACCAAGGCACAAGGCGGCAAAATCGGCAACTCCATCCACGAGGACGACAAACTCGAAACCGCCAAGGCTCTGATGAAGAAGATGGACGACCTCGGTGTCAAATACTACATGCCTATAGACTGCATCGTCGTTGACCGCTTCGCCAACGATGCCAACCGCATGATTGTCAAGGGCGACGAGATACCCGATGGCTGGGAGGCCGTTGACTGCGGTCCTAAGAGCAGCGAGCTTTTCCGCGAGGTCATCCTCAACTCCAAGACCATCCTCTGGAACGGCCCTGCCGGTGTCTTCGAGATGCCTAACTTCGCCAAGGGTACCAACAGCATAGCCAAGGATGTTGCCGAAGCCTGCGGACACGGCTCCTATGCAGCTATCGGAGGTGGCGACTCGGTTGCAGCCGTACAGAAGATGCAGCTCGCCGAACGTATGAGCTACGTCTCCACCGGTGGCGGCGCCATGCTCGAATACCTCGAAGGCAAGACCCTTCCTGGTATCAAGGCCATATTGGACTGACGCTTGAGAGGCTGGGACGGTAATACTAACGCATTGACACAATAACGCGTTAACACAATCCAGATGCCTCACTTCTTACCTATAACATCAGCCGAGCTCGAAAGCCTCGGATGGGATATGGTCGATATAATAATCGTTTCGGGCGATTGTTATATCGACCATCCTTCTTTCGGCACAGCTGTTATCGGCCGTGTGCTCGAAGCCGAAGGGTGGCGTGTGGCCATAATTCCGCAGCCTAACTGGCGCGACGACCTGCGCGACTTCCGCAAGTTAGGAGCGCCACGTCTTTTCTTCGGAGTTACCTCTGGAGTGATGGACTCGATGGTGAACCACTACACCGCCGCACGACGCCTGCGTCACGACGATGCCTACACGCCGGGCGGCGCCTTTGGCTTTCGTCCCGACTACGCAACCTATGTTTACACCCGCATCCTGAAACAGCTCTATCCCGACGTGCCGGTGGTGATAGGCGGCATCGAAGCCTCCATGCGCCGACTGGCACACTACGACTACTGGTCCGACACCCTTAAACCCTCCATCCTTATCGACTGTCCGGCCGACCTGCTGGCCTACGGCATGGCAGAGCGGACGATGGTCAAGATAGCCCATGCCTACGAATCGGGCGCCACTCTCGACGAACTGCACTCCATCCCTCAGGTGGCATACCGCTGTGATGCCGATGCCGTGCCACCCGACGCGGTGATGTTGCACCCATTCGAAGACTGTCAGAGGTCAAAACGCTGCGAGGCAGAGAATTTCCACGTAATCGAAAGCGAGTCCAACAAGATAGACCAGCGCACCCTCGCCCAACTCTACAACCTGCCGGTTCAAGGTTCAGGTTTCGAGATTCAGGTTTCAGGTAACGGGTCACAGGTCACACCCCAACATCCCAACCTATCAACCTATCAACCTATCAACAAACAATCATCCCAACCTATCAACCTATCAACCTATCAACCTATCAACAATCCAACCACATCGGATCAAACTTAACAACTTCACAATTACACAACTTCACAATTCACTTCCCCTACCGCCGTCGTCGTCAATCCACCTGAACCGCCGATGACAAGCGACGAGTTGGACCACAGCTTCGACTTGCCGTATATGCGTGTTCCGCATCCCAAGTACAAGAAACGCGGAGCGGTGCCGGCATACGAGATGATAAAGAATTCGGTGAATATCCATCGAGGCTGTTTTGGAGGCTGCTCGTTCTGCACCATCTCCGCCCATCAAGGCAAACAGGTGGTGTCGCGAAGCGAGAAGTCCATCCTCGACGAGGTGCGTATGGTGGCGTCATCCGAAGGCTTCAATGGGGTGCTGACCGACCTCGGAGGCCCTTCGGCCAATATGTATGGCATGCGAGGCCGCAATCAGGAGCTGTGTCGCCGCTGCACACGCTATAGTTGCATCCATCCCACGCGCTGCCGCAATCTGCAGTGCGACCACCAGCCGCTTATCGACCTCTACCGCAAGGCCGCATCGGTCAAAGGAGTGAAACACCTCTATATCGGCAGTGGAATCCGCTGCGACCTTTTCTACGACGACAACCACGGAGCCGACTATTTCCGTGAGGTGGTGCTGCACCATGTGAGCGGACGCCTCAAGGTGGCTCCGGAACATACCTCCGACCGCGTTTTGCGACACATGCGTAAGCCGCCGTTCGAACTCTTCGAGCGCACCAAGCAAGACTTCGACCATATCTGTGCCACGGCAGGGTTGCGATACCAGCTGATACCCTATTTCATCAGCTCCCATCCAGGCTGCACCGTTGGCGACATGGCCGATCTGGCCGTGAAGATGAAGCGGATGGGCTACAGGTTGGAGCAGATACAGGATTTCACGCCCACGCCCATGTCTCTTTCCACGGAGATGTACTATACAGGCATCAACCCCGACACGATGGAGCCGGTCTTTGTAGAGACCGACCCAGAGCGCAAGCGAGAGCAGAACCTTATGTTCTTCTATTACAAGCCCGAGAACCGCGACAAGATAGTCAAGCTCCTCCACCGCACCCATAACGAAAAATACCTCCCCCAACTCTTCCCCCATCCCACCCCCAACAAAAAGAACAATCCCCATACCAATCTCCATACAACCCCCAACAAAAAAAACAATTCCCATACCAATCCCAATACCACCCCCAACAAAAAGAGCAAACCCAACCCCAGCCCCCAAACCCACCACAACCAGAGCAATTCCCATACTAACCCCTAGAACAACCCCAACCACACCTCCAATCCCAACCCCCACAACCCCGACCAGAACAATCCCCACCAAAACCCCAAGCAAACCAAATCCCCCAAAAGAAAATAAAAAATCCCGCCCCTACACCAAAAACAGAAGAAACAGCGAAGCGCCCTTTCAACTTTCGAGTTTTTCGCCCCAAAACACAACCCATACAAGAACCCAGTCAAAAGCAATAGACAAGAAACTTTCGTGTCTTTCGTGTCTTTCGATGTAAAAAAAACAAAGCAATAGGCAAGAATAAAATTCGAGCCTTTCGAGTCTTTCGATGTAAAAAACAAAGCAATAGACAAGAATAAAATTAGAGTTTTTCGAGTCTTTCGATGTTCAAAAAAAAAAAAAACAGCAAAATAACCCCATCAAGTAATTCGATGTAAAAACAAAAGAAACAGCGAAGCGCCCTTTCATTTTCGATTTTTTCGCCCCAGCAATAGACAATCACCCATGCAAACCCTTTCGTGTTTTTCGTGTCTTTCGATGTTCAAAAAAAAGAAACCCAGCGAATAAACCCCTTCGGGCCTTTCGCTGTTTAACCCCCCAAAAAACTTTTCGCACCCACCGCCGCCTCCACCCCCTTCCCCCCAAAAAAAACGCCAAATAAAAATAGTCGCGAAAAAACGCCCCCATTATTAAATAAAATCGTATCTTTGCACACCGTAAAAGCACGTGTGCCTCAATGCCTGTCAGCGCAAATATTGTCCGAAAGACAATTTATAGCGATGGGGCTGAGGAAGCTTTAGCTTTGCAATGAACTTTCATCAAGAAACCTTTAACTAACTGATATTATGAAGATTTCAGTTGCTGGTACAGGCTATGTCGGATTGAGCATAGCCACCCTTTTAGCGCAGCATAACGAGGTCACTTCCGTCGATGTAGTACCCGAGAGAGTCGATCTGGTGAACCAGAAAAAGTCCCCGATACAGGACGATTATATCGAAGAATACCTCGCCAACAAGCCTTTGAACCTCCGAGCCACCCTGGATCAAGACGAAGGCTACCGCCATGCCGATTTCGTGGTTATAGCGGCCCCCACCAACTACGATTCGCAGAAGAATTTCTTCGACACCAGTGCCGTCGAGGCCGTCATAGATGCAGTGTTGAAGGTCAATCCCGAGGCGGTGATGGTCATCAAGAGCACCATACCTGTGGGATATACCCGCTCGCTGTATGTCAAGTATGCCCAGAAGCTGCTCGCGCAAAAGCACGATAACGAAAAACCACGCTTCAATCTTTTGTTCTCGCCCGAGTTTCTGAGAGAGAGCAAAGCCCTATATGACAACCTTTACCCGAGCCGTATCATAGTGGGAGTCCCCAAGATGATGGCCGGTGCCGAATATCAGGAAGAGAACGAAGCCATCAAGGCGCTCACCGATATCGACTGGCTGACCGACAAAGCCCACCAGTTCGCCGACCTCCTGGTCGAAGGCGCCATAGGCCCTTCGCCAGACAGTAAACAGTCAACGGTAAACGGTAAACCAAACAAGGGCATCCCATGCCTTTTCATGGGCATGAAAGAAGCCGAGGCGGTGAAGCTCTTCGCCAACACCTATCTGGCGCTCAGGGTTAGCTATTTCAACGAACTCGACACCTACGCCGAGCTGAAAGGCCTCGACACCATGGCCATCATCAATGGCATCGGTCTCGACCCCCGTATTGGCACACACTACAACAACCCCTCGTTCGGTTATGGCGGCTACTGCCTGCCCAAGGACACCAAGCAGCTGCTGGCCAACTATGAGGACGTGCCGCAGAATATGATGTCCGCCATAGTCGAGAGCAACCGCACCCGCAAGGACTTCATAGCCGACCAAGTGCTCAAGATGGCCGGTTACTATGCCTATACCACCAACAACGAATACACTCCGCAGGTCACGGGTCGCAGGTCGCAGGTCACAGTTCCCACCATCGGTGTGTACCGACTCACCATGAAGAGCAATAGTGACAACTTCCGCCAGAGCGCCATACAGGGCATCATGAAGAGGATTAAGGCCAAAGGCGCGCAGGTGATCATCTACGAGCCGACGCTGGAGAACGGAAGCACCTTCTTCGGCAGCGAGGTGGTCAATGACCTTGCGCAGTTCAAGACCCGCAGCCAAGCCATCATAGCCAACCGCTACGACCCCATCCTAGACGACGTCCAAGAAAAAGTTTACACCCGCGACATCTTCCGCCGCGACTGAGGCTGAACATCGAAAAACACGAAAAAAGACGAAAAAATGCCTTTGCTATATTCGGAAGAGTCCTACAAGATAAGTGGAGCCATCTATGAAGTACATAAGGCGTTAGGACCAGGACTTTTGGAAAGAGTGTATCAAGAAGCGTTGGAGAAAGAGTTTAAACTGCAAGGTATTCCGTTTGAACGAGAGAAAGAGTTCGTAATCAAATACAAAGGAGAAACATTAGGGCAGAAGTATATTGCAGATTTTGTTTGTTACGGCAAGATAGTATTAGAACTAAAAGCGGTAGAGTCATTGCAGCCAATACATAGAGCGCAAGTGATTAATTATCTAATCATAACAGGTTATAAACTTGGGTTGCTGGTAAACTTCAATGAAAGACAAGTAGTCCCCGAACGAATAGTAAGGTACTAGAAAACAGCGCAGCGTATTTCAACTTTCGATTTTTTCGCCCCAGAACAAACCCATACAAGAACCCAGTCAAAAGCAATAGACAAAAAAACTTTCGTGTCTTTCGATGTAAAAAAAAACTCAGCGAATAATTCGATGTAAAAACAGAAGAAACAGCGCAGCGCATTTTATTTTCGTGTTTTTCGCCCAGCAATAGACAATCACCCAGACAAGAGAATTTCGAGTCTTTCGAGTCTTTCGATGTTCAAAAAGAAACAGCGCAGCGTCATTTCAATTTTCGAGTTTTTCGATGTTCAAAAAAAATAACCCCATGAATATCCTCATCACCGGCGGAGCCGGTTTCATCGGCAGCCACGTTGTCCGCCTCTTCGTCAACAAGTACCCCCAGTACAAGATAGTCAACCTCGACAAGCTCACCTATGCCGGCAACTTGGCCAACCTCAAGGACATAGAGGCCAAGCCCAACTACAAGTTTGTCAAGATGGACATCTGCGACTTTGAAGGCGTGATGAACCTCATGCAGGCAGAGCATATCGACGGCGTCATCCATCTGGCCGCCGAGAGCCATGTGGACCGCAGCATCAAAGACCCCTTCACCTTCGCCCAGACCAATGTCATGGGCACGCTGAGTCTGTTGCAAGCCGCCAAGGCCTATTGGGAGAGTCTGCCAGAGAAGTACGAAGGCAAGCGGTTCTATCATATCAGCACCGACGAAGTCTACGGCGCGTTGGCGATGACCCATCCCGAAGGCATCGAGCCCCCGTTCACCACCAAGGCCTCGTCCGGCGAGCACCATTTAGCTTATGGCGATAAGTTCTTCACCGAAGAGTTGAAGTACCAGCCCCACAGCCCCTATAGTGCTGCCAAGGCCAGCAGTGACCATTTCGTAAGAGCCTTCCACGACACCTATGGCCTGCCCACGATAGTCACCAACTGCTCCAACAACTACGGCCCCTACCAGTTCCCCGAGAAGCTGATACCCCTGTTCATCAATAATATACGGCATCGGAAGCCGTTGCCTGTCTATGGCAAAGGCGAGAATGTGCGAGACTGGCTGTATGTCGAAGACCATGCCAGAGCCATCGACACCATCTTCCATAGAGGCAATGTAGCGGAAACCTACAATATAGGCGGTTTTAATGAGTGGAAGAATATCGATATAGTGCGAGTGTTGATAAAGACCGTTGACCGGCAGTTAGGCCGTGCTGAAGGTGCCGATATGGATTTGATAACCTATGTCACCGACCGAGCCGGCCATGATTTGAGGTATGCAATTGACAGTAGCAAGTTGCAGAAAGAGTTAGGCTGGGAGCCCAGTCTGCAGTTTGAGGAAGGCATCGAGAAGACCGTGAGGTGGTATTTAGACAACGAAGCCTGGTTAGAGAATGTCACCAGCGGCAAGTACCAAGACTACTACCACGACATGTACGACAAAAGATAATCCCATAAGTATTTTTTAGGTTAAGGTCAAAAGTCAAGGTTAAGGTCAAAGTCAAGGTCAAAGTCAAGGTCAAAGTCAACGTTAAGGTCAAGGTCAAGGTTAAGGTCAAAAGTCAAGGTCAACGTTAAAGTCAAGGTTAAGGTCATCGTCAAGGTTAAGGTTAAGGTTAAGGTTAAAGTCAAAGTCAAAAGTCAAGTTTAAGGTCAAGGTCAAAGTCAGCGTTAAGGTCAGCGTTAAGGTCATCGTCAAGGTTAAGGTCAAAAGTCAAGGTCAAAGTCAACGTTAAGGTCAAGGTCAAAAGTTAAGGTTAAGGTCAAAGTTAAAGTCAAGGTCAAGGTCAAGGTTAAGGTTAAGGTTAAGGTCAAGGTTAAGGTTAACAATAACATCATGCCAGGAGCAAGAAATTTTAGAGAATATTCGGTATGGAAAGAAGCGGTAGGTTTTGCCACTTGTGTATATGAGGTGACAGGCAAATTGCCGTGGTTTGAGAAGAAAGGACTTTGCGACCAATTGCAAAGAGCATCTGTGTCTATTGGTTCTAACATTGCGGAAGGTGCTGCGAGGACTTCTGATGCTGAATTCGCTCACTTTCTTGAATTTGCATTAGGCTCGGCATTTGAGGTTGAAACCCAGCTGACTATAGCGAACAATGTCGGTTATTTGGATGAAAACCTTTATAAAGAACTATATGACAAGTTAATATCCATAGAAAAACAGATTAACGGATTGATAACCACAATAAGGAAAAAGTAAGTTCAAGTTCAAGGTTAAGGTCAAGGTCAAAAGTCAACGTTAAGGTCAAGGTCAAGGTCAAGGTAAAGGTTAACGTTAAGGTTATCGTCAAGGTCAAGGTCAAAGTCAAGGTCAAGGTCAAAGTTAAGGTCAAAAGTCAACGTTAAGGTCAACGTCAACGTTAAGGTCAACGTCAAGGTCAAAGTTAAGGTTAAGGTCAAGGTTAAGGTCAAAAGTCAAAGTTAAGGTTAAGGTCAAGGTCAAGGTCAAAGTTAAGGTTAAGGTCAAGGTCAAGGTCAAGGTCAAGGTCAAGGTCAAAGTTAAGGTTAAGGTCAAGGTTAAGGTCAAAAGTCAAAGTTAAGGTTAAGGTCAAGGTCAAGGTCAAGGTTAAAGTCAACGTTAAGGTTAAGGTCAAAAGTCAAGGTAAAGGTTAACGTTAAGGTTATCGTCAAGGTCAAGGTTAAGGTGAAAGTCAAGGTTAAGGTCAAGGTCAAAAGTTAAGGTCAAGGTTAAGGTTAAAAGTCAACGTTAAGGTCAAAGTCAAGGTCAAGGTCAACGTTAACGTTAAGGTCAAAAGTCAAGGTTAAGGTCAAAAGTTAAGGTTAAGGTCAACGTTAAGGTTAAGGTTAAAACTATGCACCTCCTCGTCACCGGCGGCGCCGGTTTCATCGGCACCCACACCCTCATAGAACTCTACAAGGCAGGCCACACTGCTGTTGTTGTTGACAACCTCAGCAACAGCAACCCCGTCGCCCTCCAACGAGTCGAAGAACTGATAACCCAGTCACAGACCACATACCGCCCATTCACTGACCCCACCCAGGTCACAGTTCACAATTCACACTTCACAATTCACAATT
>JAFZTV010000003.1 GCA_017618625.1 Bacteroidales bacterium | reverse complement strand
CCTATGTGCTGCCGAAACCGCTATGTTCGCATCAAAGGGCGAAATTCGTCGCGAGCTGAAGCAGAACTCCATTTCGCTCAACAAACAGAAGATAGGCGAGGACTATAAAGTAACCTCCGCCGACATCCTCCAATCGGGTCTCCTCCTTCTCCAAAAAGGCAAGAAGAACTACTATATCGTGTGTGTTGAGTAGTAAATAATCAAATTAAAAACTAGAAACTAAAACCTAATACAATGAATCTCTCAGGCAGAAGACAAAGCAGCAATGTTGAAGACCGTCGAGGAAAGGGCGGCAAGATAGCTGTAGGTGGCGGCATCGGAGCCATAGTCATAGCGCTTATATATGTTTTTTTTATGGGCAAAAACCCCAGCGAGGCCCTTCAGCAGCTCGGCAACCAGCAGACAGAGGACACCGAGTTCGTCGCAACCGAGCAGGAGAAAGAATTAGAGCTCTTCGCAAGCCAGATACTTGCCAGCACCGAAGATGTGTGGTCAGAGCTGTTTAGAAAGATGGGGCGCACCTACGAGCCTCCCAAGCTTGTCCTCTTCAAGGGCAGCGTTCAGAGTGGCTGTGGCGGCGCATCCGCGTCGTCGGGTCCTTTCTATTGCTCTGCCGACCGTAGCGTCTATATCGACCTCGACTTCTTCGCCGACATGAAGAAGACCATTGGCGCCGATGGCGACTTCGCCTACGCCTACGTCATCGCCCACGAGGTGGGACATCATGTACAGAACTTGCTCGGAACACTTAACGAGGCTCACCGCAATATGGCCTCGGTGTCCAAAGAGGAGAGCAATAAGATTAGCGTCCGTCTGGAGCTCCAAGCCGACTTCTACGCTGGCGTATGGGCTCATCATGAGAACAAGATGTTCGGTTCGCTCGACGACGGCGACATAGATGAGGCCATCAACGCTGCCGGCAAGATAGGCGACGACTACCTCCAGAAGAAGGCGCGTGGCTACACCACACCCGAAACCTTCAATCACGGCACCTCTGCTCAGCGTAGCCGTTGGCTCAAGAAGGGATTCTCCACAGGTGACATAAAAGCGGGCGATACCTTCTCTCCTGCATACAGCAACCTCTAATCAATATTGCGATAAAATAGCGGGGCAGCTTGTTAAAGCTGCCCCGCTGTTCTTTTTGTCTGTTGGTTGTCGGCAGGAATTAGTATTCCAATGCTATATTGTCAACCCAGAGGGTGTTGCCGATAGTGCCTACCCACGCCTCGTGGTATGATGCTCCGATGATCATCATGGCGTGTGTCGGTGTCTCATTTTCATCTGACCAGCCTTCTTCTTCTATCTTCACCACTTTGCCTTTGCTGTTTTTTGCGTAGTAAGTGAGACCGTTGGGGCCGAACTTCATGTAATCTTTATATCCTGGATTCTTTGTGGCGTCGCCATAGATAACTGGCACGCGGAAGTTCTTGACCCAGCCGCTTGACGGCTTCTCAATGCGGGTCATCGCAGTTCCGACGCGTAGTGCATGGATGTGTCCGTCTTCGTCTTCCCAGCGTTTCTGCAGGACGAAAATCACTTGGTGAGCATCGTCTCCAGCGCAGGTGCTGTGGCTCGTCACCTTGCATTTGGTGAGGGTGCCTTTGTTTGGCATCGCCGACTTGTAGTCGAGTACGAGCGCTTTTGGCCGTTCGGTGAACGGGACGCCCCAGTTCATCAACGAATAGGGGTTGTTCGCTGTCTTTATCGGCTCAAAGATATTGCCGTAGAAGATGGTGCCGCTCACAAGTATTTTGATGTTTGCGATACCGGCAACCTTGAGTTCCTCTATCTTGGTTTCCAGTTTGGCGCATAAGCTGCCGTCCCAGCTCCTGTCCGGCTCAACCGTGCATGAGGTTTTGGTGACTCCTGCCACACGAGCGTAAGCGTTCGACGAACTCCACGGGGTGTTGGCTTTGTAGGCTTTGTTCACTCTTATGGTGTCCTTGGGCCCGATGTTGTATATTCGTTTTGTCTTGCTGCCTATGATGGGACTTTCCTTGATGTCGCGGACGCACCAGCTGTCCATCTTTCCGTAGGGCACATATTTCTTGGTTTGGCTGTTGGTGATAGTTGGCAAAAACAGTAGCAGCGTCAGGGCTGCGATGCTCAATTTTTTCATTTCAGTAGTAGGTTTATGAATAAGATTCTTTCAAAATTACCAGATATAAGGTATCATCCTCTTTCTGGGTTGTGCAGCCATCTCTTCGGGGAACTCGGCTTTGTAGCGTTTGTAGATACGGTGGGCGCGGGGGCCGAGGTTGGCAAATGTCCATATTGCGAACACCGCTCCGCTCAACGACCAGGTTAGGATAGCGAAGCCGCACCACTCGGCAAACTCGCCATAGTAGTTGGCGCTGGTCACCTGGCGGTAAAGTCCCTTGTTGGGGAGGTAGTGTTTGGTGTCGCCGGGTTTGCGCAGGTGGCGTATGACGTTGTCCGAGTGCATGTTGGTAATCATACCGCCGAAAAAGACGATGATGCCGATGATAAACTGCGGTGTGGTAAACCATTCTGTGCCGTAGTTCATGGGCGATAAGTCAAACAAATTTCCCGACAGCCCTTTGGGAGCAAGGTAAAACAGCCAACCGCCCTGCATGAAGGCGTTGAGACTGTTGAACACCATACCCATCAGCACGATAGCCAGAGGCATACGGCTGTTACCTTTGAGCAGCAACGGGAATATGAACGACCTGTGGAAGTAGTGCAGTTCGAAGAGGAGGAGGAACACCAGCGGAACCATAGCGGCCTTGTCGGCCCATGCGATGTAGAACACCAGCATCAGGATAAACGACGGCGCTTCCATCATCACCCAACCCAGTTTGTTGTGTACGGCGGGCCCCCATTTGTTGGTATAGAATTTGCCGTAGCCGGCATCCACGAAGAAGAGGCTGATGAATACCAGCACAGCGGTGGCGGTCATGCCGACGAGCAACCAGTCGAAGTGTTCAAGCAGATAATTAATCATAATGTAATTCCTTTGTTTTTTAGTCGGTTTTCAGTTTCATTCCAAAGCCACGCGGCCAGCTCGGAGTCTTGCCATTTGCGGGGCACGTCTTTGTGGTTCTTTCCACGGAACAGCTGCATCGTGCAGTCGGTGGTGACAGCGTTGACTGCGGGTGTGGCGCCGCCTTCGGCGCTCTTGCAGAAGGGGCGGAACAGGGCGTCGGCCAGCGGGTCGAACCAGCGGTCCATGTGCAGCATGCGGCTGTTCACCACGCCCGGGTCGGTCATGTTCACGCGGTTGCCTGTGCGACGGGCCAGCTCCTGCGAGAAAAGCATCACGGCATATTTGCTGTTGCCGTAGGTGCCGAGCTGGCTGTAGTTGCCTTCGTCCACATCGAAGAAGTCTTTGCCAAACTTGGCTATGTAGCAGGTCAGCGACACGGTGTTGGCCACCTGCAAATCTTTGCCCATTGCCTGAATCATCAGTCGTGAGAGCAGGTATGTGCCGATATAGTTGGTTGCGGTCACGCGCTCAAATCCGTCGGCGTTCCTGCCGAAGGTCTTCTCCATCGTGCCGGCGTTGTTCAGGAGGCCGTCCACTTTTATGCCGTCGGCTTTCAGCTTCTCGACAAACTCCACTATCGACTGCAGCGAGCCGAGGTTCAAGGTGCGCTCACCTTCGCGCGGTTCACGACGCGTGGTTCCTATCACGTTGTAGCCTCTCTCCCGCAGCATCTTCACCGCTGCGCCTCCCACCGAACCCGTACAACCTGTTACAACTATTGTCTGCATCCTTGCTGATTGTGTTATCTTGTTATTGTGCTAGTGGAAACGGTCATTCTTCACTAACACATTTCCACGTTAACACATTCCCACATTCTTTACTTATCCTTAAACTTGTTCCAGATTTTCATCTCCAGCCAGTTGGGCAGCAGTTTTATCAGAACCGGCAGATAGTAGTTCATCGCGCCGGGTTTCACATAGTGACGTTTGTGCAGCATGCCGCGTATGGCGTGTTTCACAAGCCAGCGCGGGGTGCTGATGACGCCTATGTTCACTCCGAATTTCAGCAGGCTCGGCTTCAAGCCGTAGAGCGGGGTGGCGATGGCACCTGGCAGTACTGTCGTGCATCCCACGTTGTAGTTACGCATCTCGAAGTACATCGATTTGGAGAAGCTCTTGAGGTACGCTTTCGTGGCGGCGTAGAAAGTGATGCCCGGAGTGGGCAGCATGGCTGCCAGCGACGACATGTTGATGATATAACCTCTGCGGCGTTCCTTCATGGCTTCGCCGAACAGCATCACCAGTCGGGTAGGGGTGATCATGTGCAGCTGCATCATCGTGTTGGCCTTGCCCTGAGTCTCGGGGTCGGTCTCGTGGAAGAAGAACATGCCGGCGTTGTTTATCAGGATGTCGATATCCAGCTTCTGCTCCTGACAGTAATCCCACACCTCGCGTGCGGCCGTGTCTTTCGAAAGGTCCATATAGAGCCCCCATGCCTTCACACCGTATTTTTCCTCCAGCTCTTTCGGCATTGTCTCGAGCTGCTCTTTCTGGATCGACACCATCAGTATGTTGCAGCCCTTTGCCGCCAGCTGCTGGCAGTATTCCCATCCCATACCGGAAGTGCCTCCGGTAACCAACGCGTTATATCCTTTAATATCTATCATTTGTTGTGTTTTTTTGTGCGAACGGTAATCTGTGACCTGAATGAGTGGTTTTACTTACTTGTATCTGGTCACCGGTCACTAGTCACTCATTTATTACTTTTCTTCACCTCTGCCTCCAGTTTCACCACCTCTTTCTCCAGTTTCTTGGGCATGTCTTTCACGCAGGTGTGGCATTTCATCTCCAGCGTGTACATGCGGCCGATGCAGTAGTTCGAGTGGCCGCACTCGCTGCATTTCTGCTCGCCGCTCTTTATCTTGTTCATGAAGTCGGTGTCGCGCACCAGCGTGCGGGCCATCTGGAAGGCCACGAAGCCCTCGTCGAGCACCTTCTGCATACCCTCTTCCGAGGTCACGCCGCCCACATAGATGAGAGGCATCTTCACCGCTTCGCGGAACTTCTTGGCCGTCTCGAGGAAATAGAGGTCTTTGTAAGGCACCGTCGGCACCATCATGCGGCCGGCCATCGACACACCCGCTTTCAGCCACCAGAATTTCTTCATGTCCATATAGTGCGTCATAGCCTTCAGAGGCATGGCGCCGTGCATCACCACCATCGGGGCTCTGCTTACGAATCCGGCGGTCAGCACCAGCGCGTCGACGCCCAGGCGCTCCAGCTCCTGAGCCACCTTGATACACTCGTCAACCTGCATGCCGCTGCGGAATCCGTCGTACATGTTCGTCTTCACCACTACGGCTATCTCGTTGTTGGCCACCTCTTTCACCTTTTTTATCACCAGCTGCATCAAGCGCATGCGGTTCTCCAGCGAGCCGCCCCATTTGTCGTGGCGGTGGTTGGTGTAGGGCGAGAGGAACTGGCTGATAAGGTAGCCGTGACCGGAGTGGATCTCCACGCAGTCGAAGCCCGACTCTTTGGCAAGCTGCACAGCGTTGCCGAAGTCCTCGACCAGCTGCATAATCTCGCTCTCCTTCATGCCGCGCACGAAGGTGGGCGAGTACAGGTTGAATCCCGTGCTGGCTCCGATGGGAGTCTGCCCGCAGGTCGCGCGGTGAGTCATGTTGCCGCAGTGGCCCAGCTGTATCGAAGCTTTGGCACCTTCGGCGTGTATGGCGTCGGTGAGGTTTTTCAGTTCCGGCACAATCTCTTTGCGCATCCACAGCTGTCCGTCAAACGAAAGGCCGCTTTGGCAAACGGCGGCGTAGGCCACGGTGGTCATTCCGATGCCGCCACGAGCCACAGCCACGTGGTAGTCAAACAGCATCTGTGTCGGGCGGTTGCCCTTGCACATGTTCTCAAAAGCAGCCGAGCGGATGCTGCGGTTGCGGAGTTCGATAGGCCCTATCTTGCAGGGTGTGAAAATCGTGTTTTCCATTGTGTGCTTATTTATTAAGAAACTGTTTAAGTTGATCGATGGGATTTATTATGCTCATGGACGAGCAGATTTTTCGCCTTGTCGAAGGCGCAATGGGTGTCCATTGTAACTGAGAGAAGGTGGAAAATATGCCGTTCAGGTGCATTAAGAAAAACATTGAATTAAATTTAAGCAGTTTCTAGGTATGGTTTCTATACACAAATAAAAATGCAAATGTACTAAAACAATTCAATATGGAGATTTTTAACACAATAATTAATCGCGCGCGTATGCCCGATATTTTTTACTCGCTTAGTTCACATGTCGATACGTTCAGTTTTGGCAGTTCGGTTTCAAGAGCTGATATTCCAGGTTTCCCATACTGGTAGTTGATAGGGCGTTGATAGGGCGTTGGTAGGGCGTTGGGTGGTCGAAGGCTTATGCCGAATTTGAAAGTCGCAATGAGAATACAATCCGCCGCCCGCCAACT
>JAFZTV010000002.1 GCA_017618625.1 Bacteroidales bacterium | reverse complement strand
TCGCCGTAGCGCACGTGGGAGTCGGCGGCATAGGTAATCATGGTGCTGCCGTCGGCGGTGCTGCCGCGCGAGAAAAGGAAATTGGTGCAGGCCTCCACATCACAGGTTGCCCAAAGAAACAATGCTGTTACGATTATCGAAATCTTTTTCATCTGGTTTTAGTTTTAACACTGCAAAGATAGAAAATAAAAAAGAAAAGGAGCCGATTTGGCGGCTCCTTTCTTTTTTACAGTTTCTTTTCTTCGATGACCGGACCGTGGTCTTCGACAATCTGGCGATAGAACCACTTGGGGTATTCGGGCTGGTCGGGGAAGGCGCTCATGCCGGTCTCGGTGGTCTTGAAGTGACCGTTGGTCTCTTTCTTGATGTTGCCGTCGATGTATTTGACGAGGAGGTAGCGGTCGAGTTTGGTCCACTCGCGCATCATCTCCTGAGCCATCTCGCGGGAGAAGCCGTTGAGCTCTTTCTGGAGCTGGTCGTCGGAGAGGCCGTCGTATTTGCGGTCGCGATGTGCGACTTCGCGGATGAACTTTTCTTCGAGACGATTCTGGACTTTCTGAAGGTCAACAATCATGTCGCCATAGCGGCTGTAGCAGAAGTTGGTGACGCGGTTGAAGAGCCAGAAGGCGGCGGTTTCGGAGTATTCGACCATGGAGCCGTTGCCCTCGCGGAAGCACTCGGGGATTTCAGTCAAGCCGCAGTACATGGGGCAGTAGCAGGTGGAGTAGGTGTCGTCAACGCCGAACCAGAGGATGCCGGCCATGCGACGGTTGTGGATATAGCTGCGGCACTGGGCGACAAAGGAGAAGCCGGTCTGCTGGGTTGAGGTAGCGCGCTCATGGACGTATTTCTTGCCATCGACTTCCCAACCCATCGGGCGCCAGCGGTAGGGGCAGGTGAAAGGACCAGCTCCCACATCCTTGGTCATGTCCATAGCGGTGCCCTCGTAGTGGTCGCGCATGAGGTTCATGACCTCGTGGAGGTCAACCTTGTGGTCAGGTTTAATCCAGAGAGGCAGACGAGCGGCCTTGGGGTCGCCCATGGCGTATTTCTCGTATTTCTGCATGCCGTTGTTGATGCGGTTGAACATGGCATAGACACGGGCGTCGCAGCCACGGATGCCGCTGAATGTGAGCGGGCAGTAGGTGTCGGCGAAGGAGAACTCCTCGTCCTTGCCGTTGAACCAGCCGCGCTGACGTGCGAAGCTAATCACATCGGCGGCATAGACGCACTCGCACTCGCGCATCATGATGTTCTTGATGTTGCGGCTGCTGATGGACTTGTAGGAGCCTTTGGTTTCGAGGGGGAAGGTGGTGATGCGGGCCTGGTTGGCGTGGCCGCTGACGTAGCCGTCGGGGATGCGACGGGCGACCCATACTGCGCCGTCCTTGAAGCCTTTGTACTGTTTCTTCATGACGGGCTTGCCCTTGACAGTGTCGTATTCGGCGCGTTTGCCAATCATCTCGAGAATCCAGACCTCGTCGGGGTCGCAGATGGAGAAGCTCTCGCCCTCGCTGCAGTAGCCGTACTGCTCGACGAGTGAGGTCATGACACGGATGGCCTCGCGGGCGGTCTTGGCGCGCTGGAGGGTGATGTAAATGAGCGAACCGTAGTCGATGCCCTTGACGGGGGTGTTCCAGCACTCCTCGCGGCCACCATAGGTGGTTTCGCCGATGGCGAGCTGGTATTCGTTCATGTTGCCGACCACGTTGTAGGTGTGCTCAACCTGCGGAATCTCGAAGAGTTTCTTGCCGGTGTCCCACTCGTAGAGCATGAACATGGTGCCAGCGGGATAGTCGGCCGCACGACGGTAGTAAAGCTCACCGTAGAGGGTGTGGGAGTCTGCGGCGTAGGTAATCATGGCCGAGCCGTCCTTGGTGGAGCCAGGGGTGAAAAGGAAATTAGTGCAGGCCTCGGCCGGACGAACCATCAACAGCGACAAAGCGCAACACACAATCGATAGAAAACTTTTTCTTAACGACATAATGGATATTGTTTTTTGTTTGTAATTACAACTTTTGGAGTTGCAAAGATACTTAAATTTCTTGAATGTCCGATTTCAAAAAAACTTATATTTGCAGAGGATAATGAAAAGTATATTTAAATTCCACATAGGGTTTATTGTCTTTCAACGATATTTTCGTATCTTTGCCTCTTCAAATGAATAAGGAGTGAACATTAAACAAGTCAACGAATAGCTCATGGACAACAACTTCAAACAGAAGATTGACGCATTGGTAACCGAGATTTGCACGGTGACCGACCTCACGCACAAGGTGGAGATACTCAACTATATGGAGCAGCAGTCGTCGTTTATGCTGTGGCAGCTCGAGGACGAGCAACGGATAGACGAGGACTCGCGCGATTACTAACCCTACATGGCCGTGAACTTTTGTAGAAAATACATGATGCTTGTGGCGGTGGCGGCTGCTGTGCTTTGCGGCTGCTCGGGCGGGTACAGCTTCACCGGAGCATCGATACCGCCCGGGGCAAAGACAATTTCGGTGAAGACTTTTCCGAACTACGCGCCGACAGTAAACCCGCAGCTGAGCCAAAAGCTGTCGGACGACCTGCGGAACATGTTTGCGTCGCAGACGTCGCTGAACGTTGCCAACACGGACGGTGACCTGCAGATAGAGGGCGAGATAACAGGATATGCGACGAGGGCTTCGTCGCTGTCGAGCAACGACGAGGTGTCGATGAACCGACTCACCATCACGATACAGGTGAGGTTTGTGAACACGCTGAACGAGGAGGCGAACTTCAACCAGAGCTTCTCACGCTATAAGGACTATAACGCGAGCCGCGACTTCTCGACGGTGGAGAGCGCGCTGGTGGAGGAGATAGTGCAGGAGCTGTGCGAGGATGTGTTCAACAAGGCGGTGGTTAATTGGTAGTTTCAAGTTTTTAGTTGTTGTTGGTGGTGGTTTTAGTTTTTTAGTTTCAAATTTCCAGTTTTTTGTTTTGGGTTTTAGGGGGTCAGACATAGGCGGACGGTGGTTGAAGAAGCATACCGACAGGCTGATTGCGGCGGCGATGGCCGTTGCAGGGAGCGTGGTGTATCTGCTCACGATGGAGCCGACGGTGAGCTTCTGGGATTGCGGAGAATTTATAGCCACCTCGTATGGATTGCAGGTTGGGCACCCGCCGGGAGCACCGACCTACAACCTGCTGGCGCACTGTGTGATGCTTCTGTCCGGCGGGAATGCGATGCTTGTAGCGCCGCTGTCGAACGCGCTGTCGGCTGTGGCTGCGGGCGCGACGGTGGGGCTGCTGTACAGCACCATACTGATGCTTGCCGAGCCGCACGAGGGCGGGCCGCGAGTGGCGACACGATGGGCAGCGCTGGTCGGGTCGCTGTGCTACATGTTCTGCGACACCGCGTGGTTTTCGGCTACGGAGAGCGAGGTGTATTCGCTTGCTACCTGCATGGCGGCATTTATGCTGTGGGCGGCGCTGAAATGGTACCGCTCGAAAGAGGGACGCCGCCACAAATGGCTGCTGCTTATAGCGCTGGTGGCAGGCCTGGGAGTAGGTGTGCATCAGCTGACGCTGCTGGTGCTGCCGTCGGTGGCGCTGATTGTCATTTTCGTGCTACGGAGGTCGCCACGGAGGCGGTCGTGGAAGCGGATTGCAGGGCTTATGGGCCTGGCGCTGCTGTTTTTCACGCTGGGATTGAGCACATACTCCATAGTGCCTATACGCGCCGCTTCGAAACCGCAGATATGCTACGGGAACCCGTCGACGGCCAAGGGGTTTAAGAAATACATGAATCGGGACCAATATGCAAAAGCCCCACTGTGGCCGCGCAGCTGGCGCAAAAATGCGGAGAACGCCGAGCACTACGCGGTGTGGGAGGGGAAAGGAGGCGACGTGGAGCTGCTGGTGAGCTACCAGTTCGGATATATGTATGTGCGGTACCTGATGTGGAACTTCAGCGGGCGATTCAATGACCGACAGGGATTTGGCGGGATGCAGAACGGGCAGTTCATCACGGGACTTCCGCTGGTGGATGACCTGTTGGTGGGCTCGTCGGCGACGCCGCCACGGGATATGGACAGCTGCGCGCACAACCGCTATTTCGCGCTGCCGCTGCTGCTGGGCATCGCGGGCGCGATATATCAGTGCCGCCAGCGACGCCGCGGATTCTTCGTGACACTCGCATTGTTCCTCATGGGCGGCATAGTACTGGGGTTTTACATGAACCACCCCGTGTACGAGCCGAGGGAACGCGACTACGCGTACATACTGTCATTCTACGCCTTTGCGGTGTGGATAGCATTCGGTGCAAAGTGGCTGATTGAGTCCTTTCAAAAACTTAAAAGCCAAAAGCTCAAAAAACCAGCCATATTAGCGGCGTACCTGCTTTTGGCGGCGGTGCCGACCCTGATGGCCTGCCAGAACTGGGAGGACCACAGTCGTTGCGGACGCTACACGGCGCACGACACGGCGGCGAACATGCTCAACTCGTGCGACCAGGACGCCATACTCATTACCTACGGCGACAACGACACCTTCCCGCTGTGGTACGCCCAGCAAGTGGAGGGCATAAGACCCGATGTCACCGTCGCGAACGTGAACATTAAAGGCGGGTGGCGCTGGTTGTCGCCCACCCTCAACGCCAACGACTTCAAACGCCCGGTGTTCTTCTCACAGTATATGCGCGACTACTACGGCAAACATTTCCCGGGACGACTACAGCTGACGGGGCTCTGCTACCGCCTCTGCCCCACCCCGTGCGACTCGATTGACTGCGAGACTTTCTGCCGCCATGCATTGAAAGACATCAGCTGGCATGACATCACGTTGGTGCATTTAGACCCGATTTCACGCCAGTTTATCGAAGGGTATTGGCGCTCGGTGGAGCAGGTTGCAAACCAGCTAGTGCATAACGGAGAAAACGCACAAGCGATACAGCTGATTGCGGCCACAGACGAGCAACTGCCGATTGCGAACATAGCCAACAAGACGGTGCTGCGCGACATTGCACGCGTTTACCGCGCCGCAGGATGTGCCGACGAATACGAAGAAACCATGCGTATTCTGAAAGAAAAGATTGCCGACGACAAACGCTACTACAAGACCGTCCGTCGGCAGAGCAGACGCTATGTAGAGACCCTCTACCTGCTGCCCGACGACTTCTGGAACGACTGAATCAGGTCAGAGAGCGCCACGTATGCCTTCTGAGCTTCGGGCATGCTTTCGAGCATCTGCCTGTGGGCCTGCATAGTCTTTTCATCGTGCCTGGCCGCCGGCCCCGTCTGCCTGGCAGCAAGGTCAGACTGCATAGCCCGCTCGGCGGTAGAAAGGATGAGCGGACGCAGCATAGCGAAATCCATGTTATGTTGATTCATAATCTGCTCACCCAGGGTGTTCAAGGCATGGCAGAAATTGTTGGTGACCACCGAGGCCAGATGCGCCCAACGGCGCTGAGTGCTGTCGAGCCGGTAGCTGCTGCGTGCGACATTGTGCAACAACGCCTGCAAAGCCGCCTCCACTTCGGCAGACGAGCCTTCGTAACAGCATTGCAGGTTGTCGTATGACATTTCGGTTCCTTTTACGAAAGAGTGCGGAAACCACAGGACACCTCGCCGAAGATGAGCGATAGCATCGAGCGAGACGCTGCCGCTTGTGTGCAACACGATGCCAGCGACAGACGGCAGCTGGGCGGAGATGGCAGAGATATGGTCGTCAGGGACCGCTATGATATAAAAGTCAGCAGATTTGTCTAAATTGTCGAGTTTGTCGATGGCCACCGCGCCCGTGTCAGCCGCGCTCTCAGCTGCATGACGAATGTCGCGCGACCACATCTGCAAGATAGAGTGACCGGCCGCCGACATCGCTTTTGCCAAGTGAGTCGCGACATTGCCCGCTCCAATAAAAACTATCTTCATTACCGCCGAAATAAAAAGGTACAAAAAATGGGCGGCGGTGTCAGACACGCCACCCGTTGAGCCAATCTGCCGTCATAGACTAGTATTCGTCCTCCTCGAAGAAGAAGTCTTCCTTGGTAGGATAGTCGGGCCAGATGTCTTCAATTGTTTCGTATGCTTCGCCCTCGTCCTCAATCTCCTGCAGGTTCTCGATAACCTCCATAGGGGCGCCTGTGCGCTGGGCATAGTCTATAAGTTCCTCTTTAGTTGCGGGCCAAGGAGCGTCTTCAAGCTTCGAGGCCAATTCTAGCGTCCAATACATAGTCTTAACTGTTTAAATTACCTGATATATCTGTTTGATTTGCTATAATTTGATTGCCAAATAGCGATTTTTAAGCACCTGCAAAAATACATCTTTTACAAAAATGGCAAAATCCGCAGGCTATATTTTTTTGAACGTCTCCGTTTTCCCCTCAGCCACAACAAGTTTGCGTGAAATGACGAAGAGATAGTCGGAGAGGCGGTTGAGATACTGCATCAAGACCGCCTCGACGGGGCACTGCTGAGACATTTCCACGACGCGGCGTTCAGCCCTGCGGCAAACGCAACGCGCCACATGAGCCTGCGCACCCGCCACGCTGCCGCCAGCAGTCACGAACGACCGCAGCTTCGGCAGCGACGCCTCGGTGGTGTCTATCCACTGCTCCAGCTTCTTTATGTCGTCCTCGGAGACCTGCGGCATCTTGGCATAGAGCGCCTCATCCTCGGTGGCCAGAAGAGTCTGTATGGTGAACAGGTCGTCCTGTATTGATTTCATCTGAGTGTAAATCGCGGTATCGACTGCGTTGGCATATTCGGCCAGCAGACCTACGTGCGAGTTGAGCTCGTCCACGGTGCCGTAGGCCTCAACCCTCGGGTCGCATTTGCTCACCCGTTTTCCGCCTACCAGAGAGGTGGTACCGCCGTCGCCTGTCTTTGTGTAAACCATAGTTAGCGATTAGTGAATGGTGAAACGATGAATGATTTTTGGCGTTCGCGCAGAAGGCTTACCAGTCGATACGTTCAACCGACTTCACATCCGGGATAGCCTTCTTCATGGCCGACTCGATGCCCTGCTTGAGGGTAGCCATAGCGTGCGGACAGGTGCCGCAATGGCCAGTCAGACGCACTATCACCACGCCCTCGTTGGTCAAATCGACATATTCGACGTCGCCGCCGTCCTGTTGCAGATATACCCTTATCTGGTCAAGGGCGTTCTTCACTTTCTGTTCAACTATTGCTTTTTCCTGATCTGTCATATTGATGTGGTTTCGGTTATCAGTTTTTCAGTTTGCAAATCTCCCTGATGGCGTTCTCGGCCACGCGCATGAAGGCCTCGCTCTCGGGCGTGGGGTTGTCGCTCCAGAGGGCGGAAGGCTTGCCGTTGTCGCCCGACTCGGCGATGGCCTGCACCAGCGGAATCTCGCCCAGCAGGGGTATGCCCATCTCCTTGGCCAGCTGCGAGCAGCCGCCCTTGCCGAAGATGTAGTACTTGTTGTTGGGCAGCTCGGCGGGGGTGAAATAAGCCATGTTCTCGACGAAGCCCAGCACCGGGATGTTGATGCCCGGGTTGCGGAACATCTCGACACCGCGCACCACGTCGGCCAAAGCCACTTTCTGCGGGGTGCTCACGATGATGGCGCTTGCCGACGGGAGGGTCTGCGCAATGGTGAGCTGGATGTCGCCCGTTCCCGGAGGCATATCGACCACGAGATAGTCAATCTCGCCCCACCAGGTCTCGGTGAGCAACTGCTTCAGCGCGCCGCTCGCCATCGGGCCTCTCCACACGATGGCCTTGTCCGTGTCGACGAGGAATCCCACCGACATAAGCTTGATGTTGTATTTCTCGACGGGAATCATGTAGGTCTTGTCGCCGTGACGCTCGCCGTAAATCTCTTCCTGCTTTATGTCGAACATGATGGGTATCGACGGCCCGTAGATGTCGGCGTCGACGAGGCCCACCTTGGCGCCGGTCTTAGCCAGAGAAACGGCGAGGTTCACCGCCACTGTGCTCTTACCTACGCCGCCTTTGCCCGAAGCCACCACAATGGTGTGCTTGATGTTCGGGAACATCTCTTTCGGGTCGGGCTGCTCCACCTTGCGCGTGGTGAGGTTTACAGTCACTTCGGCGGCGCGGTCCACATACTCGTGAATGGCGTTCACGCAGTCGTCGCTCATCTTCTTTTTCATCGGACAGCCGGCGGTGGTGAGCACCAGGTCGAACTTAATCTTCAGCCCCTCGATTTCGATGTTTTCAATCATGCCAAGCTTCATGAGGTTCTGCCCCAGGTCGGGGTCGTCCACATGGCTCAGCGCCATCTCCACTTGTGTTTTTGTTATGCTCATTGTTTTATGTTAAAATGTCTGTTTTGAAAAACGCTACAAATATTTCTTTATTGCTTTCTGAAGTATTTCTGCGTGGTCGAAGGCCAACTGCGGCAACTCGTCGAGGCCGAACCAGCGTGCCTCTTTTGCGTCGTCGCTACCTTTGGCGTTTATCTTCGTTCTGTCCACCAACGCGACGAACACCACAGTCACCGTTCTCCCTCGCGGGTCTCTCCCTTTTTTCGACGCAGTACACAGCTCTTCCAGCTTCACGTCCTCCACACCTGTCTCCTCTTTCAGTTCACGTCTCGCCGTCGCTTCTATCGTCTCGTCATCCATATCGAAGAACCCTCCGGGAAACGCCCAACAGTCCCTAAACGGCTCGTTGCCGCGCTTTATCAGCAAGACCTCGCGCCTCTCCGCATCGAGCAGCACGATGTCGGCAGTCAAAGCTGGACGGGGATACTTGTAGGTGTACATTTTCTGATTGCGTTATTGTGTTAATGCGTTATTGTGTTAGTGAATGGTGATTAGTGAATTGTGAATTGACAAATGAATTTACTGACTACTGACTTTGTTGATATGTTGATATGTTTTATGTTGATATGTGACCTGTGACCAGAAACTTAATACTTAAAACTTACAGCTTAAAACTAATTAACTGCCCTGTGCGGGCACGCACCTACTCTCCGAATATCTCTTTTAGTTTCGAGGCCAGTTCTTCGCCGCGCAGTTTCTTTCCTATTATGCGTCCCTTGCGGTCGATGAGGACGGTGTGCGGAATAGAGCTCACACCGTAGGTGCGGCCGCCCGACGAGGTCCAACCTTGCAGGTCGCTCACGTGGTTGGGCCACACCTGTCCGGTGTTCTGTATCGCCTGCAGCCAGGCGTTGCGGTCCTTGTCGAGCGACACGCTGTAGATGTCGAAACCTTTGTCGTGGTATTTGTTGTAGAGCCTCACCACGTTGGGCAGCTCGGCACGGCAGGGTCCGCACCACGAAGCCCAGAAGTCAATCAGCACCACCTTGCCGCGCAGGTCGCTCAGCTTGCGTATGTTGCCATCCTTGTCGCGCATCTCAATCTCGGGCGCCAGCGACCCCTCTTTCATGCTCGTGGCCACCATGTGCGATATGTTGGCCACAAACTGGTCGTCGGGATATTTGCTGCCGAGCTTGCCCAGAACCTCCTCGTAGAGGTCACAGTAGGTAGAGAAGTCGTTGTCGAAATAGGTCACCAGGAAGGCGCTCATCAGGCAGTCGCTATAGGCGCTTATGGCCTCCTTGACCGCCATTTTTTGCCTCACCTGAACCCCTTGCGCCTCTTGCTGCAGCTCCTGTTTGCGCTCGTCAGAGGTTTCGGGCTTGCCGAACTCGCCGTTGATGCGGTCGAAATCCTGCAACGAGTTGTACAGCGCCGCGTTGAACTTCTGGTACAACTCCGCATTGCGCGAACCCTTGGACGACACAACCCTCATGAAGTTGTGCTGCTGGTCGTAGGCGAGGTTGAGCGTCAGCGCCTTGTCGCCCGGCATCGCCATAAGGTGCACCTGCGGCGCTTTCTCCACCTGCGGCTGCAGGGTGAAGAGCGTGGGGGACGCCACATTCAGGGTGGTCTTGAATTTGCCGTTCGCGGCTATCGCCAGCGTGTCGCGCACCACCAGCTTCGAACCCACCGCCTCGGCAAGCGTCAGCCGCACCCCGTTGGGAAGGCCCGTGACCGTGCCGTTGAGTTCAACTTTCTGCGACCACGACGCAACCATCATGGCCATCATCACAAATATGCTTAAAAACTTTTTCATCAACTTGAAACTTAAAAACTAAAAACTCGCCACCGCCTGCTGCAGCTCGTGGTCGCTGGCTACGTTAATCCTGTAGTATGTTGCCGCGCCATATAGACATTCGCCGAGGTTGGCCTTCAATGTAGTTCGTAACAATGAATCGTATTTTCTTGCACTCTTCGCGTCTTTCTTCACACCTTTTTCTCGCCGAGGGCGTAGAGCCGCTCCATCATGGCGTTATCCACGACGAAGTTCGCCACAAAGTCGTCGGCTGTGGGATAGCGCTTGCGCAGCCCCTCGTAGTCGCGCATCACGCACTCGAGCGCCAAGTCCGTCAGACAGCCACGGTTCAACAAACCGTTCACATACACCAAGTTCTCGTCCCTCAGATACGAGAGCACCTTGTCGGGGAAGATACCGCCGCCGCCATAAACCACACGCCCCTTGTTGGTGTAGTATTTGGTGGTGTCGGTCACCTCCGACACAATCGAGTCGCTCTCCATCTCGGCCAGCATCCGCTCCAGATAGCTCGCGTAGTATTCGTCCGACCCCTTGTCGTAAGGTCTCTGTATGCAGCGTCCTGACGGCGTGTAGTATCGCGCCACCGTGAGCCACAGGGCCGAGCCGTCGCTCAGGTCGAACTGCCGTTGCACCAACCCCTTGCCGAAACTCCTGCGCCCCACAATCATGCCGCGGTCGTTGTCCTGTATCGCACCCGAGACCACCTCGCTCGCCGAAGCCGACAGTTCATCTATCATCACCGTCACTTCGCCCTCGTAGAAAGCCTTGCCGCGGGCGTATGTGTTGGACCTTCGCATGTGAGCCCCTTCGGTATAGACAATCATCCTGCCGTTGGGCAGCAGGTCGTTGGCTATATCCACCGCTGCTTCGAGCAGGCCGCCGCCATTGCCCCTGAGGTCTATCACCAGCCGTTCCATCCCCTGCGCCTTCAGGTTGGCCAGCGCATGGTGGAACTCGCGGTAAGTCGTCTCGCCGAAGCGTATCACCTTGATGTATCCGGTGGTCTTGTCCAGCATGCCGCTGTAAGGCACACTCGGCACAAATATCGAACCCCTCGCGATTGCCACTTTCAGCGGCTTAGCCTCGACGCCGCGCAACAGACCCAGCGTCACCTTCGTGCCTTTGCGGCCCCTTATCAGCTTCACCGCGTCTTCCACGTTCCGCTTCGCCCCCGACACCGTGCTGTCATCCACCGTGATGATGCGGTCGCCCGGGTGCACGCCAGCCCTCTCTGCCGGACTGCCGGCCATCACCTCGCCCGCCCACACCGTGTCGTTGCGGTAGCGCAGCACGACGCCTATGCCGTCGAAGCCGCCGCTCAACTCCTCCTGCTGCTTCTGAAGCTCCTTTGCCGAGAGGTAGTTGCTGTGAGGGTCTAGCGTTGAGAGCATCCCAGCCACCAGCTGTGCGTCGAGGCTGTCGCCCTCCAGGCGGTCAACATACTCGCCGCTTATGAGGTCATACACCTCCCCCACCGTCGAGTGAAGCTTCTCCTCGTCACTGCCGCCCTTCACCTTGGGCGCCACCACTATGCCAGCCAGCAGACCCAGCAGCATAGCCAGCAGCACGATGCTCTTCGATGTGGTGTTGTTCTCGTTCATATACAATCAATTCGGAGGCCGCAACGGCCTCAACCAAATTACAAAGGTACACATAATTTGAGATTCTCAACCATGTTTTCTAGTATTTTTGTTTTACATTCCTCCTACATCTGTTTTAGATTTCTTATACTTTTCTTTTACATTTCGCCTACCTTTGTTTTAGTTTTCTTTTACTTTTGTTTTACTTTTCTCCTACCTTTGTTTTAGTTTTTACCTACTTTTCTCCTACTTTTTACCTACATGGGTTATCTACTGGTTTTATACTGACCCTTTACTGACCTTATACTGATCCTACTCTGGGCCTACTCTGTTCCTACTTTTCATTTATATGTGACCTAGAAAAAAATTGGAAAATTTGCAAAATGGAAAAGAATGCATATCTTTGCATCACTTTTTAAGCAAATCACAATAAGGATTATTCCGTTGTGAAAACTTTTGGGAGGGCGGGAACTTCGTGTTCCCGTCGTTCTTTTTATATCTATACCTATTGCATATCTACAGATATATTTGTACCTTTGCACCTCTATAATTATCTACACTATGGCAAAAATATTAGGATTAGACCTCGGAACCAACAGTATCGGTTGGGCAGTTGTTGACAATGATAAAAAACACATAGACGGTGCTGGCTCGCGTATTCTGCCGATGGACGCAGCCGTGATGGGCGATTTCGAAAGAGGTAACTCGGTGTCGCAAACAGCGGAACGCACGGGTTATCGCGGTACAAGAAGACTCCGTGAACGCTATCTTTTAAGAAGGGAGCGTTTGCTTCGTGTGTTGCGTATAATAGGATATTTACCCGATCATTATGCCTCACAGCTCGACCGCTACTGCCACTGGAATGCTGAAACCGAACCCAAAATGGCGTGGAGAGAAGGAAAAGACGGCAAAATGGAGTTCCTGTTCAAAGACTCGTTTGCAGAGATGGTAGCCGAATTTCGCAAAGCTGGTGTTGAGGGCAATGTGCCATACGACTGGACGATATATTATCTGCGTAAGAAAGCCTTGTCTCAACCCATCTCTAATGAGGAGTTGGCGTGGGTGCTCATGCAGTTCAACCAGAAACGCGGCTACAATCAGCTACGTGGCAAAAATGACGAGAGCGACTCCGCTTTCGAAAAAAGTGAAGAGAAAGAATATCACGAGCTCAGAGTTCTTGCGGTTGAGGATAGCGGCGAAAAAGACAAGAAGGGCAAGACCTGGTATCACATAAAACTGGAGAACGGCTGGGTTTATAAACGTGCCAGCGCCCTACCTCTCGATTGGGAAGGTAAGGTAAAAGCATTTATCGCCACCTACAAACTTGATGCTGACGGCAAACGAAAAGCTGTTGAACAACCGTCGCTAAGTGCTCCCGACAAAGACAGCTGGGCGCCGCGGAAACTGCGACTTGAACAGGACATAGAACACAGCAACGTCACTCTTGGAGAATATATCTTCAATCTTTTGCTTTCCGACCCGTCGAAGAAGATTATCGGCGAAAGCGTTACCACCGTCGATAGACAATACTACAAAGACGAACTACATGCTATATTAAAGAAGCAGATTGAATACCACCCAGAACTTCGAGATGCCTCTCTCTATGAAAAGGCTATCGAGGAACTGTACCCCAACAACGATGCCTATCGCAAAAGTATAGCCAGCCGTGGTTTCGAATATTTGCTTGCCGATGATATACTCTTCTATCAACGACCTCTCAAGAGCAAGAAGTCACTTATCGCCGACTGCCAATACGAGAAAGCAAAATACACCAACGCTGAAACTGGCGAAGAAAAGACTAAGCCGTTGAAGGGCATCGCGAAGTCGCACCCCCTGTTCCAGGAATTCCGTAGCTGGCAATTCATCTCGAATCTTCGCATATACCATTACAACGAAGATGTTACCGCATCTTATCTCAATGACGAAAACACCGTCTGTGACCTCTATGACTGGATGTCCGAACAGAAAAGCATCGACCAAAAGTCGATACTTAAGTACTTTGGCCTAGCGAAAAAGGGCGACGACTCATATCGATGGAACTATGTGACCGACAAGTCCTATCCCGCAGGCGAAACCCACAGTACACTTGTCGGCGGCCTGCAGAAATGTGGTATCGACAAAGACTTCCTCACCAAAGAGAAAGAACTCGAATTATGGCACATTCTCTATTCCGTCGAGGACTCCGCTGAATATGGCAAAGCGCTTATCCGTTTCGGAAAGAAACAAGGATGGAACGAAGATCTGACATCCGCTTTCGCCAAGGCTTTTGAGCGTCTCACCATTTACAAGGAGAAAGACTATGGTTCCTATTCCGCAAAAGCCATATCCCGCCTATTGCCGCTTATGCGTTGTGGTCGCTATTGGACCGCAAATAATATCGACACCCAAACTCGCGAACGAATAGAACACCTCTCTACCGGCGAGGTCGATGAAACCATTCCAGTTAAATTGAGAGAACAGTTGGCTCAATACGACTGCGTCGATAAATGCAAGGGCATTCCGCTCCATGAGGCCTGTTATCTCGTTTATGGACGTCACTCCGAGTCGGCCGACACCAAACGTTGGGAGTGCCCGGAAGACATCGACGACTACCTGCGCTCCTTCCGCCAACACTCACTCAACAATCCCGTTGTCGAGCAGGTGGTCACCGAAACGCTGCGCACGGTGCGCGATATATGGAAACAATATGGCAAACCCGACGAAATCCACATAGAGCTGGGACGTGAGCTGAAAAAGACTCGCGAAGAGCGTGAGCGTATGTCGAAAAGCATTCTGGAAGGCGAAGAGACAAACCAGCGCATACGACTACTGCTCATGGAACTGGCGCAAGCCGACAGCAAAGTTGCCAACGTCCGTCCGCAGTCACCAAAACAACAGGAAATTCTAAAAATCTACGAAACCGGTGTGGTCGAGTCGGCTGGCGAACTGCCAAAAGACATTGCCGATATCCGTAAGAAGATGTCGGGTGGCGACAGCAAAAAATGGCCTTCTCATTCCGATGTCATAAAATACAAGGTATGGCTCGACCAGAAATATGTCTCCCCTTATACAGGAAAGCCCATCCCGCTTTCTCGACTCTTTACCCCCGACTACGAAATAGAGCATGTCATTCCTCAGAGTCGCTATTTCGACGACAGCTTGAGCAACAAGGTCATTTGCGAAGCCGCCGTCAACAAGAAGAAAGACCGTGAGTTGGGCCACGAATTCATCGTAAACCACCATGGTGAGAAAATCTCGCTCGGTGGCAGCGAAACCGTCGAGGTCCTCGGCGTAAAAGAATACGAGGACCACGTGCGCCGCACTTTCGCCAACAACCGCACCAAAATGAAAAAACTCTTGCTCGACGAAATCCCCGACGAGTTTATCGAGCGTCAGATGAACGACAGCCGCTACATCTCCCGTTTAATGATGCGGCTCATGTCAAATATCGTCCGCCAGGACGACGGCGACGGCAATATCGAGGATTCTGCGACAGCAAAGAACGTCATCGCCTGTAACGGCAGCATAACCGACCGCCTCAAGAAAGACTGGGGTGTCAATGATGTATGGAACAGCATCGTCCTGCCACGTTTCGAACGTCTCAACAATCTTACCGGCTCTTCCTGCTACACAGCAACCAACACCCAAGGCCATAAAATCCCAGACATGCCTATCGAACTTCGGCAGGGATTCAACAAAAAACGTATCGACCATCGCCACCACGCTATGGACGCCATCGTAATCGCCTGTACAACACGCGACCATGTGAACCTCCTCAACAACGAAGCGGCCCTGAGCGCCCATCGCGAAAACCGTTTTGCCCTGCAGCGCAAACTCCGCAACTTCTATCCCTATCTCAACGAGCATGGCGAAAAACGAGAGAAAGCGGGCGAGTTCAAAAAACCTTGGGATCAATTCCCTCAAGATGTCAAACGCTCACTGGAAGAGATTATCGTGAGTTTCAAACAGAACCAGCGGATCATCAACAAAACCTCTAACAAATACACCGCTTTCCGCGACGGAAAGAAGTCTGTCGAAACCCAACACAGCGGCGACAGTTGGGCTATCCGCAAACCGATGCACAAGGAAACCGTCTTCGGCGAAGTCAATCTGCAGCTCACCAAGTCTGTGAGCATCAAAGAGGCTATCAAAAATCCCGAACGGGTGGTCAACAAAGAAATCAAGGCGAAGATAAAAGAAAAGATAGAGAAAGGTTACTCCCCAAAACAGATAAACGAGTTCTTCGCAGCCAACAAAGATGTGTTCAGCGAAGTTGCCAACGGCAAAGTCGAGGTTTGGTTCTACACCGCCGAGACAAACGACCGTTATTTCGCCACTCGTACCGACCTGCTCTCTCATTTGAGCGGAGCCACAACACTCGATGCCGCTAAGAAAGCCATCGAAAGCATCACCGACAGCGGTATTAGAAAAATCCTCTTGGCTCATCTGGCCAGCGAACACTACAACGCCGAAGAAGCATTCTCGCCCGACGGCCTCGACCGCATGAACGCCAATATCGTCCAACTCAACGGCGGCAAACCCCATCAACCCATCAAGAAAGTCCGAAAATTCGAACAGGGCAACAAGTTCTCCGTAGGTAGAACCGGCGTCAAGCATAAAAAATTTGTCGAAGCAGCAAAGGGTACAAATCTCTTCTTCGCTATTTATACCGACAAGAAAGGCGAACGGGGCTATGCCACCTTGCCTCTCAATATGGTTATCGACCTGCAGAAAAAGTTCAAACAGCAATGGAAAGACCACGTCATCGAACGCCTGAAAGCCGACGACGAAAAATGCACGGCCGAAAAAATGCTCTACATTCTCTCTCCTGGCGACCTGGTATACGTCCCCAACGAAGGTGAAACAATAACTGATGTGAAATCCATCGACAAAAGCAGAATTTACAAAATGGTATCTTGCGGGAGTAAATTGGCACAATTTATCCCCGCATCGGTAGCAAATATTATTATCGACAAATTCGAGTTTGAATCTCACAATAAAATGATTACCACCGTTGACAAAAAATATAGCATCCAAAAAGTATGTAAACACTTAAAAACCGACCGACTAGGCAAAATAATCTCAATAGAATAATCTACCACCTCTAGATAATCTAGAAATTCTAGAGCATCTAGAAAATCTAGAGCATCTAGCAAATCCCCAAAAAAGAAAATCCCAATGTCCCCGAAAACTCTACCCGCCAACGAAATCGAATCCGTCCTCCGAAAACAGACCAACTGGAAAAACCTCTGGTTTTATCAGAAAACCGTCGTCCTCTATCAGATGACCTACATTTTCACGCGGCGGTTTCTGCCTTCCTTCGGCGACCGCACGGTCGATCAGATGGTGCAGGCTGCACGGTCGGGCAAGCAGAATATTGTGGAAGGTTCCGCCGATGGGGTAACATCTATGGAGATGGAGCTCAAACTCCTCAACGTCGCCCGTTCCAGCATCCAAGAGCTGCTCGAAGACTACGAAGACTACCTCCCCTCTCACCACCTCACCAAATGGACTCCCGGACATCCTCGCTACGACCAGATGCTCCGCTACTGCCGCGAACACAACTATCTCTCCGACTATGAACCCTTCTTCGAAAAGTGGACCGACGAAGAGGCGGCCAACATCGCCATCACCCTCTGCCGCATGGTCGACAAGATGATGATGACCTACCAGAAGAAAAAAGAAGAGGAGTTCGTCACCCAAGGCGGCATCCGCGAACGCATGACCGCCGCACGCCTCGGCTACCGCACCAAGCAGCGCAAAACGATAGATAATTTGTCAAGAGAGGTAGCTACCCTCCGCGAGGAGAATTTCAAACTGAAGAAAAAAATTGAAGAACTGGAGGGAAAAAATGATTAAGAAAACCGTTTGTTTCTCGAATCCGACTTATTTGTCGCTTCGCAATGGGCAACTGGTAGTGAAAGTCGCCGCCCACGACGACGAACCTGAACGCCAGGCGTCGCTGCCGATAGAGGACTTGGGTGTGGTGGTGCTCGACCATCAACAGATAACAATAACTTCGGGTGCGATAGCGGCACTGATTGAAAACAACGCAGCGGTGGTGACTTGCGACGAAAAGCATATACCTACGGGGTTGGTGCTGCCACTGGAAGGGCACACGGTACAGCAAGAGCGCTTCGAGGCTCAAATCTCGGCCTCGCTGCCTTTGCGCAAACAGCTGTGGCAACAAACCATCGTGCAAAAGATAAGAAACCAGGCAGCAGTGCTACACGAAATAACAGGGATAGAGGTTAAAAACATGCTGGTGTGGGCGAGCGATGTGCGGTCGGGAGACTCGACCAACCTTGAAGGCCGTGCAGCCGCCTACTACTGGAGCCGTCTGCTCGAAATGGAGGAGGAAAAATTTGTGCGCGACCGAAGCGGTATGTGGCCCAATGCGATGCTTAACTACGGCTACGCAATATTAAGGGCAGTGGTGGCGAGGGCGCTGGTAAGCAGCGGACTGCTGCCCACGTTGGGCATCCACCATCACAACCGCTACAACGCCTACTGTCTGGCAGACGACGTGATGGAGCCCTACCGACCATACGTTGACCGCTTGGTGATGAGGCTGATGGATAAGTACCAAGAAACGGATGAGATAACCACCGACATCAAGCGAGACCTGCTGACCATTCCCACTTTAGAGGTGGTTATAGGCGGACAACGGAGCCCGCTGATGGTGGCGGTGAGCTCGACCACTGCCTCGTTGGCAAAATGCTATAGCGGGGAACTTCGCAAGATTGCATATCCTCAAATTGATGGATAGATTCAGCGAATACAGGATAATGTGGCTGTTTGTGTTTTTCGACTTGCCGACCGAGACAAAGAAAGAGCGCAAGGCGGCTTCCGACTTCCGAAAACATCTTACGGGTGACGGATTCACAATGTTTCAGTTCTCGGCTTACGTGCGTCACTGTGCAAGCCGCGAGAATGCAGACGTGCATAAGAAACGAGTGAAATCACGACTGCCGGAGAAAGGGTCGGTGGGAATGCTCTGCATCACGGACAAACAGTTCTCGGAAATGGAACTGTTCCTAGGGCAGAAATCGAAAGAGCCTGAGGCGCCAGGGCAACAGCTGGAGATGTTTTGAATTGAAAAAACAATGGATATAAATAGAAAAAGCACCTCAATTGAGGTGCTTTTTCTATTGTAAGACGTCAAGTAAGACGTTTGATGTTAGGGGATTGACAAAAACGTGTTGTTATCTATCAATACTAACGTCTTCTTTTTAAGCAAATCACAACTATAGGGGATTTGGGGTTATTACTTGGTGATGTTGTTATCTATCAATACTAACGTCTTCTTTTTAAGCAAATCACAACTAATCTCGCGCAGGGTCTCTTTGCTGTTCAGTTGTTATCTATCAATACTAACGTCTTCTTTTTAAGCAAATCACAACTGCTCCGTGACGGGCCACATGCGGCGGCGCGTTGTTATCTATCAATACTAACGTCTTCTTTTTAAGCAAATCACAACTTCTGGTATGTTCAGTGGTTGTACATCTTGTTGTTATCTATCAATACTAACGTCTTCTTTTTAAGCAAATCACAACGATTGAGGGGTTTATAGCGATTAATAATTGTTGTTATCTATCAATACTAACGTCTTCTTTTTAAGCAAATCACAACGACTACTGCTCAATCTAAATATCTTTCTTGTTGTTATCTATCAATACTAACGTCTTCTTTTTAAGCAAATCACAACAGGATGGCGCGGAGGGTGTCGAAGTCGTTGGTTGTTATCTATCAATACTAACGTCTTCTTTTTAAGCAAATCACAACTTTGCGTCTTTTGGGTTGTTTGTTGATAATGGTGTTAATGATCACACTATTGAAAGTTGTGTTTATATTTCAGTATGTCAATGAACTACGTTATCCTAAACAAGTCCGAAGTCTTGTTTTTTCTGTTGCAAATATACGATTTTTTGCTATTTCCGCATCAGTCAAACGATTATCCTCGGTTAAAAAATTTACATCTTTTTTAACTTGCGGGGTATAAAAGTTGTTTGTAATTTTGTAGGGTCATTCATAAGCAATACTTCATCAAAAACCCATCTGTTGCGCTCTATGCAACAGGATGTTGTAAGTTTTGCGCTGTTTAATTCACCATATATATTCATTTATAATACCTTAAAAATCATGTTTATCGTAACAAGCCGCGATTTCCCGCACGCCCTCTCCCAAGACCGCATCTCGATGACTATCAGCATCATCAACGGCATCTCCAGCATCATCAACATGAAAACCGCCTCGAGCTACGAGAGCCTCGTCAACGGTGCCGACTACCAGTCCATCTCGTCCCGTGAGGCTGCCTACAAAAAACATGTCGTAGGGGTAATCCAACATCATGTGCGACTCACGGTGCTTTCTTCCCTGACTCCCGTGGCAACGCCATCGGACCCCGTTGATGAAGAGCTCTCACAGTGGTACGCCCTCGTCGATGCCTGCACGGTGGTGCCCAAGCCGTCGCTGAAATGGCACCACCATCCCGACGGCAGCATCTCGTGGACCTTGGTTTCCATCTCCTGGTTTTGCTCCTCGTCGGACTACAAGGCCAGCACCACCTTGAACACCGCAGCCAGGACCACTACGCCTACTGACAAGGGCTCTGACTACACATACGGCTCTTCCAACGACACCGCGCCAGACATCGACACCATCTCCCTGCCCGAAAAACTCGACACTGCAGAGGCTCGCCTGATGTTCCAGAAATTCATCGAGGAGGGGCGCATAGAGATAACCTGCGACGGACACCTGAGCTGGAAGGTGGCGAACCACTCGTCCAAGTGTCCGGTGGCTCTAGCCTACTTCATCACCAAGGCTAGCGACTACCTCGGCCTCACCGTGGTGGGTCCCAGCGGCATGCCGCGCTACCGCCGCAAGGAGCTGGAAGCTCTCTTCGGTGTGTCTGGCTCTACAAAGAAGACCTCTTCGTCCATAGCCGCCAACACTCGCAAGGAGATTGACGCCATATTCAAAAAACTGCCCCAAAAACCAATTATCCCATAGTGGCATCACGGTGGCAATGCAGTGGCATTTGCCTTCGAACCTAAAAAAACAACAATTTTTACTCACTCATACAGTGAAACTTAAACGGTGCTGTTCCGATTGGGACAGCACCGTTTTTTGATATTACCGCCATATATTTGCAGCCAGAAACAAACGAGGACGGGGCATACACAGGCTACCGACCACCGAAAACTGAAAAAGACACCGGTGTAACAATCAAAATAAATTACAAACCTTTTAAAACTTAAAGTTATGGCAAAAAGTAAAGATCTTTTCAAGTTTCACGGAAAACTTGACGATGTTGTAGGGTACAAAAGATTCGGACAACACTACGACCGCATGGCGGGCTGTACACACAAGACCAGCAATACGCCAAAACAGCTAGAGATCCGCGCACGTTTTAAGGCGGTCACGTCCTTCATAACGAACATAGGACATGTCTATAACGAGGGCTACCGCCACTTCAACAATGCACTTCCAGCCCGTTCAAGCTTCTTCCGCCAGCTGTGGTACGAGGCGTTGATCGGCAACATGACCGACGGCTACAGCATCGACCCGACGAAGGTGATGATAGCGCGCGGACCGCTGACGCCGTGCCACACCATCGCGGCATCGGTGGCGACGGCCACTCAGACTATCACCATCTCGTGGTCGGACAACACGGGCGTGGGCGACGCACAGGAGACGGACCAGCTGATGTACTGCTTCTACAACATGACGAAGCAGACCAACATCTACGGTAACAACGTGGCCGCACGTGCCGCCGAGACCTACTCGACGACGTACCCCGCGGACTGGTCCGGCGACACCTGCTACCTGTACGTGGCGTGGAGCTCGGGCTCGACCGAGTCGGCCTCGAAGATGCTGGGTGTCTTCAGCGCCTAGCAGTTTCCTCCCCTACGGCCTCAGTGCCGACACAAAGCACCAGGGTGCGGCTTCGAATGAAGCCGCACCCTGGTTTGAGTTTATGGGGTTGTGTTCTTTTGAAGAGAAATTGTTCAGATTTTTGAATAAAGATAGAATGACAAAAAGTGAGTGCAGTTGTTGAAATGAGCGAACTAATCCCTTTTGCCTGGCATGGGGTCTTTATTTGCGTATCAGCTCGGCTATGTTTTCGACGTGCTGGGTGTGGGGGAACATATCGACTGGCTGGATGCGGGCTACGTCGTATTGCCCGGCCATCAGCTGCAGGTCGCGGGCCTGGGTGGCGGGGTTGCAGCTGACGTAGATTATCTTCCTGGGGGCGACGGCGAGAAGCTGTCGGACGACTTTCTCGTGCATGCCGGCACGCGGGGGGTCGGTGATGACGACGTCGGGGGTGCCGTGGAGGGAGATGAAGTCGTCGGTGAGTATGTCGGCCATGTCGCCAGCGAAGAACTCGGTATTGTCGAGGTTGTTGAGGGCGGCGTTGAGTTTGGCGTCGTCGATGGCTTCCTTGACATATTCGATGCCTACGACGCGGCGGCACATTGAGGCTACAAACTGGGCGATGGTGCCGGTGCCGGTGTAGAGGTCATAGACGGTGTCGGAGGGCTGGAGGTCGGCGAACTCGGCGACAAAGGAGTAGAGTCGCTGGGCCTGGGCGGAGTTGGTCTGGTAGAACGACTTGGGGTTGATGCGGAACCGCAGATAGGAGTCGCCTCGGAAGGCCTTCATGCGCTCTTCGAGGCAGGGCTCGCCATGGAAGAGGTGGGTGTCGAGGTCGGCGTAGGAGTCGTTCATCTTGGTGTTTATGATGTAGTGGAGGGAGGTTATCTGCGGGAAGGTGTCGCGGAGTGCGGAGAGGAGGGGCATGAGGTCGTCGGGCCGGTTGTCGGCGACGATGAGGATGACCATCCACTGTCCGTCATAGTTGTTGCGGAGGACGAGGTTGCGGAGGAAGCCGGTGTGGTTGCGGATGTCGTAGAACGGGAGGTCGTGGCTGTAGGCATAGCCGCGGACGAAGAGACGGATGCGGTTGGAGAGCTCGTCCTGAAGGACGCAAGACTCGATGTTGAGCACCTTGTCGAAGAGGCCGGGGATATGGAACCCGAGGGCGCCTGCGACTGGAGTGTCGGCATCGGCCTGAGGGTTTTCGACCCAGGCGCGGGTGGAGAAGGTGTACTCGAGCTTGTTGCGATAGCGGAATATGCGTTCGGAGCCGCAGATGGGGCGCATGCCGTCGCAGTTGACGGAGCCGATACGCTCGAGCATGTCGCGCACCTGGCGCTGCTTGGCTTCAAGCTGGCAGGCGTAGTCGAGCATCTGCCACTTGCATCCGCCGCAGACGCCGAAGTGGGGGCACTGGACGGGGACTCGCTTGGAGGAATACTGCTTTATGGCTACGGCTTTGCCTTCACAATAGGATTTCTTGCGTTTCAGGAGTTTGACGTCGGCCACGTCGCCTGGCACGACGAAGGGTACGAAGACGACTTTGCCGTCGAGATGTGCGAGGGCTTTGCCTTCGGCAGCGATATCCTCGATGAGGAGGTCTTCGACGACGGGCTGTTCCTTGTTTTTTCTGCTCATAATTGTATTGAAATAAAAAAAGAGGCGTTGGTTGACAAAGCCTCAATTTCAAATACCTGCCGGAGCGAACTGACTGCCATACCGGTTCAGGCGGCTAATGGGTCCTGCGCGCTCGGGAGGCTGTTGAAAATATTTCCCTTACGCAGGCAAACACAGACTATCTCTCGTCGGAAACAGTGAGTTTTTTTCTACCTTTTCTGCGGCGGGCGGCTAAAACTTTCCTGCCGTTAGCGGTGGACATTCTCTGACGAAATCCGTGCTTATTAGCTCTTTTTCTGCGTGATGGTTGGAATGTTCTTTTCATTTTCTCTTCGATTTTGGAATTGCAAAAGTACAAAAAAAATATTTATCAACAAGAAAAAATGAATAATTGTTGAAAATTTTGTACTTTTGCAAATCCATTTCCACCTCATAGTTGAAGAAACAGATGGATATTAAATCATTCAATACACTAGTCGATAACCCGTTGGAGCTTTCGTTCCAGGACAAGGTTCTCGTTCAGGAGGAGTGCCTCAAGACGCCGTATTGTGCCATACTGCGCCTGCTCGACACGCTGTGCAGCAAGGCTTGCAACATTGCCACCGACAAGATGAGCAACATGCACACGACGCTGATGTACCTGCCTATCGAGAACACGCTGAGCGCGCTGATGGGACGCGTCAAGCTGAAAACGCCCATGGCGCAGACCGTAGAGACCGCACCTGTGCGCAACGCGGAGCCTGAGAAAAAGGCGGACGAGGCAGGCGACATACTGAAAGAGATAAACGACTATCAGGAAATATCGTTCAAGACCGCGCCGAAGAGCGTGATACTTGACAAATTCCTGGAGGCCGCATCCTATCGCGAGACCGGCTCGGCCCCCATCGACCCGGTGGCCATCAGCGAGTCGGGCAAAAAAAGCCTGCAACCAAACAGTGCGCTAAACACTGAGACTATGGCACTTATACTTGAACAGCAGGGCAAGCTGGACAAGGCTTTGGAAGTATATATGAATTTATCAATTCAAAATCCCGAAAAAAGTGCTACCTTTGCAGCCCGAATTGAAGAAATAAAAAAGAAAATAGAAAACAATTAATCAAAAACGTCATGTATCAATTTATTGTAGTACTTATACTTATCGTTTGTGTGCTTCTGGCAGTTGTGGTACTGGTGCAGAACGCGAAAGGCGGCGGACTGGCAGCCAATTTCTCGGCTCCGACCGAAATCATGGGTGTTCGCAAGACTACCGACTTTCTGGAGAGAGCCACCTGGGGTCTGGCCATCGCTCTGGTGGTGCTGAGCCTGCTGGCCACCATGGCTATTCCGCGCTCGCACAACGACAACCCCAACGAGAAAGAGCAGACCGAGCAGACCGAGAACACTCCGTCAGCTACGGAAGCCGCCGACAACCAATAAGCGGCCGGCAAACTGCAAATAGCACAAAAGAAAGGCAAAGGCACATGCTTGGACAAAAAGCTGTGCCTTTGTTTCGTTTGAACTAAAATTCAAAACGGTTTCGAACCACAGTACTATGACCGACGAGGAACGCGAACGGGCGAGAGACTTCATACTGCTGAACCTGGGCCACACGGCCACGGTGAACCAGAACGAGGCCTGCACGCAGCTTGTGCGTTTCCTCTACGACGCGTCGCCCAACGCCACCTACCTGCTGCGCGGATATGCCGGCACGGGCAAGACGACGCTGGTGAGCGCCCTGATACGCTCGGCGGCAGCCATGAGCATAAAGACCGTGCTGCTGGCCCCGACCGGCAGGGCGGCCAAAGTGCTGTCGAACTACTCACGCCGCAAGGCGTTCACCATACACAAATACATCTACCTGACCACCACCGACCCCGCAGGCGGAATACGTGTGGTGAGGGAGCCGAACAAGCACAAATACACCCTGTTCATAGTTGATGAGGCGTCGATGATAGGCCTCTCGTCGCAGGGGATGGACCCGAGAAGGACCAGCAGCCTGCTGGACGACCTGAACGAATATGTGGCATCGGGCGACCACTGCCGGCTGCTGCTGGTGGGCGACAGCGCACAGCTGCCCCCCATAGGCGAGGCCGAAAGCCCGGCGTTGGACCGCGACTTCCTGCGTTCGGCGCTGGGACTGAAAGTGTATGAAGCGGAATTGAAAGAGGTGGTGCGCCAGCACAACGAATCGCAGATTCTGGAGACGGCCACTCGGCTGCGGCAACGTATAGCAGAGCTCAGCGACGGCGAACCGGTGGAGCTGCCGCTATTTGACGAAGAGCCTCACGGCGACCTGGTACGTCTGGGCGGAGGTGAGTTGGAAGAGGTGCTGAACCGCGAATACTCGGAGCTGTCGGAGGAGAACGTGGTGGTGATATGCCGCACCAACAAGCGGGCCAACCTGTTCAACCAGGCGATACGCAACCGTGTGCTATTTCGCGAAGGGGAGATAAACGCCGGCGACCTGCTGATGGTGGTGAAGAACAACTACCACTGGCTTGAGGAGGACTCGCCCATAGGATTTATCGCCAACGGCGACATAGTGGAGGTGCTCTCTGTAAGGCACCACGAAGAGCTGTATGGGTTCCATTTCGTAGAAGCCACCCTGCGCTTCATCGACTACCCCGACGCGCCGACGCTGGACTGCAAGCTGATGCTGGAGACGCTGCACTCGGAGAGCCCCAGCCTCACGTCGGACGAGTCGCACCGGCTATACGACGCCATAGCCGAAGACTATGCCGACATGACCAAGGCCGAGCGCCACAAAGCGGTGAGGGCGAACCCGTACTACAACGCGCTGCAGGTGAAGTTTGCCTACGCGCTGACCTGCCACAAGACCCAGGGCGGCCAGTGGGACACGGTGATAATAGAGCAGGGCTACGTAACCGACGAGATGCTGAACAAAGAGTACCTGCGGTGGCTCTACACTGCCCTGACCCGCGCCACAAAGAAAGCCTACCTGCTGAACTTCGAAGAGCGGTTCTTTGCGGAATAGGGGCTTTTACGCGAAATAGGCAACCACGAAAAAACCGCAGGCAACCAGTGCTTGCGGCTTTAAGACTTTTATGTCAAGTGTCCTGATTATTCGAAATAGCTCTTGATTTCGGCTTTCATGAATTCGAGAGCGGCATCGGTTGGGAGGTCTTTCTGCGTAACCGTGGCAAAGACGCGGCCTGCAAGCTCGGTGGGTGCGGCGTCCTTGTCAAGGGTGGCTGCGGAAGAATTGACGATATTTATCATCTCTTCCTTTGCCTGGCGTATCTTCTGCCACACGTCGCTTGACATATAGACCTGCTGGCTGAGGTTGTGCTCCCACTCGTCGCGTATGCTGCGGGTCATCTCGCTCTGCAGGGTGGACATATCCATGCCGGGGCGATAGCAGCGCAATACAAGGCTATTGGGCGAGATGCGCTCAAGGAACAGGGCCATGCGCTCGTAGGCTTGGAGCCGTATGGGGGAGACTACACGGAGGGATTCCTTGTGTTCCTCGATTCTCATTTCAAGCAGACGGACTTTCTGCTCGTTGTCGAAATATTTCTTCACAACGAGATAGAACAACAAGCCCGTAAGCGCGACGGCCAACAGGGCGGTGGCCACGACAATAATACAAATAAGAAGTGTGCTCATGTGAATTGTTGATAGGTTGGAGGTTGATATGTTGGAGGTGGATAGGTTGATACGTTGATATGTTGATATGTTGGAGGTGGATAGGTTGATACGTTGATCGGTTGGGATAGGGTTTGGGGTGGTTGTAAAACAAGGGCGTAGCACCATGATACTACGCCCTCTTTTAGTCTAAAGCTTTATTATTTGCCCTTGACGAATTTGAAATTCTTGCCAAGATACTCAGCCTGGTCGGCCAAAGCCTCTTCGATGCGCATGAGCTGGTTGTATTTGCAGATGCGGTCGGTGCGGCTGGCGCTGCCGGTCTTGATAAGGCCTGCATTGAGAGCCACCACGAGGTCGGCGATGGTAGTGTCCTCGGTCTCGCCCGAACGATGAGAGACGATGGCAGTGTAGCTGTTGCGCATGGCGAGGTTGACGGCGTCGATGGTCTCGGAGAGGGTGCCAATCTGGTTGAGCTTGATAAGTATGGAGTTGGCCACTTTGCGGTCAAGACCCATCTGGAGGCGCTCAACATTGGTGACGAAAAGGTCGTCGCCGACGAGCTGGCAGCGGTCGCCGATGGTGTCGGTGAGGAGTTTCCAACCGTCCCAGTCGTCCTCGGCCATGCCGTCTTCGATGGAGATGACGGGATATTTGTCAACCCAGGTCTTCCAGAAATCGACCATCTGGGAGGGAGTGAGTTTTTCACCGCTGGACCACTTGAGCTGATAGACATTCTCTTCGGGGATATAGTACTCGGACGAAGCGGGGTCGAGGGCGATGAACACATCCTCGCCAGGACGGTAGCCAGCCTTCTCGATGGCTTGGAGGACTACCTGTATGGCCTCGTCGTTGGAACCGAGGTTGGGAGCGAATCCACCTTCGTCGCCGACGTTGGTGGACATGCCTTTGGACTTCAACACGCCACGGAGGTTGTGGAAGACCTCGGCACCCATGCGGAGAGCCTCAGCAAATGTCGGGGCTCCGACCGGCATAATCATGAACTCCTGAAAGTCGATGGAGTTGTCGGCATGCGAACCGCCATTGAGGATATTCATCATGGGCACAGGCAGAAGATAGGAACCGCAGCCACCGAGGTAGCGATAGAGCTGCTGGCCGCTCTCCATGGCGGCAGCCTTGGCGCAGGCAAGCGAAACGCCGAGGATGGCGTTGGCACCGAGACGGCTCTTGTTGGGAGTGCCGTCGAGTTCGATCATTTTCTGGTCAACACTGCGCTGCTCTTCAACATACATGCCTTTTATCTCATCGTTTATGACGGTGTTGACATTGTTGACGGCCTGCATAACACTTTTGCCCATATATTGAGACTTGTCGCCATCGCGCAGTTCGCAAGCCTCATGGACACCCGTGGAGGCACCCGAAGGCACTGCGGCGCGACCCATTGCGCCCTGTTCGGTGAACACTTCGACTTCGACGGTGGGATTGCCGCGCGAGTCAAGAATCTGACGACCCCTAATTCCGATAATCTGTGACATAATGATAGATATTTGATTATTAATAAATATGAAAAAAGGAATGCCAGAACCAGACAGTCCCGCATTCCTTTCGTTGATTTATGATCGCTGTGTTACTCAGCTTTCGGAGCCTCTTCGGTAGCGGGAGCTTCCACTGCCGGTGTCTCGGCAGCAGCCTCCACTGCCGGTGTCTCGGCCTTCTTGCTGCGGCTACGACGAGTGGCTTTCACCTTCTTCGTAGCGGTTTCTTTCAGCATGTTCTCGTTGTAATCGACGAGCTCGATGATGCACATCTCGGAGTTGTCACCCTTGCGGATGCCAGTCTTCAGGATGCGGGTGTAACCACCGGGACGGGTGGCCACCTTCTGAGCCACTTCACGGAAAAGCTCGTTGACGGCCTCTTTGCTGTGGAGATAGCTGAAAACGATACGACGATTGTGGGTGGAATCCTCTTTCGAGCGGCTGATTATAGGTTCAACATATACGCGCAGTGCCTTGGCTTTGGCCACTGTGGTTTCAATTCTTTTATGCAGAATGAGCGATGTCGCCATATTCGACATCATAGCGACTCTGTGCGAATGAGTCCTTGACAGATGATTTATTTTGCAACCGTGTCTCATATTCTTTTTATTCCTTATCTAATTTATACTTTGAAATATTCATTCCGAACTCGAGGTTCTTCGATGCCACGAGGTTTTCAAGTTCGGTGAGCGACTTCTTACCGAAGTTCCTGAACTTGAGCAAATCAACCTTGTTGAAGGAGACCAGGTCACCTAAGGTCTCGACCTCGGCGGCCTTGAGGCAGTTAAGAGCGCGGACAGAGAGGTCCATATCGGTAAGCTTGGTTTTAAGCAGCTGACGGATATGGAGGGTGGTCTCGTCGAACTCCTCGACAACCTGCTTGGGCTCGACCTCAAGAGAGATGCGTTCATCGGAGAAGAGCATGAAATGCTGTATCAGGATGGTGGCAGCCTCTTTAAGGGCATCCTTGGGGCAGATGGAGCCATCGGTCTCGATGTCCAAAATCAACTTCTCATAGTCGGTCTTCTGCTCAACGCGGAAGTTTTCAACTTCGTACTTGACATTTTTGATAGGAGTATGTATTGAGTCAATGGCGATAACACCTATCGGGTCGGAGGCTTTCTTGTTTTCCTCTGACGGGACATAACCCCTACCCTTTTCGACCGTGAGTTCAATCTTGAGCGAGGTGGTAGGCTCCATGTGGCATATCTCAACTTCCGGGTTGAGAACCTGGAATCCGTTAAGATAGTTGTTGAGGTCTCCTGCCTTTAGAACCGACTGTCCAACAATCTCGAAAGAGACTTTTTCACTGTCGGTGTCCTCAATCTGACGACGGAAACGAATTTGTTTAAGACTCAGGACAATGTCGGTCATATCCTCGACAACACCCGGGAGCGACGAAAACTCGTGGTCAACGCCGTCGATTCTGACCGAGGTGATAGCGAATCCTTCGAGCGAGGAGAGAAGAATTCTACGCAATGCGTTACCGATGGTGACACCGTATCCGGGCTCAAGAGGTCTGAACTCGAAAGTGCCGCGGAAGTCATCAGACTCCAGCATTATCACCTTATCCGGTTTTTGGAAAGCTAATATTGACATCTTTTAATCTTTCTCGTTAATAATTACTTTTGATTCAAGCCTGCAGCGAGGCTTCTAGCCGTAAGGGCTCAGAGCCGGACCGTTACTTCGAGTAGAGTTCGACGATGAGCTGCTCGTTGATATTTTCGGGGATATCGGCACGCTGCGGGAAATTCATGAATTTGCCGCTCATGGTGTTAGCATCCCACTCGAGCCATGAGTAGTTATTAGCGCGAGAAGCGAGAGAGTCAGCGATAATCTCGAGGGATTTGGAACGTTCACGAACCGAAACCACATCACCTTCCTTCAAAGAATATGAAGGGATGTTGACGACGTTTCCGTTGACAGCGATGTGACGGTGTGAAACGAGCTGGCGAGCCTGTGCACGACTCTTGGCGATACCGAGACGATAGACCACATTGTCCAAGCGGGCCTCGATGAGTTTCATGAGTTCCTCACCGGTAACGCCACCACGACGCGAAGCCTCGGCATAAAGTTTGCGGAACTGGCGTTCCAAGATTCCGTAAGTATATTTTGCCTTCTGCTTTTCCTGGAGCTGAATGCCATACTCAGAGGTTTTACCACGACGTTTGTTCTGACCGTGCATACCAGGAGCATAAGGTCTTTTCTCATAATTCTTATCCGGACCGTAAATAGGTTCGTGGAATTTTCTTGCAATTTTGGTTTTAGGACCAGTGTATCTTGCCATTTTTTACTTCTTTAAAACTTTAAACAAATTGATGGATTACACACGACGGCGTTTTGGCGGACGGCAACCATTGTGCGGAAGCGGGGTGATGTCAACGATTTCCATAACCTCTATACCGCATCCGTTGATTGCGCGTATTGCAGATTCACGTCCTGAACCAGGTCCCTTTACGAAGACCTTTACTTTTCTTAGGCCCAAATCATAAGCAACTTTGCCGCAATCTTCCGCAGCCATCTGAGCAGCGTACGGAGTGTTTTTCTTCGATCCGCGGAAGCCCATTTTTCCAGCTGACGACCAAGAAATCACTTGACCGGCGTTATTTGTCAGAGAGACAATTACATTGTTGAAGGATGCAAAGATGCAAGCCCTTCCC
>JAFZTV010000057.1 GCA_017618625.1 Bacteroidales bacterium | reverse complement strand
TCGCAGCTGGCTCGTGTGGAGCTGGGCAAGGACGTCACCGAGTCGCACATGCAGAACCGTAAGCTCATCTCCGAGTGGTGCTATGAACATGGCAAGGACGCCAACGTCATCGAGAAGAAGGTGGAGAGCGGCAAGACCTACTACGTCATCAACGACTTCGAGGCATTACGTGGCTTGTTTGGTGAGCTGCTGGCCGAGATCCAACGTATCAAGAGCGAAGGCGACTATGCCGCCGGCAAGGGCATCGTGGAGCAATACGCCGTGAAGGTCGACCCCGCATTGCACAAGGAAGTCAGAGATCGTTATGATGCATTGGGTTTGAAGCCATACGGTGGCTTTATCAATCCTGAGATTATCCCCGTTACGGAGAACGGCAAGGTGGTCGACTATAAGATTGAATATCCCTCCGATTTCGTGGCGCAACATTTGAAATATGGTAAGGAATACAGTTTTTTGAAGGCGGTGCATTGATGGACTAGATGCATAAGATTATCTTAGCCAAAATCAAATCAAGAGTTATGAAAACATTAAAAATGGTTTTAGCGGTCTTGTTACTAACGACTGCTGTTGTCTTCGCTCCAGGATGTAAGAAAACAGATAATCCTGATAACGGAGGTGACAACAACGGAGACAGTTATGGCGATGTGTTTGTCACCACCTACACGCCTCAAGACATCACCGAGACTACTGTGAAGTGTGGCGGCGACGTGATTGTTACGCAAGGCCTCTCGCTTACGGAGCTTGGGGTGTGCTTGAGTACAGAGGTGAACCCCACGGTTGATGACATCCATCGCTACACGACAGCCTGGAACGAGCCTTTTGTCTGTACGGTTACGGGGTTGGAGCCCGAAACGAAGTACTATGTGCGCGCCTATGCTTTGCGTGGCCTGAAGTATTATTATGGCCAAGAAAAGAGCTTCACAACCTTAAGTGCCGGTGGTGGCGGCGAGACACCAGAGGCGCCGACCGTTCCGACAGGTGCTATCAAGGGCGTATTCACCATCAACGGAAATGGAGACAAGGTGTATTTTTCGCAAGGGAATTTGCAGTATCAAGCATCGAAGAACATCTGGAGATTTGCTGAGAATCAATGGGATTATGTCGGTACGCAGGACCCTCATGAGGGCGGACCAAGTGGGACTGTGACTGGAAGTGATAATGCTGATATTTCTCCTACTTATTCCGGGTGGATAGATTTGTTTGGATGGGGTACGAGTGGCTACAACCATGGAGCCGTGAGTTATTGGCCTTGGAGCACGAGTACAACTTCTAGCGAGTATTATGCTTATGGTAGTTACGAATATAACCTGTGTGATCAGACTGGCCAAGCCGACTGGGGCTACAATCCTATCAGCAACGGTGGCAACCAAGAAAATCAGTGGCGCACGCTGACTAAAGATGAACTGGAGTATGTCTTCGATACACGCGCCACGGCTTTCGATATCCGTTATGTCAAGGCGCAGGTTAGCAATGTGAACGGAGTGATCCTGTTTCCTGACGATTGGAGTAACGACATCTGCAGCTTATACAACGTCAACGATGGGTATGCTGACTTCAGCAGGAACACTTTCTCTGCCTCTCAGTGGATTACCCTCGAGGATGCAGGTGCCGTCTTCCTGCCTGCTGGTGGCTCACGCTACGGGACTTCGTTCTACGAGGTGGGGAACTTCGGTGAGTACTGGTCGGCTTCGTGCTACGATGGTGCCTATTATGGTCACTGTGCTTACGGCATTTTCTTCCAGGATTCAGGCTTGGGTCAGGGATATGTCGACTATCTCCCACGCGGTGGGAGTGTGCGGCTTGTGTGCACCGCCGAATAATACCTAGGGGAAATTGGGTAACCTCTTGGGTAAACGCCAAATAAATAACCGATGCGACTCTGTGATTTCACTAGGTTGCATCGGTTGCTTTTTGCGGAGAGAAAGGGATTCGAACCCTTGGAACGCAAAGCGTTCAACGGTTTTCGAGACCGCCCCGATCGACCACTCCGGCATCTCTCCTTGCTGCCTTTTTAGGCAGGGTCTTACATTATAAAGGCGACTTTTCGCCGCCTTGCGGAGACAGAGGGATTCGAACCCCCGAAGCCTTTCGGCTTAACGGTTTTCAAGACCGCCGCTATCGACCACTCAGCCATATCTCCGCTGCAAAAGTACAACATTTTTCGATAGGTTGAGATTTTTCGCAAAAAAAACTTTTTTCCCGCCGAAAAACCCTATCTTTGCAAAATTGTAAAAACTGCGTTTTTATGAAGGCTTCACGTGTTACGCTTTTCTTGTTTCTGCTTTGTACGGCACTGTTTTGTGCCTGCTCACGGCAAAAATCAGCGTTTACCGAAGCCAATGCGCCCCGTCATTTCAAGGAATTGAAGTCAGTGGAGACCTTGATTGAGACTGATCCTGAAATCGCTCTTGACAGCGTGAATGCATTGAGAAAGAAAGCTTTGCAACAGCCTTTCTCGTTGTTTGATGAAAACGAGTTGCGACTTCGTGAAGTACAAGCCCAGTACAAAAATCGTAGCCTTTCGGAACAAAGCCCAGACTTGACGCCGGTGATTACTTTCTTCGATAGTTTGGCCTCGATGTATCCTGTGGATGCCGATTTGCAGTATCTCCGTGCGAACGCCTATTATTATAAAGGTGTGCAGTGGTCGTTCGCCAATGACGATGTCTCAGCGTTCACGCATTATCTTAATGCTTTAGAGGTGATGCGCCAGAGGGAAGAATGGGCGGACAATCCTTATGCAAAACGATTTGTTGCCTTGATTTACACCCGTTTGTCTGAAATCCTTTACCGCTACGGTATCCGTGACGCGGCTATTGAAACCTGTCACAAAGCAGCTTCCTATTATGAGTCGGAGGCTGACCTTGCGGCCATGTTGCGTTTTGAAGCGGCTATCTATCAGTCACAGAAAGACTATGACAAGGCTTTGTCTTTGTTTGAAGCTGCGCAACAGCGTGTGCCGGTGGGAGACGAACCAATGCAACTTGCCTTGGGTGCGAAACTCTTTGAACTTCAACAGTTTGATTCTGCAGTTCCACATCTGGCTAGGGCTTTTGCAAATGGCGATCGTTTTGCCCGGGTTGACGCAGCGGCCAAGTTGGCAGAGATTTTTCGTGATAAAGGAATGGCAGACCAAGAGTTGGCCTACACACGCTATTATGTTGAAAACTCTATGATGGAGACCCGTATGGCATCACGAAAAATGGAGATAGAATACCTTTTCAATGCAAATAATCGTCCGAAGACCGAACCGATTGTTCCCAAAAAAGATGAAGGCCTTTCTTCGATATGGGTTTTGCTGTTTCTTTTGCTGGTTATTGTCATCATGGCTTATATCATTATTCGTAACCGCAAGCGTATCAGTCATATAGAGAATAAAATCACGACTATTGAGC
>JAFZTV010000056.1 GCA_017618625.1 Bacteroidales bacterium | reverse complement strand
GGTTCTATTTCGTCGAGCTTTGCCTTTGCCTCCGAACCGCTAAGTCCCTCCATGATGTTTGGCTGACCTGTAAACCAGTAGCTCACCACGTCCTGATCGGCATAGTCGGCAGGCGACAGTTCGAATGTATCGCCCACGCAGGCGAAGGTCTCGGTGTAGGTGTAATCGGTATAGAACCAGCGGAAGCGTTTCTTGAGCGTTGCTTGCGACTGCAGACGATGATTCCCCAACTGCAGCGGAATCTCTGCCGACATCTGCTCGGCGTTGTCGAACTCACGCCAGAAGGTTGTTGTCACCGTGTCGCCTTCGCCCACATCGGTATGACTGCTTGAGAAAGCATCGATGTTCAGAATGGCGGGCAGGGGCTGTGCCCACCCGGTTTTACCGACGCCCCAGAGCGAGTCGCGCTCGTGCTGTGACATCACATTGCTATAACTAACCTCGCGCTTACAAGTGCCATCGGCGTTGACGATGGTATGCATACGCACTTGATTACTATCGCAGGAGATGGTCAGCGCTACCGAAGCGAGCAGCAGCAGACCGAAACTAATCTTTTTCATAGAGTTGCTTTTTGAGTTGAGTGTAACTGAGCATTTGCGGCTGTTGTGACCGCTGGTAGCTGGTACGCACATTCTGCAATGTGCTTGACAAGAGCTGAGGGTTGCCAACCCATGACTGCGTGGCCGACATAGCCGTTGGCTGTGGCTGCCGGGTCGGAACCGAGTAAACATAGAAGAAGACTCCTATCAACCAGATGGCAGCAGCCGAGGAGAGTGCTCGCAGCGCTACGAACAGCGTGGGCCGCCTTGAATCTTGAACCTTGAACGCTGAACGCTCCGCAGGTGCATGTAGGCCTTGAACACCTTGCATGATGCGCTCCGTCAGTTCGTCGGGGTCGTCGATGACAGGCGGCTGTTGCGCCTGCAGTCTGCTGAAAAGGTCATCCATCTTATTCATATCCTAATCGATTAAGTCGTTCGCGAATGGTCTGACGTGCCACATACAGGTTGCTCTTCACCTGACTGGCCGTGAAACCGGTTACTTGTTCCACCTCTTGCGGGGTGAGTCCCTCCAACAGACTCAGCGTGAATACCAGCCGCTGCTTCGGGCTAAGCCCATCAGCCAGCGTGCGGACGATGCTCACCCACTCGCGGTTCTCGAGTTGTCGCTGTGTGCCGCTGTCGGAAGCAAAGTCGCGCAACACCTGTTCGTCGGCAGGCATAGCCGTTATGTGCTTCATACTCCTGAGCCTGTCGAAGCAGAGACGCGAGGCTATGACATAGAGCCACGTTGTGAAGGGGCGTTGCATGTCGTAATCGCCGAGCCGCTGCCACACGCGCAGGAACGTCTCCTGCACGATGTCCTTCGCCTCTTCCTCATCGCCCACCATCTTCAGCGCGAGTGAGAACACCCTGCGCTGGTGGGTCTGCACAAGCAGTCGGAAAGCATCCTTATTGCCTTCCCGGCATTGGCTGATGAGTTGTTGGTCGGTGGTAGAGGGCATGTCGCTTTTTGAGTTTGCTAAATCTATTGTAAAGGTGTACTATCTATTTATAATACGGACAAACGCTTCAAAAGTCAAATTGCAATTCTATTTTCGGGCAATAAAATAGGCAATTATATACTATTAAACTCCACTGGGGGCTGAATATATACAATTGCCTTTTAGGTTTGATGCTGACGACCCACCCTACTTGGTGCGGGTGAGCTGAATAGTTTTCTTCTCTGTAGTGAAGTACATGGTCTTTCCATCGGAGGAGAGCTGAAGAAGCATCTCCTTCTTGGTTTTAGGATTGCTCAGCTTGACCGTCTTGCCATCGAACGTATAAGGAGCTTTCTTGGTGTATGACTTGCCTTTCAACTTACCTGCAACGAGTTTTCGTGCTATCCAAGGCAATCCATTGGCTTTTGCCTTTGCATCGTCGTATTTCACAATCATGCTCAATTCCAATTCCTTGTCGCTGAGGAACTTCACCGTCATCGTCGAAATGATGGCATCGGTCATGGCCTGAACCATCTGGTTGGCCTCCTTCTTTTCTTCGGCGGTGACATCTTTTTCTTTCTGAACGTCTTTGTTGAAGTCGCTTTTTATCTTTTCCATTTCGCCTTTCATCATGTTGGCACAATGATAGACCCTGCCCGACAAAGACCCTTGGGCACTGACTGACAGACTAACAGCAAAGGCAAAGATGCCCATGAAAAGTAACTTTCTCATACAATCACATTTTTAATAACGGTTATAAAATATGACAACTGACTACCGACGGAGAATCTTCAGGGTACGAGTGGTACCATCGGCAAGGACTTCGCGACGAAGGTAGAGCCCTGGTTGCGTGGGAGCCTGCGTGCCGAGTGCGGTGCCGTCGATCGTGAAATAGGAGACGGCTGCGGTCGGGTTGACATCCTGCATTCCTTCGGCGAACGGCAGAGCCGGCTGATCGATGGCGGTGATAAGCTCCTCGACATTGCTAATCTGCACGGGCTCGATACCGGCATTAGTGGG
>JAFZTV010000055.1 GCA_017618625.1 Bacteroidales bacterium | reverse complement strand
CATTTGTCCTTATCAGAACTCCTTTTAAGGAAATCCTCGGCCAACTTTTCAGCAGAGCCCATTGGTCCAATACCATTGATTGCATGGTCGGTGATTTGGTTAATTAATTTGATTGCAAGATTCTCTTTTTCCATTGTTATTTTTTTTTAATAAAGCCTACTCTGTTTTTTATGGTTTTCGGCATACCCACTATGTAAATAATAAGAAATCCGTGAGACTTTTTGTTTATTCCCGAGGCTCGCCAAAGCCTGCATTACAAACAAGAAAGTTCACGGAACTCGTGAACGCTTTCTTTTCTTCTGTAATGCATTTGGAAATTTGGCGATTTCGGAAATACAAAGAAAAGCAAAAACGCTTCTATATTATGTCTTTATCTATGTGATTGCGTTATGTCATTATTGTTTCGATTTATGGGTGCAAAGATACTACCTTTTTTGTTATGTTGCAAATGATGGATTTTGAACTGTAACAACTGTAACTGTAACGCATCAAGTCGTCCGACATCGAAAATCCTTATTGACATTTGACATTTGACACTTAATGACACATAAGCAGGCGGCAAATTCGAGCTATTTCTTGAAAATTGTTAAAAATGTCAACACCATTCGTAAACCGCAATCATGTGTTTGTACTTTTGCAGTCGAATCGGTGGTCGGCACTTGTTCTGCAACTACTTAAAAATCAGCACCCACAACTTTACTACTAATCTTAAAGCATTGACTATCAAACAACGAATAGATCGCCTACCACCTCACTCCCTACCAACGCCCACCTTACTACCAGTAGAGTTTTTAACAATTATAAAGTTTTCTGAGAAAATAAAAGAGTGGTTGACTCGTTACTATATGGTGTTCAATACATAACCGATGCAAAACAAAGTTCTGATAATCTATACCGGCGGCACTATAGGTATGGTGCAGGGGAAAGACGGCTCGCTTCATCCTTTTGCTCTCGAGGGCATATATCAGGCTGTGCCTCAGCTGGAAATGTGCGACTACAAGATTGACTCGTGTCAGCTTGAGAACATCATCGACTCGTCGAACATGACGCCCAAGGTGTGGGTGGATATAGCTGAGATAATAGAACGCGAGTATCAGCACTACGACGGTTTTCTGGTGCTTCACGGGACCGACACGATGGCCTACACCGCCTCGGCGTTGAGCTTTATGCTCGAGAACCTGGGCAAGCCTGTGGTGCTTACGGGAAGCCAGCTGCCGCTCGGCATGTTGCGCAGCGACGGCCGCGAGAACATCATCAGCGCGCTGGAGATTGTCGCCGGGAAAGAGTTGATGATTCCAGAGGTGTGCGTATTCTTCGAAAACCGCCTGTATCGCGGCAACCGCAGCACGAAGGTAAGCGCCGAGAACTTCGACGCCTTCAAGTCATACAACTACCCCTCGCTGGCCAAGGTGGGAATCACGATGACCTATAAGAAACACCTCATCATGCCGCAACCGGAGGGGACGCTGAAGGTGTGGAAGCAGTTTGACGAGCACATCGCGGTGCTGAAACTGTTCCCCGGAATCACCAAGGAACTGGTTGACAGCATACTTCATACACCAGGACTCAAAGGAGCCATAATCGAGGCCTACGGCTCGGGCAACGCCCTCACCGAAGAGTGGTTTATCAACTCGCTGCAGGATGCCATCCATCGCGGCATCGTGCTGATGGATGTAACCCAGTGCAAGGCCGGGTCGGTGAAACTGCGCCAGTATGCCGCCAGCTGCGATATGGAGCGCATCGGCGTCATCAGCGGTCACGACATCACCATAGAGGCGGCGGTGACGAAGATGATGCATGTACTGGGCAACTACGGCAGCGACGCCGAGAGGGTCAGAAAGATGCTCGAAACCCCGCTGCGCGGAGAGATGGAAATGTAAGAACACCAGATATTGCGCCGACTCACGCTCATAATACTGCTCGTCTGTCTAGGCCTTAGCGCCCACAGCCAGATAAACAACCTCAGCTCGTTCGACGGGCGTTTGCTGCACTATGGCATACAGGTGGGCTATACGCAGTCGAAGTTCGACCTGAAGTTCTCGGAGAACAGCGCGCTGAGGGATTCGATGCAGGGAGTCACATCGTACTACAACGCCGGTTTCCACATAGCCGTCATCGGCGACCTGCGCATCTGGAAGTATTTCAACCTGAGGCTTCTGCCGGGCGTAACCATCATCAACCGCGAGCTCAGCTATTCGTGGGAGCACGCCTTTTTCGACGCACACCCGCATCTGGACATAAGACGCAACGTCGAAAGCGTGTATGGCGAGATACCGTTGGAGTTCCGCTACAGAGCCATGCGATGGAAGAACTTCCGCCCATACGTGACAGGCGGCATAACATACGGCTTCGACTTCTCGTCGCTGCGCAAGAACAAGAACAACAACGACGAGGCCATCGTGAGGCTCAACCCGCACGAGGTGCACTACACGATAGGGTTCGGATTGGACTTTTTCCTCAAATACGTGAAATTCGCCATCGATATCAAGGCGGGCTTCGGCATCATAAACCTCTGGGTCGAGGACGACGACATATACAGCCGCTCGGCCGACTATTTGAAGTCGCGGACTTTGATGTTCAGCTTTACGTTTGAGGGGTGAGTGCGTGGTGTATGCCCACACGGGGTGAGTGCGTGCCCGCACAGGGCGAATAAATATAGTTAGTGGTTAGTAATTTATGAAACGGATAGAAGCGGATCTTACGCCTGAAAAATACCGCGAGGCGGAGCAGGACAGCAGGGTGCGGATTGTGAGGCGGAGCCTTGACTCACGGCGTGGGGTGAAGTACCACACGGTGATGGAGGTGTATGAGGAGGGCGAAGAAATGCCGGTTGCCGACTACCGCTCGCCATATAAAGACTGCCGCAACGGGAAGCAAGTGGTGATTGTGGGCGCAGGACCTGCGGGGTTGTTCGCGGCGCTGAGAGCCCTTGAACACGGGTTGAGGCCCGTGATAGTGGAACGCGGGAAGATGGTGTCGGAACGGAAATACGACATTGCCCGACTGACCAAAGAACACGAGGTGAACCCCGACAGCAACTGGTGTTTCGGAGAAGGAGGCGCAGGCACATACAGCGACGGAAAACTGTACACCCGCAGCACCAAACGCGGCGACGTAGGGGCAGTGCTGCGTAAATTCATCGAACACGGCGCCGATGAGAAGATTATCATCGACGCACACGCCCATATCGGCACCGACCGCCTGAGCCCTATCATAGCCAAGATGCGGGAGACGGTTGAGGAACACGGCGGAGAGTACCATTTCGGCAAACGGGTGACGGACATTATAGTGAAAGACGGCGCGGTGGGCGGCGTAATAGACAGTGAGGGCAACCGATATGAGGGCGTGGCGGTGATACTTGCAACCGGCCATTCGGCACGCGACATATACCATCTTTTCCAAGAGAAAGGATGGCTGATTGAGGCCAAACCATTTGCATTGGGCGTTAGAGTTGAGCACCCACAGGAGCTGATAAACACGATACAATACCATTCACGCAACTATTCGCCGCTATTGCCACCAGCCGCCTACAGCCTCACAACACAGGTTGACGGGCACGGAGTGTTTTCGTTCTGCATGTGTCCAGGCGGCATCATAGTGCCAGCCACGACCGCAGCTGGGACACAGGTGGTGAACGGCATGAGCAACTCGAAACGAAACTCGCCATTCGCCAACAGCGGGATAGCGGTGACGGTGGGCGTTAACGATGTGCCGGAATATGCACAATACGGCAACTTTGCGCTTCTGAAGTTTCAAGAAGATGTGGAACGAGCCATGTATGCCGCCACAGGTGTTGATGCGACGGCACCGATGCAAACACTCACCGACTTCTGCGAAGGACGGATTACGACCAAGTTAAACAAAACCAATTATATGGGAGGCGTTTTATCGACACCGCTGCACGAGCTGCTTCCGTCGTTCGTAGCAAGATGCCTGCGGCAGGGATTCAAAGATTTCGACCGCAAGATGAGAGGGTTCTATACCCGAGAGGCCTCGGTGCTGGCGGTTGAGAGCCGCACGTCGTCGCCGGTAAGGATTCCGCGAGGGGCAGACATGCAACACCCGCAACTGAAAGGGCTCTACCCATGCGGAGAAGGTGCCGGATATGCCGGCGGCATCGTTTCGTCGGCAATGGACGGAATGAACGCAGTGGAGGCCATTTTGGCGAATCTTTAGCGATTTGACAGCAAAGCGTCAGTTTTTTTTCGTAGCTTTGCAATTCTATTACGGAACAAAATATACAATATAATATGGCTAAAATAATTGCAAAGAAAAGCGGCTACGACTGGAAATACAGCGTCGTAGGCGGCGTTACACGCGTGAACATCGAGAGCGGCGAGGACATCGCGCATCTCCATGAACTTGACCAGAAACTGTGGACGGTGCTGAGCTGTCCGGTGAAAGGCCTTGAGTTCGACGAGAAGACTCTTCAACTCATGGACCTCGACGGCGACGGCAAGATACGCGTCAACGAGATGGTGGCCGCCGCAGAGTGGCTAAAGAAGGTGCTGAAAAGCATGGAATATCTGCTGGAAGGCAAGGACAGCATAGAGTTTGCCGAGATACAATCGGACACCGAAGAGGGACAGAAGGTGATGGAAGCCGCCAACCTCATCCTCTCAAAACTCGAGAAAGAGCAGCAGAGCATATCGCTGACGGACGTGAACGAATATATGGCCATATTCGAGGAGAAATGCAAGGCCGAATACACCGCGGAGGACGCAGAGCCGTTCACACCGCCATACGGAGAGCAGAGCGATGCCGCCGAGAAAGCGGTGAATGGAATAAGGCAAAAAATGGCCGACTACTTCATGCGCTGCAAGCTGGCCCAGTTTGACGAAGACGCCACCGAGGCCTTGGACGTGCAGGTGGAGAAGATTGCCGCCATCAGCGGAGGGAACCTCAGCGAGAACGTGGCCGAGATAGCCGAATACCCCCTCTCCCGCCCCAACAAAGAAGGACAACTCAATATCATCACAGGCCTCAACCCCGCATGGCAAGCCGCTATGGCAGAACTGAAGACGCTGGTGCTGGACACCGAGTTTGCGGGCAAAGAGACCATAAGCGAAGCTGAGTGGAACACCGTATTGGACAAGATAGACGCCTACGCAGCATGGAAGAACGCCGGCGAGACGGCCATGAACGAAGCCATCGAGGCACAGCTGGCCACCCACGCAGCCGCCATAGAGCCGGTGGAGCGCCTTGTGCGCTACTGCCGCGACTACTACAAGTTGGTTCACAACTACGTGGTGTTTAAAGACTTTTATAAACGCGACGACAGCGAGCAAGCGGTATTCCAAGCCGGCAAACTGTATATCGACCAGCGTTGCTGCGAACTATGCGTAAAAGTGAGCGACATGGGCAAGCAGGCGGCGATGGCAGGCACAAGCGGACTCTACCTCATTTACTGCACCTGCACATCAAAGGTGAAGGGCGAGAAGATGGACATTGTGGCGGCACTGACCGACGGCGACGTGGACAGCCTGTATGAAGGCAAGAACGCCCTCTTCTACGACCGCAACGGCCTCGACTGGGACGCCACCGTCACCAAAATCATCGACAACCCCATCAGCATACGCCAGGCATTCTGGAGCCCTTACCGCAAATTCGGGAAATGGGTGTCGGACAAGATAACCAAATCGGCGAGCGAGAAAGAGAGCAAACAGTTTGACGAGATGACTGCTAAAGCAGACAACTCAACCACCGAGCTGGCAACCAATATGGCCAAGGCAAACAAACAGATGAACGCCGCAGAAACAGGAGGAAAGAAAACTACCCCATTCGACATAGCCAAGTTTGCAGGTATTTTCGCAGCTATAGGTATGGCGATAGGGTTCATAGGCACAGCTTTGACCAACTTGGCCAAAGGTGTCACCGCCAATTGGTATAATCTGCCATTAATGATTCTGGCCGTGATAGTGCTTATCAGTGGTCCTTCGATGTTCCTCGCTTGGCTGAAGCTGCGTCGTCGCAACCTTGGTCCTGTGCTGAACGCCAACGGATGGGCTATAAACTCGAAGATAAAAATCAACAGCGCTTTCGGCGCCACGCTGACCAGCATGGCCAAATATCCGAAGCTGGTGATGAAAGACCCGTTTGCCGACAAGAAAACCCCGCTGTGGCGCAAGATAATATACTGGATACTCTTCCTCGCGGCAGTAGCTTTCTGTGTGATGTATTTCACCAAGAACCTCCCTTGGCAGAAGAAAGCCGCAGAGGCAGAGCCCGCAAAGACAGAGCAGGTGGAAGCAACCGCAGAGGCTCCAGCTGCAGAAGCGGCAGCAGCAGAGGCAGCGCCAGAGAACGCAGCAGAATAGAATCGCACATTCATATTCAAACAAATCGGTGTGCAACAGGTTTTGCACGCCGATTTGTTTTTTACTGAACAGACAGTACGGTAAGAACGTCGCCGTTTACGGTAAACTTCACCTCACGACCCGCATAACAAAGCGCATATACGCGGGAGGCATCATCCTGATAACGCGGTCGGGGATCGAGTGACAGTATTTCCATGAGACCCCGCTGGATGTCGGTCGGAAGATTAAACGTGTCGGAAAAGACAATATCCAGACGACGATCTGCGGAAAATGGGGCAAAGCCGCTACGTGCTTCAGGATGACTATCGGCATAAGGGATATACGGCTTGATGTCGTAGATAGCGGTATTGTTGCGAAGGTCGGCACCTTCGACATAAAGGACAGGGCCGCAGTCCTCAAAGGCAACACGCAGCAGGCGTACCGAGGAGAGGCCTATCGGGTTGGGACGAAAAGGACTACGCGAGGCAAAGACACCCATGCGCTGGTTGCCACCCAAACGAGGAGGACGAACAGTGGGATGCCACACGGCGTCGGTATCGAAACGCCAAAGGAGCCAGATATAGTCGAACTCTTCCAATCCTCTAACCGCCTCAGGGTAACGATAGCCTTCGTCGAAAACAATGCGACACGCGACAGACGCCATCCCCGACTGGCGAGGGATGCCGAACTTATCGTCAAAAGGGGTTTGTATGTGAGCGATAGGTGTCATAGGGAGACGAGACGTCCATCGGCGAAATATGGCACAACAGGGCAAGTGTCGGCTTGAAAAGCAAATCGTATGTCGCGGTCACAGCCCATTCGCTGCAACCTCTTCACATGCGTGGCTTCTGCGCAGAAGGCATAAGGGTCGGACTCGGCTTGAAGCCAAAGCCTGATGGCAAGAGAGGTGGCATCGTCGGAAGCCTGGAATTTCCCAAAGGAAACAAGCCGAGACGCCAACGCACCGCAGAAGATGGTGTCCTCAAGGCTGGCGCTGTTTAGCCATCCACTGCAGAGAAGAACAACATCGTTAGACTCAGCTACGAGACTTTCGGCAAGTGCAGATATGTTGGCAAACGCACCGACCAGGGTACGACCAGCTTGAGAGGCAGCGAGAATTGCAACGGTTCCGTTGGTTGTACTGTAGGCCAAACGACGGCCTTTGAGGTTCATTGTAAGATATTCGGTAGGAGAATTGCCACACTCCGCACCATCCAATTTACGACCACCCCTCTCGGCAGCGAGAGTGTAGCCACGAGATTGATAAGCTGGCAACTCTTCGAGTGCCGAAAGAGGCACAATTTCAGAGGCACCCGCAAAAAAAGCGGCACAAAGCGACGTTGTGGCACGGAGAATATCAACCGCCACTGTGACATGCCCACTGGGCATTGTTCGAAGCGGGAAAAGCGCTGGGGAGAGGATAGTCTCGATGGTGTTCATCCTATTCGTTGACGAAACACTCCTGCTCGTACTGCTCCATAGAGATTTTGTCTATCTGGATGGTGCCATCCTCGCTGAAATAGTAGGAGAAATAGGACGGATGAGCCTTGAAGTAGCGATCTTCCTCAAACTGACGACGGTCGGAGCTGGTAGGAAGATTGCGAAGAACGTAATCGTTCACCTGTTCGACCAGAAAGCACCTCTGAGCCGAAGCATTGCTGAGTTCCATATCAGCAGCGAACTCGGCATCGAACTTACTTGTTTGCGGTTCCCCTTTGAAGTTCAGCTGTATCAACTTGCTGCCCCTCACCCAAACGTGCATCAATTCGGAATTGGATGTGGTGGAGACAAGCACATATTCGACATAGACAATCCACTCATCATTCTCCTTTGCCCATTTGTGGATGATGGGGAAAAGAATTGCGTCGATGCCATAGACGGACTTGTACGACTTGAGGTCGCCTATCATCATCTTGTCTTGAGAGCGAGTCTCCTCGGAGGCAATCTGCATGGAAGCAGCCGGTCCGATAACATAGTAGCCTTGGTTTGCGATGGGTTTCTGTGCCGTCTGGTACATGTATTTGGCCGCCAGGTCAATCTCGTTGTTGTATTTTGTGTCGCCAGGGTATTTTACTACACGGCGCTCGGCATTGTCGGTAATCGGAGCAACATAGATGGTGAGCGGTTTTTCGCTATATAAATCATTATAGGAAACCGCCTTCTGAGGTCCCTTGCAAGAAAGGACGGCGGAACAAAGTATGACGAGTATCAGTATGGTTCTACGCATGTGGGTAAGATTCAGAAATGATGTACTAGTTTTTCTTCTTTGCAGCGGCACGCTCGGCACGCTCACGTTCACGCTCTAAAGCGGCAGCCTCACGCTGACGCTGACGTTCCTCGGCGGCCTTGGCCCGGGCTTCTTCTTTCTCACGAGCGGTTTTTTCCTTTGCAGCAGCCTTCTCGGCGGCGGCCTGCTTACGAGCAGCCTCCTTCTCTTTCTGAGCCTGTTTGCGTGCAGCCTCTTTCTCCTTTTGAGCCTGCTTCTTAGCTTTCTCCTTCTCCTTGGCAGCCTGTTTCTTGGCTTTCTCTTTTTCTTTCTGAGCCTGCTTCTTGGCCTTGGCACGTTCCTCCGCACTCATAGCGCGTTCCTCGTCGGTTTTGGCATTTTTGCCACGCTCGAGAGCAGCAACCTCCTTGGCGGACATCTCGGGATTTTGAGACACATCAACCTCAATGGCAGCAGGGTCGTCGGCAAACTCGTCGGAGACATCGGGAAGAATCGGTTCGAGGCTGTCGTCGGCATCGTTGAACATAAACGAAGCGAGGAGTTTTTCGTCAGTTTTCAGGCTTGAGGGCTGGGAAACGGTATCAGCTGCAAGAGAGCCAACGTACTTGGCCTTCATGGCATCGACAAACTTGGAGGAAGCGGGATAAAGAGTCCGCTCTTTGTTGAACCATTTGTTAGCATCCTCGACAAGTCCCAATTTGGCAAGGCTGACGGCATAGTCGGCACAGGCGCCGGGCTGGAGGTCTTTGACCTTTTTGGCACGCCCGATGGTCTCTGCCTGAGCCTTGGCCAGAGCCAAGAGATTCCCGTTGGTGTTGTTTTTCTGGTAGAGCATCAGGGAGCGGGACTCGTTGGCGAGATAGTTTTCTTCCCTGCATGAGGAGAGGGAGAGAAAAGCAAAAGCCAACGCCACGAGGATTGCAATCCTGCCTATGTTAAATCGATTGGGGGTCATTTACTGTCTATGTCTGTTTTCTTTCAAAAAAAACGGCAACTTGTAAGCCGGGTTCTGTAACCGGCGGAAGCCGGCCTTCTATCATTTATCTAGGACGACTGTTGCCAGCCGTCTCAATCGACCTACCCCCCGGCAGCGGGCGAGCCAACCCTTAATTGCCGGTGTATTTGGTCTTTCAACCCATAAGGTTTACCTCCAATCGGCATCACTGCCGATGACGTGAGCTCTTACCTCGCGATTTCACCCTTACCGACCGAAGCCGGCGGTATATTTTCTGCGGCACTGTCTGTGGTGAGGGGTTTGCACCCCGGACCCCTTCCCGTTAGGAAGTATGGCGGCTCTGTGTTGCCCGGACTTTCCTCCCGCCGCATGCGCGGCCGGCGATAGAACCATTGCCGTTTATGTTTGCAAAGATACACCATTTTTTTCTTTTGACAAAAAACGGGGCAACATTTTGGGACAAGATGGAACGTTGGAGGTATTTTTGAAAAAAACATAGGGTCTGGAGGCGTTCGAATTTCAAAAAATATTATAAATTTGCAAATTCTTTCGTTGCCATGGCACTAAACTATGGCGACTATAATATGGACGTAAAATAAAAAAAAGGAAATTGAAATGAAACGTATAATCCTAGTAATCACGAGCGTTGTTATGATACTCACTGGTGTTCGGACAGCCCAGGGCAGCCCGGCCTTTCCGGGACTGATAAGCTTCGAGCAGCCAGACGGGACGAAAGTGAGCATTTACCTGCGAGGAGACGAGAAGGTGCACTGGGCGGAGACGGAAGACGGGTATTCGCTGATGTATGACGAAGGAGGATACCTGTGCTATGCTATGCGGACGGCTGACGGCGACATGGTGGCGTCGGAGCTGAGGGCGACGGAGGTGAACGAGAGACCGACGGAGGTAAAAATGATGTTGCTGACGACGCCGAAAAAACTGAGATACAGCCACAGGCAGGTAACGGACTACCTAGCGGTATGGAACCAGTTGGCGGATAGGGAGCCGAAGGGAGGAAGGAGCAAGGCGCTGGTGGGACAGAAGAAAGCGCTGGTTGTGCTGTTTCAGACGCCGGACTGCCGCTTGACGTTCCGCAAGTTAGAGTTTATGGCGCTGTTCAACCAGCAGAACTACACAGAGCACAACGCAAGAGGAAGCGTTTATGACTACTACTACAGCGCATCGAACGGACAGTTTTCGCTGCAGGTGGATGTGCTAGGCCCCATTATGGCGGACAACAACATGGCATACTACGGAAGCGACAACAGCGAAGGCTCATACTCGTTTGCGACAGAGGTGGCCAACAAGATAGAGGGGATGGCGGACTTTTCGGAATACGACAACGACGGCGACGGAGTGATAGACGGCATGCACATCATCTTTGCAGGGCACGGCGAAGAGGCGGGAGCGGGCTCGGACCGGATATGGTCGCACCAATGGTATGTGTGGAACGCACCGACATATAACGGTGTGACATTCGGGAGGTATTCGTGCTCGCCGGAGTTGAGCGGTAATTTCGGGACAAGTTTGACACGTATAGGAGTTATATGCCATGAGCTGGGACATGTGTTCGGCGCACCCGACTACTATGATACGGACTATGAGGGCAGCGGAGGAGAATATAACGGACTGGGAAACTGGGATATCATGTCGAGCGGATCGTGGAACGACAACGGGAGAACCCCAGCACGGCATGGGGCGTACACTGCAGCCAACATCTATCAATGGACTACGGCCACCGTGTTGACCGACCCACAGGCGGTACGTATTCCACAATCGTCGATACAACACGATGTATATCGCATAAACACCTCAACCAACGGTGACTACTTTCTGCTGGAGAACCGCCAGAGGAAGGGATTCGACCGGTCGATACCGGGACACGGGCTGATAGTATATCACGTACATTCGAACGCACGCGGAGCGTCGGTGTCGAACAGCACTCATCCGCAGCAGCTGTATGTGATGGACGCGGCGAACGGAATACAGGCACCCGACGCGTCGCCGAGTTCGTACGGAAGCACCAACTCGAGCAGTGCCCCCTTCCCGGGAGCGATGCACAAAGACTCGCTGACAGACAACAGCACGCCGTGGCTGAGACCTTGGTCGGGGGTGGCGAACAACACGCCGCTGTGGAACATACAGGAAAGTCCTTCAGACAGCTCGGTGTTTTTCTATTTCAAACAGGTGTCGCCGATAACGCCAACCTACCTGGAGGCGCACTACACTTCAGAATACACAGCCACGGCCAACTGGGACGCCATAGGCGCCTACCCGTCGCTGGTTTTGGTTTCGCACGACGGCAACTTTTTCACCCCGGTTGACGACTACACCACGGGAGATACGTTGGATAACGGCAACATAGTAGTTTATAGCGGGAATGCACTGAACAGAGCCAACTTTACGATGGATTCAGCGCAAGTGCCCGATACGCTGTACTTCAAACTGTTTGTCAAGATAAACGGCGACTATGTCGAAGGACCTATCGCAACTGCGATTCCTTACGAATACTATAGACCGCAACCAACGATGCTCGACGCCACCTACACGGAAGAAAGAACAGTGGAGGTGAACTGGACGACCTCGGAGGAATGCCGTATGCTGGTACTGATGTCGCGAGACAACGTGTTCGACACTCCATACGGGCAATACACAACCGGCGACGAGACGGAGAACGGCGACGTGGTGTTCTACTATGGCGAAGATGCGTTCAGCAAGACCTACAACATAGCCGAAGAAAGCGCACCAGACACCCTTTATTTCAAACTGTTCTGCCGCCTGCACGGCGACGAATATTCAGTCGGACTTATGGATGTGGCCCTACCCTACGAATTCTTCAAACCACATCCGACGATGCTGAACGTTGCATACACAGACAAATACCACATAGAAGCAGCCTGGGCTTCGTCCGAGCCGTGCAGAATGTTGGTGTTGATGTCGGCAGACAATGAATTCGACACGCCCAACGGCACATATACAACTGGCGAACGCACAGCTGGAGGCGACCTGGTGTACTACTATGGCGAAGATTTGCACAACCGCGGATACGACCTGCCACGCGGGACCATGCCCGACACCATGTATTTCAAGGTTTTCTGCCGCTACTACGGCGACGATTACTCCAATGGTATTACCGCTGTTGCAGCGCCGCTACCTGTTAACGCCATCGAGCAAGCGGAAACAGCCGATTTCTCAATAATGCCCAACCCTGCATGCAACAGCATAACTGTGCAGACGGAGTACGGGAAAGAGGCAACGGTGGTCGTTACAGATATGCTTGGCCGCCGAGTCATATCCAAAACCATGTACGGCAGCACCATTCTGGACACATCCAAACTGCCCCGAGGGTCATACGTGGTGGCCGTGGAGACAGCGGAGAGACGAAGCATAAAGAAACTGTTGCTTCAGTAGTATAGATTATTTGTGCAGAAACAAAGAACGCCTGCCGTATCGACGTGCATGCGTTCTCTTGTTTTATCAACCAATCAGATTTATTGTACCAAATGGAACCGCATACCACAAAGGCGTGCAGACTCACCGTCGGTTTCATCCTTGTCGCCGACCATAAGAGATTCGGCGGGAGAAACCTGCAACAGGTTACAGAGAGCCAGCAACGAATCTTTGCTGGGTTTCAACCCACCTAGTCGCGGGGCGTCTGTTATCACATCTGCCCAGTCAGAATTGAAGCCCAACGCCTCGAGCCGCTGCTCAACACAACCATAGTCGGAATAGACCGCCACTTTGATGCCCTTACGCTTCAAATCGGGCAGCAGTTCCGACACCCATGGGCGCAGACGATAGTGCCTATGCAGTACCTTTGTCATGGTGGGCATATAGCGATGGTCGTACCACCATTTAACACGTTTAGCAGAGATGTGCGAGAGTATCGCCACCTTTCCGTAGAGGGTTTCATAATAGGTGCGTTCATCACCGAAATGGACACCGGCCAGGGTCTTGCGTGCCTTGCGCTCGTTGTTCAACACAAACATGTAAAGAGGGTCGGCACAAACAAGATAGAACGGCAATCTGGACTTGTCGAACAGAGTCCCGTCCAGGTCGAAAACGACAGCCTTAACTCCCTCGAGGTCTAAATACATTACTTTATAACCAAATCGTTGAACTTAGCGTGACGTTTCTCGTCCTGGAGAAGGAGGTTGAGCTTGAACTGTCCGTCGCGAGCACCTTCCTTGATGCAACGCTCCTTGAACTGCTCGAACGACTCTTTAACCAGACGATAGGTCACAGCGTCCTTGAGGCGGAGCGAGTCGCGCTTAGCCTTGTATTCAATGTTGATATCCTTCAACGCGGCATCGACTGCCTCGGTGAATTTCTCAGCCTGTTCCTGGCTTACCGACTGGTCGGCAAACTCGTAGTAGAAGTTGTAGCGGGAGGCTTCGAGCTCGGCAAAACCAATAAAGAAGCGTGTCTTCAATCCGGTGTCCGCCTCTGCCTTGTGGACAGCCTCTATAAACTGACGCTCGTAAAGCTTTTCTCCAGTCATAGTCACGATGCCGTGAGTTTTCTGAATCATGTGCATCGTAGGCGTGTTGTTATAGTTCGGGCCAACTTCGAGGAGGTCGTTCATATTGTAGCGGTACAAGCCGGCATAGGTGGTCACGTATGGGCAGTAGCGCTTGCCCTGCTCGAGTTCGTGCAGCTGGTAGAAAGTCGGATTGGGGTTGTCCATATCCTCTTCTTTGATGAACTCGTAGTAGTGGTAGTGGGGGAACATGACGGTGTTGAGCGTATCGTCCATCACCAAGCCGAAACGGCACTCGGAGGAGAAATAGCCGAACTCCTGATGCAGCATGTGCTCGGGGAATGAATGCTCGAACTTGTCGAGATAGACCTTCGTGTTGCCACATTTCCAGGTGTTGAGAATCTGCAGGTTGGGCCAATAGTGCTTAGGCAGCACATCGCCGTATTTTGCACGCAGGTCGCGGAGTTCCTTAGCGCGTTTCGGGTTGGGTTTAAGACAAGCCTCGAGTTCCTTACGGATTTCGGGGTCGATATTCAGGTCGGCCTTCAGCGTACCTTTCTCGATATCGTTTACATAGTCGTCATAGTAGCGGTTGACGTTATTCTGTAGCTCGACAATGGTCGAAGGGTTGGCCGTGACGATAAGCGTGATGTCCTGCTCGATACCCATACGCATGAGGACATAGTAGCGCGAGGTGTAGTCGGCGATGGAGTAAACGCACTGCGGGTTGGAATAGAGTTTCTTGACGAAGTTGGGGCAGTCGCGCTGGGTAACACCCGAAACGGAGCCGTAAACCGTTCCATCAGGAGCATAACCCTCAACCACCTTGCCTACGATGGAGAGAATCTTGCCTGCAAAGACCTTGTGGCGGTTCTGGATGAAGTTGAAAAGCCAGACCTTGGTCATCTTGCCATAGATGGTCTTGAGGTACTTCTCAGTGATTGGAATCCATTTAGGTTCGGCAGTGGAACCGGAGGTGGTGGCGTAGAGAACGGGCTTGCCAGGGAAGAGGATGTCGCTCTCGCCATTCTTGTGACGGTCAACGTACGGGCGAAAATCCTCATACTCGTTGGGTGGGACCTGCTCGCGGTAGCGCTTGTAGAGTTCCTCATCGTTGTCGGCCTGTAATATATAGTCGAATTTATGTTCCTTGCCATACACGGTGTCCTTGGCATAGGTGAGGATGCCTCTGAGGGTGTTCTCGCTCGCCTTGCGGGGGTTTTTAGTAGCTTTCAATAAAGCGTTGTACTGAATGCCGCCAGCCATACCCAGCAGCAGGTTCGGAACAATCATGTTGGTAATTTTCATAATGTTGAGTGTTTATTATATACAAAAGATTTTGCAAAGATAATCTATTTCATTGAAAATAGGACGTTATGGAACAAACTTTTTGTTTTGTGACCACAGTATTAAGTCCGTGTCAAGTCCGTATTAAGTCCGAATTAAGTCCGAATGCCGTCCGACGTATCATGTCCGAATGAAGTCCGTGTGAAAGCCATACCAAAGCCATACCAAAGCCATACCAAAGACCTAGTAAAGACGTGCTAAAGACGTGCAAAAAGATTAGGTCTGCGGATGTGAAAAATATGTGTAATTTTGTACCCTCAAACCGAGGACGGATGGACTTTGAACTGATATCTGAATTTGCGCCTATGGGCGACCAGCCGGAGGCTATACGGCAACTGGTTGACGGCATCAACGCCGGACAACGGGCACAGGTGCTGCTGGGAGTCACGGGGTCGGGCAAGACGTTCACCGTAGCCAACGTCATTGCGAAACTGAACCGCCCGACGCTGGTGATGAGCCACAACAAAACCCTTGCGGCTCAGCTCTACGGCGAGTTCAAGCAGTTCTTCCCAAACAACGCGGTGGAGTATTTTGTAAGCTACTACGACTACTACCAACCCGAAGCATATATACCCGCAACAAACACCTACATTGAGAAAGACCTACAGATAAACGATGAGCTTGACAAACTACGTCTGCGCGCCTCGTCGGCGCTTCTGAGCGGTCGCAGGGACGTGATAGTGGTGTGCTCGGTGAGCTGCATCTACGGCATCGGAAACCCCGAAAGCTTCAAGGAAAGCACCATCCATATCAAATCAGGCGAGAAGCTGGTGCGCGACCACCTGCTGACACAATTGCTTGACGCTCAGTATGTGCGCAACGAGATAGAGTTCGTCAACGGACGATTCAGAGTCAAGGGTGACACCGTAGATATCTTCCCGTCGTTTGCCGACTTCTGCTACCGCATCTGCTTCTGGGACGACGAGATAGAGAGTATCGAGAGTTTCGACCCCGTGAGCGGACAGACGTTAGAAAAACTGACTGAGGCTTATATCTACCCCGCAAGCAACTTCATCACCTCGAAGGACAGCATGTCGGAAGTGCTGCACCAGATACAGACAGATATGTTCGAACGCCGCGACTGGTTTAAAGAGCAGGGACGCAACCTCGAAGCCGCAAGGCTTGAGGAGAGGGTGAACTACGATATCGAGATGATTGCCGAACTGGGTTACTGCAGCGGCATCGAGAACTACTCGCGCTATTTCGACGGACGTCGCGAAGGCAGCCGCCCATTCTGCCTGATTGACTATTTCCCCGAAGACTTCCTGCTGGTGGTTGACGAGAGCCATGTGACGATACCACAGATTCAAGCCATGTATGGAGGCGACCGAAGCCGCAAGACCTCTCTGGTGGAATACGGATTCCGCCTGCCGTCGGCATTGGACAACCGTCCGCTAACCTACGACGAGTTCTACGACCTGACACACCAGACGATATATATCAGCGCCACACCTGCCGAGTACGAACTGGAGGAATCCGAAGGCGTGGTGGTGGAGCAGGTCATACGCCCAACTGGCTTGCTCGACCCCGTGGTGGAAGTTCGGCCTGCCATCAATCAGGTGGACGACCTGCTCGATGAGATAGAGAAGACCGTTTACAAGAAAGAGCGTGTGTTGGTGACGACCCTTACAAAGCGTATGGCTGAGGAATTGTCGTCTTACCTGATAAACCTCGGCATACGTACCAAATACATCCACTCCGACGTGGACACGCTCGAACGCGTGGAGATTATGAGGGACCTTCGTATGGGTGTCTTCGACGTACTGGTGGGAGTGAACCTCTTAAGGGAGGGACTTGACCTGCCTGAGGTGTCGTTGGTGGCGATTCTCGACGCCGACAAAGAAGGGTTCCTACGCAGCGACCGAGCGTTGATTCAAACCATAGGGCGTGCGGCACGTAACATCCACAGCAAGGCTATCCTCTATGGCGACACAATAACCGGAAGCATGCAACGCGCCATAGACGAAACCAACCGTCACCGCGAGAAACAGATAAAATACAATATCGAGCACCATATCGTTCCTAAACAGATAGTGAAAAGCACCGAGGCCATCATGGGTAGCACTTCGGTGATAGAGCGTGCCGCGGAGGAACGCAACGAAAACAAAGTGCCCGAACCGCCTAACATACCCAACATCGCTGCCTCGCCATACGCACTCAACACACCCGCCTCACACAGCAGTCATGCCGCCGAGGATCGACAGGATTATGGCTCTCAGCAGTCAGCAGACAGAAGTCAGCAGTCAGCGGAATCAACTATCCTAAATTCTAAAAAGCTCGACCCACGCAGCAAAGAACAGTTGCGTAAGGACATACGCGAGGCGCAGCGCAAGATGCAGCTGGCTGCCAAAGAGATGGACTTTATGGCCGCAGCCCGCTACCGCGACGAGATAAAAGCCATGCAGGATGCGTTGAACGACGCACGCGGCGACTAACCCCACACAACGACATAAAAACATATCAACATAAAACAAGAAAAGAGCTTCGGATGAAGCTCTTTTCTTTTGAGGTCGCTTCCGGATTTGAACCGGAGTAGCAGGTTTTGCAGACCTGTGCCTAGCCCCTCGGCCAAACGACCTTTTTACTTGTTAAAGTTTTGCAAAAGTACACATTTCTTGTAAACTGACAAAATATTTTTATCTATCAGCCGTAAACTTTCACCTCAATACCCTCTTTTCTAATCACTTGCGCGTACTGCTCAAGTTCCTCGACAGAGAGTTTACGCAAGTCTTTTTCGGGGGTTGCGCGGTCGAGGGCATACAACATTACATACCTCGGACATATCTGTTTCAGGTAAGCGAGGTAGGGTGTGAACTCGCTGTCGATGATGTTGCTTACATGCTGCCCTTCGCTGTAGCCGTCAAAAAGCAGCGTCTGTATGATTCCGTGGCTGCCGAAAGCGGTCAAGTTCGCTATCAACTCATCCCAGGTGCACCCCATATCGTTGTTCTTGTTTATCAGCTGACGCATACGCTCTGTTCCTGCATCGAGCTTCAACACAGGGTTGTCGAGTTTCATCACCGCGTCGAAAATCTCCTTGCGTCTCAGCTGAGTGGCGTTGGTAAGCAGGGTTGTGACCGCCTTGGGATAGTAGAGGTCGCGCATTTCTCTCACCACATCGACCATCTCTGGAAACTGCGGATAGAGCGTCGGCTCCCCGTTGCCGGCAAAGGTGAACGAGTCAACCCGAGCACCCTCTTCTTTCAGCTGTTCCAGACGCCGTTGCAGCAACCCTTTCAGCTCTGAGGGTGTGGCGAAAACCTTTTCCTGCTGTTCCGATTCTTTGTTCCATCCACATTCGCAGTATATGCAGTCGTATGAGCAGTATTTATGTTTGAGCGGCAGGAGGTTCACTCCCAGCGACGAGCCGAGCCGCCGACTGTGGATAGGGCCAACTATGGAATTTTCGAAGAGCATGATTGTGATTAGTGAATTGTGATTAGTGAATTGACAATTGAGATTGTTGACTGCCAGCCTTTGACCGATTAATTGTGTTGTAGGGGTGAGTACATCAATTCGCAAGCGCCGTCTCTATCGCCATCTCATACAGTTCTTTCGTGCTGATGCCCATCGCGCGGGCCTGCTTCGGCACTATGCTTTCGGCACTCTGTCCCGGTATGGTGTTCACCTCGAGGAAGTAGAGCATCTTCCGCTCAGTGTCGTAGATATAGTCGAAGCGCACGATACCGCTACAGTTGAGCATATCGTAGAGTTTGTCAGATGTCTGCTGAATCAGCGTTGCGACCTCTTCCTCCACCTCGGCGGGCGTTATCTCGTTCGAGAAGCCGTTGTATTTGGCGTCGTAGTCGAAGAAGTCGTGGTTGCCCGTTGGCACAATCTCGGTTATCGGGAAGACATACTTGCGATCCGTCGAGCGGAAGACGCCGCAGTCGAACTCACGCCCTTTGACGAACTGCTCCACCATCACTTCGTCGGCTTCGGTGAAAGCCTCTTTTATAGCTGGCAGCAAAGCCTCTTCGCACTTCACCTTCGTCGTAGCCACGCTGCTTCCGCCAGTGGCAGGCTTCACAAACACGGGCAATCCCAGTTGACCGATTATCGCCTTTGCATCGACGTCCTGTCCCTTGTAGAGCAACACCGACTTGGCCACGTTCACCACATCCAGACTCCGCACCAGCGCATTGCAGTAACCCTTGTGGAAAGTCAGCGACGAGGTGTAGAAGCCGCAGGTGGTGTAGCGGATGCCCAACATGTCGAAATAGCCTTGCAGCACACCGTTCTCTCCAGGGTTGCCGTGAATGAGTATGAAGGCGAGGTCGAAGGTCACTTTCTTGCCGTTCATCATCACGCTGAAGTCGTTCTTGTCCAGCGGCAGACGGTTGTCGCTGTCGTCGAGGCCGTACCAGCCGTCGCGCTCAATCACCACACGCACCACGTTGTATTTCTCTTTTCCGAGGGTTTTGTAGACCTGAGTGCCGCTATTGATCGAGATGTCGTGTTCACCCGAGTAGCCGCCCATAACAATTGCTATGTTTTTCATATTTGATAATATTTTTCCCATTCAACATATTGGATATGCCTCCGCAAATCCATCATCAACATAACGCCCACTGCCTCATGTTTATTGTATTACCGCAAACACTATCACGGATATCTTGAAATAAAAGTTTTTTTAATATCTTTGCATTCGTTTTTTTAACCAAAACTCCATCCGCCAACATATTATTAATGTCGTAAAGAAAGCATTGCTGACAGAGGGGACTATTCGGATTATCTATATGACCAACCATCTCGGAACAATCAAATACTCGGCTGTCCTTTTGATATTGCTTGCCAGCATGGTGTTCGAGTGTAGCGCACAGGAACGGAACTGCAAGGTGTCCGGTGTGGTTGTCGACGAACATCTCCGTCAGATGGAATATGCAACCGTAGCCTTGGCTGACGAGAACGGCAAGATTGTTTCAGGAGCTCTCAGTGACTCGGTTGGTCGTTTTGTCTGTAAAGTAAAAAAAAGCAACACTCCCTACACCCTCTCTGTCGAGATGACTGGATATATCAGGTATCAAGTCCTTCTGTACGCGGATAAATCCGAGGTTGAAATAGGCACTATAAAAATGGAAGCGAACCCAGTCGTGCTGAGGGAAGCCGTTGTCACGGCAGAAGAGGTGGATAAACGGTCAACTGTAGAACTCACTTCCATCAACGCGTCCTCTTCGATAACAGCTTCGTCCGGGAGTGTCGCTGACGTGCTGAGAAACGCCTCGTCTGTAACTTTCGAGGGAGACGGGACACTTTCTATTCGTGGCAACCGAAACATACTCATACTGGTTGATGGTGTGCCAACAACCCTCACCGACCTTCAGTCAATCCCAACGTCAAGAGTAAAGAGCATTGACATCGTAACCAATCCTGACGCGTCACACGATGCAGAAGGCACCGGCGGGATAATCAACATCGTATCGAAAGTGGAAAAGTCGAAGGGGGTGAGCGGGGCTTTCTCCGCAAACTACGGATTCAACCATTTCGTTACTGGAAGCGCCGCCATTTCGTACAACACACCGAAGGTTTCTTACCGCTTCAACTATTCGGCCAAGTACGAAGACGATCTTGTCAACGGCATCCTGAACCGAACCATAGGCACAAACTCGACCCATCAGACAATCCGTTCCAACCGATACACGTTTAACAATAATGTGAGTATCGGAGCCGAAGTCAGAGCCAATAGCCGCAACATCTTGAACATAGATCTCAAATGCATCGTGCCTCGACTGAACATTCAGCAGAACCTTGACAACATCATCGTTCGCGACGGAATCGAAACAACTGAACAGCGACACAGCGACATTTCGTGGAACCGCGAGAATATAGATGCCTCCATTTCCTACAACCACACCATCAAACCTGATACGTCAAGTTTGTACATCAAGGCTTCGTTCTCTAAAATATGGGGACACCGTCCATCGTTTTATTATCTGAACAGCGCCAGCATCGGAAAGTCCAACTCTGGTGGAAGTCCGTTAATCACTGCCTTGCAGTTGGATTTCAGCCAAAAGTACAAGTCGGGCACACTTGGTGCAGGAGCTAAAATGACCTATCGGAGAAACGACATTTACCACGAATTTTATTCATGGAACCTGAATCAATGGCAATATTCCAACCAATTCAGCAACGACCTTGTACATCAAGAGTTCGTTCCAGCGCTATATTTGATGTTCGCATCCAAACCGATAGGGAAATTTTCCTACAAAGCAGGTCTCCGGGGAGAATTAAGCGCCGTACTACTACATAGCGACATCGAAAAAGTGGATACGACTTCCGTGGATTTCTTTCTTGCCCCATCGTTTTCAGCCACCTACGATATTTCTAAAAAACAACGCTTGTCGCTGGCTTTATCACGAAGAGTCGGACGGCCGACATATCCACAACTCAACCCGTACATGAGTATGGTCGATGCCAACACTTTCGAGCAGGGCAATATGCGACTGAAACCCGAGAAATCAACAAAGCTGGACTTAGCATACTCTCTCAACTCCAAATATCTCAACATCTTCTCCGTTATATACCTCACCCACACGACAAACTATATCTCCCAAATCACCACCATTGACAGCAACCTATTGGTAACCACATACATCAACGGCACTTCCGACATAAAGACCGGGTGTGACCTAACAATAAAAGTCAGGCCTGCACAATGGATGGAAGCCACTGTGAGTGCCAACACTTTTTTTGTTTCAACCAAAGGATCTTACGGACAAGTCGTGGTGGATAACCGAGGATGGACAAACAACAGTAATATCCTGCTCACCTTCAAACCCGTCAAAGGAATGGAGATTCAAGCACAATATTTTCTAACGACTCCTCAATATTTCCCTCAACTCACAACATCTCTAACCCATTTTATGAATCTTGGCATAAAGCAGTCGTTCCTTAACGGCAGCCTTTCCGCCACATTGCTGCTTACCGATGTATTCAACACATACAAATGGGAGGTGCACACGTCCAACGGAGTTTTCGACTTGACAAACAGAAGCACGCACAAGAGCCGTATGCTTTGGGTTGGCTTATCGTATAATTTCAACTCTTACAAACAGCGAAAAGCGGACAATCAAAAAGATATGGACCGAAGCGTTATCCGACTGGGACTATAGTCTTTTATCTATCGGGAAATCACACCCGCAGGACGTTTTATTTCTCTTTTCCGAGGGTTTTGTAAACCTGCGTGCCGCTGTTGATCGAGATGTCGTGCTCACCCGAGTAGCCGCCCATTACAATTGCTATGTTTTTCATGATGATTTTGATTAGTGAATTGTGAATAGTGATTAGTGAATTGACTAATGTATCTACTGGTCGCTGACTGCTTTATCGCCCTGTGCGGGCACGCACCTGACCACTAACTGTTCAATTCCGTCAGAGCTGCTCTACGGGGAAGGTGAAATAGGTGTCGGGATAGGGTTCGTCACGCAGGGTGAAGTGCCACCACTCGCTGTCGAGCGGTTTGAATCCATGTCGCAGCATTGCATTGCGGAGTATCATGCGGTTGGCAAACTGCACCTCAGTAATTGTGTCGTTCGGACGGTAAGTGCCCGTGACGGGGTCTCCTCCGCAGTCGGGATGGCTTTCACTACCAAACCAATCGAACACTCCGCCCATGTCAACCTCTTTCTCGGTACGCATATCGAATATGGTGAGGTCAACCGTTGAGCCTCGCGTGTGACCACTTTTCTCCATTATATATTCCAGTTCGAACAACCGGCTCTTGTCAACATTGGGATAGAAGTAGCGTTTCATGGCTGTGTCGGCGATGTCGGCTGCCCAGCGGACAAAGTGGTCCACCGCACACTGCGGACGGTAGGCGTCGTATATTTTGATACGATAGCCCTGTGCCTTCAGGTCATCGCTGACGGCACGCAAACTGTCTGCCGCACGTCGGGTGAGGAGAGCTGTGGGTTGATGATATCCGTCAATGCGGGTTCCCACAAAGTTATACGTGCCATAGTAGCGTATTTCGAGTATGGCATCGGGCACAACACTGGTGATTGTTGTGAAGTCGCTGCTGTCGGATTCCGGCGTTTTGTCTTTTTTGCATGCCACGAACGCCAGCACTGCGAAAAATGCAATAAAAATGCGCTTTTTCATATTCGATTATATTATTTTTGATGTGTCGGATTATGAAGTTGTTTTAGTTCAGCCTCGAGGCGAGCGATGCCTTCCTGGTATCTCTCGTATTCGGGCGAGTCTTGGTGCATGGGACGATGACGTTTCATGAGCGTGAGCCGCTGGTGTTTCTCGCACAGGACAAGAGTGTCGGCTGTCATGTACGTCTCCTGGAAGCGTTGCCACACTATCTCTTCGGCCAACTGCGACGGATGCGTCATATCGTCGGCGTAGAAGCGGTAGTCGCGCAACTCGTCGAGCACTATCTCGTATGCCGGGAAATACTCCGCCAGCCCTTCATTACAGAGCTGCTCCACCGCCAGCAGCAGAGTCGCCTTGCTAAGCTGGTTGCCGTGTGCTCCGTCGGCCAGATGGCGTATGGGGCTTACGGTGAAGACCACCTTGTGTCCCTCTTTTCTGAACCGTTCCAGCAACGGCCGCCATACAGCCACGATTCCGTCGATGTCCAGCATCGAGCGCTCGAACAGCGATGACGGCAGCTTGTGACAGTTGCTCACAACTCGGCCGTCGTGTTTGAACACGAAAGCGGTTCCGAAGGTGAAGAGCAGCACCGACTGCTTTATTGCTTGATTGTCCGACTGAGGGCAGAGACGGGTCGAAACCTCGTGCAGCGACTCCATACAGTCGGCAAACAGGACGTTGCGGTCGGGATTGGAGAATCTGCCGTGATGGAGCCACGAGTGCCAGAGGCCGTTGTGGAACACCACGTCGTCCGCATCCAGCGGCTTGGGGTCGAAACTGCGGCTCAGACATTGTTCTATCGACAGCGGGTTGTACAACGTGCCGAAGGGGTTGGACATCACATCAAACCCGCACTCCCCCATCCTCGCGCCGATGGCGTCGCTGAAACAGCTGCCCATAAGCAACAGGCGGCACTCATGGTCGATTTTCAACTTCGTCGCCGGGATGGTCACAGGGGTTTGTAGCGCGATAGACATCACTGGTTTATTTTAACATTATATATACAATCTATACCGTCGATGGCTTTCAGGAAACTCTTGGCGTCAACCTTCTGTCCGCGCGGCATCATCGTCAGCGACATATCGTTATACGTCACGAACACCTTGAGCGGTATCGACCCCTTGTTGCCGGCAAGTATTTTCGACATCTTGTTACAGAATGGCTGGTTCACGCAGCTCAGCGGTACCGAGATGCTCAAACCTCTGGCGAAGCGGCCCATCGTGTCGCCCAGCAGCATGATGTCGTCGATGTACAGTTTCGGGGGCGAGTCGGAGGACGACCCGTCATCGTTTTTCCTTTTGAAGATCCTCACCGAAGCCGTACAGTAAACGAACAGACCCTTCTCGAAATAGAGCTTTAGCCGCTGGTAGTCTTTGCCAAAAAGCGCAATCTCGTATGTGCCCGAGTAGTCCTCTATCGTCATGCGGCCATAGGGGTTTCCGTTCTTCTGCGATATGCCGGTTTTGATGTCGGCCACCATGCCGGCGAAGGTTATCTTTGACAGTTTTATCTTATCGAACTCTTTAAGCGCCGAGACGGGAGTGTTGACAAAGTTCTTCATCTCGTATGCGAACTCGTCGAGCGGATGGGCGCTGAGGTAGAAGCCTATCACCTCCTTCTCGTTGCGGCACTGCTCTATGGTGCTCCAGGGCTCGCACTGCGGCGCGTCGGGGTGCTGTTCCTCCTTTATCTCCTCCGACATATCGAATATGGACATCTGCGACGAGTCGGCGTTCTCCTGGTTTCTCACCGCCCAGCGCACCAGCTTCTCCAGATAGGTCGGACAGCTGTCGTTGTCTATCTCCTTGTAGAAATACTGCGCACGGTGCATCGTCCCCAATCCGTCGAAGGCGCCCGCCTTCACCAGCACCTCCACGTTTTTGCGGTTGATGGTGTGCAGGTCAACACGCCCCAGGAAGTCGAAGATGTCGGCATACGGGCCGTTCTCCTCGCGCTCCTTTATTATCACCTCGGCGGCGGCCTCGCCCATGCCCGAGATGGCCTGCAAGCCGAAACGTATCTGGCCGTTGGCGTTCACCGCGAAGTTCTTCTCGCTCTCGTTCACCGACGGCAGCAGCACGTCCAAACCATGCTTGCGGCAGTCCTCAATTATCTGCGTGGTGCGGGTTATGTCGTCCTGACCGCTGGTCAGCACCGCAGCCATATATTCGGCCGGGTAGTTGGCTTTGAGATAAGCCGTCTGGTAGGCCACCCACGAGTAGCAGGTGGCGTGCGACTTGTTGAAAGCGTAGGCGGCAAACTTCTTCCAATCCTCCCAAATCTTGTGTAGCACGTCGTGCGGATGCCCGTTCTTCTCACCCCCTTCGTAGAAGAGCTGCTCCAGCTCGTTCATCTTGTCTATCTGCTTCTTGCCCATCGCCTTGCGGAGGGTGTCGCTCTGACCGCGAGTGAAGCCCGCCAGCTGGCGGCTCAGGAGCATGACCTGCTCCTGATACACCGTGATGCCGTAGGTGTCCTTCAGGTATTTCTCCATGCAGGGAATGTCGTAGCTGATAGGCTTGCGGCCCTGCTTGCGGTCGATGAAGTCGGGTATATAATCCATAGGACCCGGGCGGTAGAGGGCGTTCATAGCGATGAGGTCCTCGAACACATGGGGTTCCAGCTCGCGCAGGTATTTCTGCATTCCCGGCGACTCAAACTGGAACGTGCCCACGGTGTTACCCTCGCAGAAAAGCTGATAGGTCTTCTCGTCGTCGATGGGGATGTGGTCGATGTCGATATCCACCCCGTGACGCCGTTTGATGTTGGTGAGGGCATCCTTGATGATGGTAAGGTTCTTCAACCCCAGGAAGTCCATCTTGATGAGTCCCACGTTCTCCACCACATGTCCGTCATACTGCGTCACCACCACATCCTGCCCCGTGTCCTTGTCCTTGATGGTGCAAATGGGGGCGAACTTGGTGAGGTCGTCGGCTCCTATGATGACGCCGCAGGCGTGTATGCCTATCTGGCGGTTGGTGTCCTCCAGCTCTTCGGCATACTCGAGCATCGGCTTCAAAGCAAGGTCCTCGGGTTTGGCGGTTCCATCCATGATGGCTCTGAGCTCGGGCACATACTTGTAGCAGTTCTTCAGGTTTATCTTCGGCGCCTTCTCCAGCTTCTGGCCGTTCTCGTCCTTCATGCCGTCGGGGAACTTGTCGGGGATATATTCCTTGATGCGTTTCACATCGTCGAGCGACACATCCTCTACCCTTCCTACGTCGGCGATCACCGACTTGGTGGCCATCTTGCCGTAGGTGATGATGTGCGCCACCTTCTCCTTGCCGTATTTCTCGGTAATCCAGTCGAGCACCTTGCCGCGCCCCGCGTCGTCGAAGTCCACGTCGATATCGGGCAGCGAGATACGGTCGGGGTTGAGGAAACGCTCGAACAGCAGGTCGTATTTCAGCGGGTCCACGTCGGTTATCTTCAGACAGTAGGCCACCACGCTTCCGGCCGCGCTGCCACGTCCGGGACCCACGCTCACGCCCAGCTCCTCACGCGCCGCCCTGATATAGTCGCTCACGATAAGGAAGTAACCCGGGAAACCCATCGTCTTGATGGTGTGCAACTCGAACACTATGCGCTCGCGAATCTCCTCCGTGAGGGCAGCTTTTATATCCTCCAGCTCCGTCAATTCGGGTTTTTCCGGCAGATAGCGCATCCTGGCGCCCTCCCACACCAGCTTCTCCAGATAGTCGGCCTCAAACTTGATGCGGTACAGCTTCTCGTATCCGCCCAGCTTCTTTATCTTCTTCTCAGCCGCCTCCTGTTCCATCACCACCTCGTGGTTCTGGTTCTGAGTAAACTCGTTGAAGAGGTCCTCTTCCGTGAAGCGTTCGCGCCATTGCAGTTCGGTGCCGAAGCTCTCGGGTATGTCGAACATCGGCATCAGCGGGTCGGAGTCGATACTATAGATCTCGATTTTGTCGGTCACCTCGCGGGTGTTCTCCAGAGCTTCGGGCAGGTCGTCGAAGATGGCCGCCATCTCGTCGGGGCTTTTCAGCCACTCCTGCTTGGTGTAGTGCATGCGGTTCTCGTCGGCCACTTTCGCCTGAGTGCTGATACAGATGAGGTGGTCGTGCGCCTCGCCGTGCGCCTCCTCGACAAAGTGCACGTCGTTCGTTGCCACAATCTTGATGTTGTGTTTTCTCGCCAGCTCGATCAGCACCGCGTTGACACGCTGCTGCTTCTCGTAGGTGTCGGTGGCGGCGTTGGGTTTGTCGGTCTTGTGGCGTTGCAGCTCGAGGTAGTAGTCGTCTCCATAGAGGTTCTTGAACCACAGCACACTCTTTTCCGCCCCCTCGAGGTCGCCCGCCAGAATCTTCTGCGGCACCTCGCCGCCCAGACACGCCGAGCAGCAGATGATGCCCTCGTGGTATTGTTCCAGCACGTTGTGGTCAACCCTCGGGGTGCCATAGAAACCGTCCATATATGCAATCGAGCTGAGCTTGCAGAGGTTCTTGTAGCCCTGCTTGTTTTTCGCCAGCAGTATGAGGTGCCATCCGCTACGGTCCACGATACGCGGCTTGCCGCTCTCGGCGCTTATCTCCGTCACGTTCTTGTCGTGGTCGTAGAGGGTGCGGCGGGCGCAGTAGGTCTCGATGCCCAGTATAGGTTTGAATATCTGGTCTTTCAGCAGTTCCATCTGAGCTTCCGCCTCTTGTTTTTCTTCAGGCGAGGCGCCGTCGTTCTGCAGTATGGCCTGCTGCTCCTTGATTTTGTCCTTCACCTTGCCGTTTTCCTTGTTCACGGTATCCACCAAGTCCTTGATGCCAAACATGTTGCCATGGTCGGTGAGAGCCATAGCATACATCCCGTTAGCCTTACATTTCTTGATAAGGTCGGGTATTTTGGACATACCGTCCAAAATCGAGTAATGGGAGTGAACGTGTAAATGGGTGAAATACGGCATAGTGTGCTTACTTTTGATGATGATTTGAGGTTGTAAAGATACAAACTTTTCCCCCAGCCGTTATTATAATTTATCAACACAATGATAATTCACTGATGAATAGAACAATAGATGGCTAACTATTTTATTTTTTGCGTTTGGTACTTCCTGATTTCATTTTTTATTCTAAATTTGCATCAACTTTTGCTAACCAATATAAAACAACCTATGACACAGGACAATCAGGAATACAATTCCGCGACAGCCAGCCCGATTCCAGAACAGCCCAAGGAAAATCCAGCAAACGTTGATAAGGACGAAGATTCGTCAAGTATTTGGGACGATATTTTAGGTTGGGTAAGCCTACTCTTTGCCATCCCTTTATTTTTGATTTTGGCACGTATCTTGCCTGATTTAGATTGGAAATGGAACCTTGACAGATGGCTTCTGGGGTTTGCGGTTTTTGCAGTAGTATATATGTTGATGCAGTGGGTGAAGTGGATTTCTCTACTCGGGATAATTTTCAGCATTGGTTTTCTTACCTACGGTAGTTTTGCAAAAGGTAATCACTATGGATGGAAAAATGCCGTATTCGACTACAAATCCATTGTTTATGCATGTGCGGAAGAAGCCGAACCCATTGAATATATTGCTAATCTGTTAACTGTAAAACAACGCACAGAAATAGTAAGTGCGTGTGACTACAATTCCCCAAAAGTAGTCGAATTTGCAAGAAATTGTATAGCCGAAAATGAGGAGTTCAACGAATTTGCTGATAATTACTACGACTACAGAAGTTATATTCAGGCATGTGCTATTTGTAAAAAAATTCATAAGCATAGCGAAGAGGAATCTGGAAGTGGGAAATGGATATACACCAACGACCCTCCCAAAAGAGATTTCTTTGCAAAAGCCAGCAGTTCTGTAAACAATTTGACTGGTGACTGCGATTGCCATGCTATATTTTTAGCATCTTGCTTGAAGGCTATTGACGTAAAGGCGAGGATTGTACTAACAGCTGACCACGCCTACCCTGAGATGGGTGTGAACAAAGAAGACTGGTCATCGGTCAAATACTTGATCAAGGAAGTCCTATTCCGTGACGAATCTTATGGTAAACCTCTCTATTATCATAAGGAAGGGAACACCTATTGGCTTAATATGGATTATACCGATAACTATCCAGGTTGTCCTTTTTTGGATGGCACTCCTAATAAGGTTATGGTGATAAACATCTAAGTTCGCTTGTTTTCGCAATTTCAGAACATTTTCGCAATAAAACGTTTCTAGAAAAGCACGAAACTATTTTTCGTTTCGCAAACTTTTCGTACTTTTGCGGTTGTTATTCCAATAAAGCTAATACAATGAAAAACAAATTACAAAATTCCGTGCTGGTACTGCTATTTGTACTGATGTGCGTGACTGTGAAAGCCAACGATGGCATATTCTATGCGAACGGGAATCATCTGGTGCCGATGCTGGAAACAGACATCAGCGTACGCAAGGAGGTTCTTACCATTTATTTGCAGAATGATGGCTACGCCCGTGTGGACGTGAGTTATGAGTTTTGGAATCCGGGAAAGGCAACCAAGAAACTGTTAATGGGTTTCGAGGCAGCCACGCCATCATATTGGGAATATGAACCAGAACCAGAATTTTCCATTGAACATCCAGACATCTATAATTTTACAGTAGAGATGAACGGTCAACAGTTGAACTATCAAGTCGCCTTTTCGCTAAGCGGCGTTTTGAACCCCGATTCATTGATACCTACCAAGGAGTTACAGCACTTGTCACAAATGGATCCAGACTTTTACTTTGACAGTTATGTTTACTATTTTGATGCCGAGTTTCAACCAGGGTTAAACAAGATACATCACACCTATAGATACGCGATGTCATCAAACGTCATTCAACCATGGGTTTTGGACTACAGTCTTACACCGGCTTCGCGATGGGCGGGCGGAAAAATCGACGATTTTACGCTGATTGTGCGTTCTGACAAACAACATTCGCATTTCTTTATGCCAATGTCGATTATCCCTGAAGCAGAGTGTACGGTTATTGATGGTTGGGGGAAAACTCGAAAGAAGAGTTATTCCGATCGCTATGGGTCCTTTAGCTGGAGGAAGAGTTATTCTGATAGTGATGATATCTATATGGATTTCGATAGTCTTGATTGTTACGAAGTCTCTGTGCGGAACGGTGCCGTAAGTTGGCACAAGAAAGATTTTCGACCGGAGTTGGAATTAGTGCTTTATGGCGCCAATTTTGGTGATGAAGTAAGGGATTATTATCATGACTTAAACTATGACTATCCTTTCGAATATTTTACATCGTACGACAATACATATGACAAAGAATTATTGCGACGTGTGGCTCGCAATATGCCGTATGCACAACATGGGCGAGTGTTCAAGGATCAGAAATTGAAAGAGTTTTTCGAAAGTCTATGGTGGTATATGCCAGACCCAAACTACAAAGGGTCTGATAACTTTTCCAAAAAAGACTGGTTGTATATAAATGTAACCACGGATTAGTTCGACCTGCTCTACAATCGCCCCCGCCCTCCCTCGTTCATATATAGACATCTTCCTATGACTGTGTACAATAAGAAATCGAAATCCTTGCCCCAAAATTTCTAAGAGCTCAAATCAAAGCGACTCTGCAGAATATGACCTCGTTGTACGAGGAGAGCTGAGCGATTGATTTCGGGTGCAAAGGTACGACGAGGGGATTGCGGTTTACGAAAAAATGGGCAACTATTTTTTAACAACTCACACGGGACGGTTAAGTGATTAGAAATGAAGTGGTGCGGGGTCTGGCGGTTGGGATTGCAAATCCCGAGGAATGTTGTTGCGGAGATGCTATCCGCAACAACGGGTTGGGTTATGGGTATTGATGGTTGGGATAACAAATCCCAAGAAAAGAAGTGCCGGATTGCAAATCCGGCACAACGGGAACTTGGTTTTGGATTATTGTAATGTTGTTTATAACCTGCAAAGGTACACATTTTGCTGGCGTTTCTTTGGGAGGAATTATCAACAAGATTTCACCAGTCGCAAAATCAGGTGTTTGCGATATATTATGCTTGCGACATTGAATAGGGTACGAAATTTTTAACAGTTAGCGGGCTGTGGTCAGCGGTTGGGGTCCAGGCTTCGGGATAAAGGTGTCATTAAGTGTCATTAAGTGTCATTAGTCAATAAGTCATTAACGTTTTCAATGTGTCAAAAAGGCCACTATAATATAAAACTATTTTATATTATAGTGAGCCTAATGACAGAATCAAATTCCTTATTGACTTAATGACTTATTGACATATTGACACTTTTTTTCTGAACAGAAAATCCAACCTGCATAACTCCCAGGAAACTCCCTACTAACTCCCTACTAACTCCCTACTAACTCCCATTATAAAAACTCCGACTTGTCCATTGCCCCAACCATCTAAAACTCAACCTATTCAAAAAAAGTCAAAAAAAACTTCCCCATTCATTCGTAGACCGCAATGTCGGGGTTGTACCTTTGCATCATGATTCAAGCGCAAGAATCTTGCCCGGCCAGGCAAACCAACTGAAAACCAAAACGAAAGAATTCATTATGTGAGGAACATCGAAAAACACGAAAAGGGTTTTGATTGCGAAAAAGTGCGAAAATCTTTTGTCGCTTCGCTCAAAAGTAATTGAACATCGAAAAACTCGAAAAACACGAAAATCTTTATTGCGTTATTGTGTGATTGCGTTATTGCGTTAGGTGAGGATTGCGAAAAGTGCGAAAATCCTTTTTCGCTTCGCTCAAAAGTAATTGAACATCGAAAAACACGAAAAACACGAAAATTTTTATTGCGTTAGTTGAGGATTGCGTTATTGCGTTAGTTGAGAATTGCGAAAGGTGCGAAAATTCTTTTTCGCTTCGCTCAAAAGCTTGACGGGAATTTGAAAACCAAACTATAAACCAACCAAAAACGGGAAAGAAATTGAACAGAATTTTGGAAGAAATAGAACAATTCCTGCAGGATTTCTTCGAAAGCTCTGGGATATTTCTCACCAACAAACCAGAACGGGAAAGAAATAGATTGGTGGCTAGTGGGCAGTGGTTAATGGTCGGTGGGCAGAAAACTGCGGGAATTCTTCGAAAACTGAACTATTTCTCTCCTAAAAACAAAACCAACAACCAGTGCGCACAAGAAAAGCCCTTCCTTTCGGGGGAGGGCTTTCTTAACTTTCGTTATAACCGACTGCCTATCGGGTGGAGATGACCAGATAGTCGGTGTATTTCCAGAACTGCTCCTGGTCGATGATGCGGAGGTAGGAGACGACCTTCGAGTTTTCCTCGTCGTTGACGAGCTGATAGGAGGTCTCGGGGTGTTTGGAGACGACCTTCACCTTCTTGGCGTTGATGGTGACGGTGGTTACCTGGGTGCGGTCAATCTCAGTGAAGACGCTGGTTTCCATAGACGAGGTGGTCTGCTGGCGACGTTTGCTGACGCCGACCTTGTCGATCACGCCGAGCGACTTGAGGTCTTTGTAGCTTCCCACCACATAGTAGGCCTTGTTGGCTTCGGCAATTTTCTGTGCGATGGCGTGGTCTTTCTCCTCGTTGGCGGCGGTCAGGTCGGCCACATTCTGGTTAAGGACGCGGATGGTGGCGTTCTTGTTCTGCAGTTCTTCGTTGAGTTCGGCGATTTGCTGCTCCTGCTCGGCAATACGGGCTTCGAGCTTGGTGACGAACTCCTGGAGCTCTTTGTTCTTTTTGTTGGCCGCGCCGAGACGGTTGTTGAGGTTGGCGAGCTTGGCTTTGTTGTCGGCGAGGAGCTTCTCGATGCTGGTGATCTGCTCGTCGATTTGGCCGCGCACGTTGGTGCTGCCTTCACCGTCGCGACGGAGTTCCTGAACGGCGCCATACTGGCTGGAGACCTGTGCGAGGTTGTCCTCGATGGCGTTGAGGGCGGCAAAGACGGAGTCTACCTCGGCGTCCTTGGCGTTAACCTGTTCCAGAAGGTCGGCATTCTCCTCGCGGAGCTGGTTGAGTTCCTTCTGGTTGCAAGCGGCGAAAAGGATGCTCACCGCGGCGATGGCTAGAGTGAAAAGTGTTTTTTTCATATTCTTTCTTGCTTTAGTTTTTAGATTCTAAATGAAATAAAATGCGATGTTTTGAGTTATCAATTCAAAGTGCAAAATTACGAATAATATAATACCCATGAACAAATTGGTGAAAAAATTTATGATTATGACTTTTGCCGCAACCGCCACGATGGCTGCAAACGCACAAACCAACCCCCTGCTAGAGGACTGGAACACAAAGCATCAGACTCCACCGTTCTCGAAAATCAAGGTGGAGCAATATGTGCCCGCCACCCGCGAGGCCATCAAGGAGGCGGAAGCCGACATAAACGCCATAATCAAGCAGAAAGAGAAGCCGACTTTCGAAAACACCATCGTGGCGATGGAGAAGGCGGGCGAGAAACTGACCCGCGTGAGCGAACTGCTCTTCAACCTGAACGAGTGCTGCACATCGGAAGAGATGCAGCAGTCGGTGATGACGCTCGTGCCGGAAATCACAAGATATTCGAACTGGGTGTCGATGAACGAGAAACTTTTCGCCCGCGTGAAGAAGGTGTATGACAACCGCGAGAAACTGAACCTCACCACCGAGCAGAAGGTGGTGCTTGAGGACACCTACCGCTCGTTTGTGCAGAACGGCGTGAACCTGCCGAAGAAAGAGAAGGAAAAATTTGCCAAGATTTCGGAGGAGCTGTCGCAGCTGACGCAGAAATTCAACCAGAACGTGCTGGCCGACAACAACGACTATTTCCTGCAGGTGACGAACAAGAAAGACCTGCGCGGATTGCCTGAGAACGCCATCGCCGCGGCAAAGGCCGAAGCCGAGGAACGCAAGCTCGAAGGCTGGGTGTTCACGCTCGACTACCCTTCGTTCGGTCCCTTCGTGACATACGCCGACAACCGCGAGCTGCGCGAGCAGATGTGGCGCGCCTACAACAGCCGCGGATTCCGCAAGAACGCCAACAACAACGACGACCTTGTGCGCCGCATCTCACAGCTGCGCATGGAGAAAGCCCGTCTGCTGGGATATGACAACTACGCCGCCTACGCCCTGAGCGACAAGATGGCCAAGGACGTGAACACGGTGGGAAAATTCATGCAGGACTTGCAGAACAGCGCCTACCGCCAGGCGTTGCTCGACGTGAAAGAGGTGAAACAGTTTGCCTCCGACCACGGCGTGGAATACGAGCTGCAACGCTGGGACTTCTCCTATTGGAGCGAGAAACTGAAGAAACAGAAATACAGCTTCGACGCAGAGCTGCTGCGCCCCTATTTCCAGCTGGACAAGGTGCGTCAGGGTATCTTCGACCTCTACAACACCCTCTACGGTGTGAAATTTGTGGAGGCCAACGACATCGAGGTCTATCACCCGGACGTGAAGGTGTACGAGGTTTATGACGGCAGCCGCTTTATGGGGGTGCTCTACCTGGATATGTATCCCAGAGCCTCGAAGCGCAGCGGCGCCTGGATGACCGAATTCCGCGGGCAGAGCAACGTGGACGGCAAAGAGATTAGGCCGCTGATACAGGTGGTTTGCAACTTCACAAAACCCGTGGGCGACCAGCCGTCGCTGCTCAGCTTCGACGAGGTGGAGACCTTCATGCACGAAATGGGACACGCGATGCACGGCATGATGAGCGACGTACACTACCCCTCGGTGGCCGGCACGAACGTGAAACACGACTTCGTGGAGACGATGTCGCAGGTGATGGAGAACTGGTGCTACGAGCCGCAGTTCCTCAACACCTTCGCCAAACACTACCAGACGGGCGACACCATACCCACCGACTTCATCAAGAAAATCAAGGCCAGCGAGAACTTCCTCTCGGGCTACTACTGCATACGCCAGCTGAACTATGGCAACATAGACATGGCCTACCACACGCTGCAGGCTCCGCTGACAGAAGATCTGGAGTCATTCGAGCATAGAAACATGGTGGAGATGCTGCCCGTGGTGAAGGGCGCCATCAGCTCGCCGGCGTTCACCCACATCTTCTCGGGTGGATATGCCGCCGGCTACTACGGCTACAAGTGGGCGGAGGTGCTCGACGCCGACATCTTCTCGAAATTCAAGGAGGACGGCATCTTCAACAAGCAAACCGCCAACGACTTCCGCAACAAGATACTCTCACGCGGCGGCTCGGACGACCCGTCGGTGCTGTTCCGCAACTTCATGGGCCGCGACCCGAAAAACGAGGCGTTCCTGATACGCAGCGGCTTCATGAAAGAGCGCAAGATGGAGAAGACGATGATTAAGTAGTTTCAAGTTTTGAGTGCGTGCCCTCAGCGGGCTGGTTGTTTTACAGAAAACCGCATCAACATCAAACATATCAACATCCTTAATGAACGACAAACTAGCACAACAGATAATAAAGATTTTCGCCAAGAACCCGTTCGACACCTTCAACCCGAAGCAGATTGCCTCGCGTGTGGGTGCCCACGATAAGGCGGCGAGGGCACAGGTGGATGAAGTCATCTTTCTGCTCGCCACCGACGAGATACTGGTGGAGGAAGGGCGCGGGAAATACAAAATCAACCCGAAGAACATCAACGACACTCCGCGCAACCAGATTGTCGGCACCATAGACATGAAGCAGACGGGCAAGGCATACGTCATTCCCGACGAGGAAGGTCAGGAGGACATAATGATAGCGCCCAACTATACCCATCACGCCCTGCACGGCGACACGGTGAGGGTGTCGATGTTTCCGCAACGCAAAATGCATAAGCCCGAAGGCGAGGTGGTGGAAGTGATAAAACGCGCCCGGACGCGGTTTGTCGGACGGATTCAGAAGATGGACAAGTTCGCGTTCCTGCTGTGCGACAACCGCAACATGGTGGTGGACATCTTTATCCATCCCAGCGACCTGGCGGGCGCCGAAGACGGCGAGAAAGCGATAGTGGAGATGACCGAATGGCCGGAAAGGATGAACAACCCCGTGGGACGCGTCGTAAAGCGTCTGGGACGCCCGGGCGACAACAACGTGGAGATGCAATCCATACTGGCCGACTACGACTTTCCGATGGAGTTCCCCGCAGAAGCCGAGAAAGAGGCTGCCGCAATAAAAAATCCAACGAAGAAAGAGCTTGAGGGCAGAAAAGATTTCCGCAAAGTGACCACCTTCACCATAGACCCCGCCGACGCCAAAGACTTTGACGACGCCCTCTCCTACCGCGCCCTAGAGAACGGACTTTTCGAGGTGGGCGTACATATCGCCGACGTCTCATACTACGTCACCCCCGGGTCGGCCATCGACCGCGAGGCTTACGAGAGAGGCACCAGCGTCTATCTGGTGGACCGCACCATACCGATGCTGCCCGAGAAGCTGTGCAACGGGGTTTGCTCGCTGCGACCCAACGAGGACAAGCTCTGCTTCAGCGTGGTGATGCAGATGGACGAGAACGCCAAAGTTCACAACACATGGTTCGGGAAGACGGTCATACACTCCGACCAAAGGCTTGCCTACGAAGATGCGCAGGCAATAATCGACAGCGGCGACGACGGTGGAAGTGCCGTCGGCAAAGCTATACTCGAACTCCACAAAATGGCGACCATACTGCGAAACGCACGGTATAAAGAGGGTGCGATAAACTTCGAGAGCCAGGAGGTGAAGTTCCGCCTCGACGATAACGCAAAACCCATAGGGGTATATATCAAAGAGCAGAAAGAGGCCAACTGGCTGATAGAGGAGTTTATGCTGCTGGCCAACCGCAGCGTGGCCGAACGTATAGGCAAAGTGGACAGAACGAAAAACAAAGGAGGAAAGCCTCAGAAAGCCAGAACATTCGTCTATCGAGTACACGACGAACCGAACCCCGAAAAGCTCAACACCTTCGTAGAGTTTGTGGCGAAACTCGGCTTCAAGATGAAGGTGGGCAACCGCAAGGCGCTGGCCGACTCATACAACCGCCTGTTCAGCGACATAGCGGGTCGCGGCGAGGAGTATATGATAGACACCATCGCCATCCGCACGATGTCGAAAGCCTACTACTCGACCGAGAACATAGGCCACTACGGCTTGGCGTTCCCCTTCTACACCCACTTCACGTCGCCCATACGCCGCTATCCCGACCTGATGGTTCACCGACTGCTAGAGCGTTATCTCGCAGGCGGCACCTCGGTGAGCGCCGAAGAGTATGAAGAATACTGCAAGCACTGCTCACAGATGGAGAAGAAAGCCGCCGACGCCGAACGCACCAGCATCAAATACAAGCAGGCAGAATACCTGAGCGACAAGCTCGGACAGGTGTTCCCGGCACTTATCTCGGGCGTGAGCAAATGGGGCATATATGCCGAAATCGAAGGGAACAAATGCGAAGGCATGATTCCCATCGGGTCGCTCAAAGGCGACTACTACATGCTTGACGAGGACAACTACCAGGTGATCGGCCGCAAAACCGGCAAATGCTACAAACTGGGTTCTCCGGTAACCATTCGCGTCAAAGGTGTCGATATGCTGAAGAAACAGATTGACTTCGAGCTTGTGGACGACGAGGAAGAAGAAAAGCCGACACGGCCGAACTCGAAGAAAAAATACGGCAAGGCGAACAAGGCGGAAAACAAGAAAACCGTGAGAGCCGAAAAAGGCGAGAAAAAGGGCAAGAAAACGAGAAAGAAAAGATAACCCCGTTTCGAAGTATCGAAAAAAGGAAAGAGCTGGGTTTGCAACAATCCAGCTCTTTCCCAATTTATGCCACTATTCGGCGTCATTATCCATACGTCTATTCAAAGATATAAAAATATATTTTTTTTTCGTATCTTTGCAATCGCACTTGTGATATTAACTGCATATTGAAACATATATCCCCTACGTATGAGTAAAGGAAGAATATTGTATGTAAATCAAGAGATTGTACCTTTCACCGAGGAAACAGCAAACGCACGTTTTGGAAGGTATGTACCACAGTATGCGCAGGAACACGGACGCGAAATCCGTGTGTTTATGCCGAGGTTCAACAGCATCAGCGAACGTAAAAATCAGCTGCATGAGGTAATACGGCTGTCGGGTATGAACCTGATAGTGAACAGTTGTGACCATCAACTTATCATCAAAGTGGGTTCCATATCGTCGGCCCGTATGCAGACATATTTTATCGACAACGACGAGTATTTCACCAAAAACGGACCTCTGTTTGACGAGAAAGGAAAGCTCTGTCCGGATGCTGACGAGCGCTTGATGTTCTTCTGTCGCGGCACCCTGGAGGCCGTAAGGAAGCTGGCTTGGCGTCCTCACGTAATACACTTCTCGGGATGGTTCAGCGGATTGATTCCGTTCTATATGCGGAGAATCAACAAGGACAACGCTTTCTTCAACGGAACAAAGTGCATAGTTACGCTTACCGACGACCAGTTTGACGACAAATTCAACGACCAAATCGAGAAGAAACTGAAAAACGACGGCGCCACAGCGAAGGACCTGCGCATGTATGAGAATCTGGATTATATGACCCTCATGAAAGCCGCCATCTCCTACTCCAACGGCGTTATAATCTCATCGCCCAATGTGTCGCCCGAACTCGTAGCTCACGCACAGGAGCTGAAGAAACCGATACTGGATTTCGATTCGAACGAAGCCATTTTCTACGAGAAAATAAACGAAATGTACGATACAGTTGCCGGTTCGAACATGGACAACTAAAAAGGCACCGAGAATGAGACATCCTATATTTCACTATACAGCCAAAGCGATAGCGGCATTGTTCATTTTGACAGTTTTTGCCGCATGCGAGGAGAAGGAGTCGGATCTGGGGTCGTCACTGGTTGACCCCGCCACACTATACAGCGGAACAAGGGACACGGTGTATCTGGAGGGATACACGGTGTATGACGATTCATTGCTCACTTCCGACTACCTGGAATGCCTCATCGGACGTTTTGACGACGCCACGATGGGCTCGACCCGCGCATATCTATACTCGCAGATAACCGTGGTGGACAACAACGGATTGAATGTGTTGGAGGGGACCAACGTTGACTCAGTGGCTCTTACGCTCGCCATCAGCAACATCCACACCACATCGACCGCAACTTCCCACCAGCTGCACATACGCATACACAAACTGGCCGAAGCCATCGGCGACGACCCGTATTATGCCAATGACACGGTGGAAACCGACTATTCAACCTGTTTCTATGACGGCACAGTAAATGTTGAGAACGACGACCTAGAAATACGGCTGATGCTGAACAACACCATCCACCAATATCTGAGTCAACAGGTCAGCTCTAGCGATTTTCTTGACAACATCAAAGGTGTGCGGGTTGAAATGAACGACTCGGAGAGCGACGAATCGGTAATGGTGACGTTAAACATGATTACAACGAAACTGACCGCATACTACAGCCGTCAAATCGACAACGATTCAACGGTGACAACGGAATACAGCTTCATATTCGGCCATCAGTCGGGTCTTACCACAAGACATTTCACCCACTTCAAACACACGTTTGACGGCACCGCATTGGCCCGTTTCGCAACCGAAAGCGGACACAACGACACTATCGGAGGCACATCGAACACATACCTTAAGCCCATGGGCGGAACCAGAGTGATTTACAAACTTAATGCAGCATGGCTCAGAAAGTTCCGCAGCGAACACCCATACGCCGTATTGAACTATGCAGAGCTGATTTTGCCCGTAACCAGCGGAGACACCAACACGTTGCCCAAACGAATACTGGCATACAAAGGTACCGGTCGCGACGCAACACTGGTAGCCGACGCAACCGACGCTTCGCGATACTCGGGATTTGACGGATATTTCAACGCAGAGAAGAACTACTATAGAATGCTTATTGTCCGCCATCTGCAACAGATATTAGCCGAAGACAGCGACCCGGGCACCACCCTCGCCATCGATGCTCGCCGCTCGTCGCCACGCAATGCGGTGCTCAACGGGACATCGCAAACCGACCGGCCTCGCATAGCTTTAATTTACAGCGAATAACCAACATAATTATATCAAACTTGTTCAACCCTTCTAACCTGTTCAATATGAGAAAAAATATAGTTTTCGTTCTGGCGCTTATCTCAGCCATCGTCCTTCAGGCACAGACATTCAAATACACGAAATACTACGATGCCGCCAAGCAGCAGCCCGCTGTGGAAGGACTTATGTATTCAGACAGCACCCGCACCGGCGACTGGACGTGGTGGCACCCGAACGGACAGGTCTATCAGCGCGGAACCTATAACGAGGATGGGGATAAAAGCGGACTTTGGCGCATATTCTACGACAACGGTGCAAAATGTGCCGAAGAGTGTTATGACAACGGCGCAACGCGCCAATGGTACGAGAACGGCAAGCTGAAAAGCGAAGTACCCGTGGTGAATGGCAAAAAACACGGCATGTACCGTGCTTATTTCCAGAACGGAAAGACCCAAGAGGAGATAAACTTCGTCAACGGCAGCCGCGAAGGCGCCACGAAAGAGTGGTTCGCCAACGGCAAGGTTAAATTCGAAGGCACCTACAAGGACAACGAACTCAACGGGCAAGCCACCTGGTGGACAGCCACAGGCAAAAAAGACATGGAAGGACGTCTGGTCGATGGCGACCAGGAGGGCGAGTGGATTTTCTACTGGCGCACCAACGGCAAGAAAGGCATCGTGGGCAACTACAGCGGCGGCAAAGAAAACGGCACCTGGACATACTACTACGAGACGGGGCAGAAATGGCGCAGCGGAGAGTATGTCGATGGAAAACGTCGCGGACTTTGGACAACATGGTACGAAAATGGCAAAAAACTGCACGAAGGCAAATATTTCAACGACCTCGAAGACGGTGCATGGACAGCTTGGTATGAAAGCGGCAAAGTGGATTACAAAGGACTTTTCCGCGGTGGCAAGAAAGATGGGGAATGGACAGGCTACTACGAGGACGGCCAACCACGATACAAGATAAACTATACCGATGACAAACTCAACGGCACTTCGACAAGATACTACACCAACGGGAAGATTGAAAGCGTCGAAAACTACAAGATGGATGTGCGCGACGGCAAATACGAACGCTACAACCAAGCCGGCACACTGGAAGAGAGCGGTTCATTCGCCGACGGTGTGAAGGATGGCACATGGAAATGGTATGACCGCGGTGTTGAGGTTTTCATCGGCAAGTTCGAAGGAGGCAAGATGGTTTCCAAAGAGGACAAAGTCCCCTCAAAGACCGAGGTTCGCAAACGCAAAGGTTGAAGTTTATTGTGTGAATGTTTGAGTGACTGACACATTCGAGCATTCGATATTCAAGCAATCAAACAATCTCAATGAGAATTTTACTCGCATCCAAGTCTCCACGTCGGCGCAAGTTGGTGGAGACTTTTAATTTAGAAGTCGAGATTGTCGATATAGACGTTGAAGAGGTGCTTGAAAAGGAGGTGCCTGCCAATCGTGTGGCCGAGACACTAGCTTGCATTAAGGCCAACGGCTACAAAAAGCCGCTCTCCGAAGGCGAAGTGCTCCTCACCGCCGACACCGTAGTTGTGGTGGACGGAAATGTGATAGGAAAACCACACACCCGCGACGAAGCGGTGGTGATGCTGCACAACCTCTCGGACAAGACACACACCGTCTATACAGGTGTAAGCCTACGCAGCAGCACGAAGCAAATGTCGTTTACCGAGCGCACCGACGTGCATTTCCGCAAGCTGACCGACAGCGAAATAAACTATTACATCGATACATACAAACCCTTCGACAAGGCTGGTGCATACGGCATCCAGGAGTGGATAGGCATGATAGGCATCGACCGGATCGAAGGCGACTACTACAACGTTGTGGGGCTCCCAGTCGCACATACATATCAGCTTTTAGTTTCAATGTGCGCGCCCGCACAGGGCGATAGTTTAAATTCTAATTCATAACAACATTTGTCCATTCACTAAAATCATAATTCACTAAACAGACATGCGCTACGAAGTTGATTTTCTTGTTATCGGTTCAGGCATAGCCGGCCTTAGTTACGCACTCAAAGTGGCCGAGCACGGCAAAGTCTGCATCCTCACCAAGACCAATGCCGCCGAAGGCTCCACAAAATATGCCCAGGGCGGTATCGCCGCCGTGATGTACGACACCGATAGTTTCGACAAACATATTGCCGACACCCTTGTCGCAGGCGACGGCATCTGCAACCGCGAGGTGGTGGAGATGACCATCCGCGAGGCACCTGAGCGCATCAAAGAACTCGTGCAGTATGGCGTCAACTTCGACCGCGACCGCGGCGGACGTTTCGACCTGCACCGCGAAGGAGGACATTCAGAATACCGCATTCTGCACCACAAGGACAACACCGGCGCAGAGATTGAACGAGGCCTCCTGCAAGCCGTCCGCGAGCATCCAAATATCGAGCTTAAGGAAAACCAGTTCGCTGTTGACCTCATCACGCAGCACCACCTTGGTGTTCGCGTTACCAAACACACACCCGGCATAGAGTGTTACGGTGCCTACGCGCTCAACAGCGAGACACACGAGATAGACACCTACCTTGCAAAAGTAACCCTGCTCGCCACAGGCGGCATGGGTAACGTATATACCACTACGACAACCCCCATCATCTCGACCGGTGACGGAGTGGCGATGGTGCACCGCGCCCGCGGTGTACTGTCCGACATGGAGTTCGTGCAGTTCCACCCAACCTCGCTCTACAACCCCGCTGAAAAGCCAGCGTTCCTCATCACCGAAGCCTTGCGCGGCGCAGGCGCGATACTGAAAGACTACAACGGCAACGAATTCATGCAGAAGTACGACAGCCGCCTCTCTCTCGCGCCACGCGACATTGTGGCACGCGCCATCGACAACGAAATGAAGATCGCCGGCGTTGACCACCTATACCTTGATGCACGCCATATAGACAGAAACGAGCTCATAAACGGCTTCCCAACCATATACGCCAAGTGCCTCGAGCAAGGCATCAACATCACAAAGGACATGATACCTGTGCGCCCAGCGGCTCACTACCAATGCGGCGGTATCACAGTTGATAAGAACGGACTCTCGTCCATCAACCACCTATACGCCGCAGGCGAATGTTCATGCACGGGCCTTCACGGAGGCAACCGATTGGCCAGCAACTCGCTGCTCGAAGCCGTCGTCTATGCGCACAACGCCGCCATGCACGCCATTGGCGCAGTACCTTCAATACAAATATGCCACAACGTTCCCGACTGGAACGCCGAAGGCATGGTGCTCAACGAAGAGATGGTGCTCATCACCCAAACCAAGAAAGAACTTCAGGAGATAATGTCCAACTACGTCGGCATCGTCCGCAGCGACCTCCGTCTGCAACGTGCTTTCGACCGACTGAACCTCATATTCCGCGAGACAGAAGACCTCTACAACCGCTCTGTCCTTACCGAGGAGCTCAGCGAGCTGCGCAACCTCATCGCCTGCGCCTACCTGATAACCAAGATGGCAAGAGCCCGCCGCGAAAACAGAGGGCTGCACTACTCAATAGATCTGGTGTAATAGAAAGCCTATCTCTTCAGGAATTTCACTTCGTTGAGGTCTATCAGGCGGAGCTGGATGGCTTTGGCTATGCGGGAACCGGACTTGTTGAGGATGTCGAGCTTGCGCGAGAGTTCTTTCTGCTTTTCCTGGATGGATTTCTCGGTTTCCTTGCCCTCGATGTTGAAGGCAATCTCCTGTGCGGTACATCCGGCGGCCTCGTATAGGAGTATCTGCCGTTCGGTGGAGGTCACGGCGACCTGCTCGTCGGCGGAAACGGAGCTCTTGAAGTACATCTCGGCGGCCTCCTTGAGGGTTAGCATCACGGGGTAGTTGAAGTAGTACTCCTCACCTCGCTCAAGACACTCGACAGCACGGATGATATTCTCGATGGAGAAACCACCTGCGGCGTTCTTGCTCACGAAAGCGGAGGCTCCACGGTCGAGGGCTTCGAACACCACCTTGCCTATCTCGACTATGCGATTTTCGCGTCCTGCGAGGGTAGCGAGGGGGTTATCGAAACGACCGGAAAAGACTATCAACTTGATTGAGGGATAAAGCTTATGGACTTTCTCTATGACCATAAGGCCGCCTGTGGGCTCGCCTTGGAACTCCATATCGACAAGTATGTAGTCGGGCAACTCATCACCAAGAGCCGAAAGCGCAGCCATGAGCTGCGGCCCCGAGGCGTAGCACTCGGTGAGGACAATCTCTTTGGTCTCGGTGGTGCCATTGTCGTCAATGACGCTCTCTATCGTGGCGTGCCGCTCGTTGAGTTCGTATTTCACCGCTTTGCGGATGATGGGCTCGTCGTCGACCATCAAGATTTTTATCTGCTCCATAATTGTGATAAATGAAAAAGTGAATTGACAATAGAGAAAATGCCTACTGATTATTACCTAAACGTCAAAGCGTTGCACTAGCACGTGTACTTTTGTTCCGTGACCCTCAGACGGAGCCTCGACGCTCTCGGCCCAGATACGGCAGCCACGAAGTGTGTTGTCGTCGTGTTTTTTGACGATATAGCGGCATAGAATCAATCCGAAGCCCGAATGTTGCGACCCCTGCTCTATCTTTTTGTCGGCGCGAAAGAGGTTGTCTAGATTCTCGACATTCATGCCGCAGCCCGTGTCGCTCACGGTCAGCTCAACAAAACGCCCGTCTTCGGCAAACGGGACGGCCTTCAACTCCACGCTACCGCTCTCGGTGTGCTGCAAGGCGTTAGCCAGCAGATTACGCAGCATAATAATAAGCAACAGCTTGTCACCGTAAATCTTGAGCGGTTGAGACTCGGCAACAGAGATATGCACATTGCCGTTGTGATTGGGGTTCATGGACACGGCTTCGGCAATTATCTCGCCGGCATCGCACTCCGCAGCGTTGAATACCAATCCGCTGGGGATGGAGAGGTTTGTCCAGTTTTTGATATTCTCGAATGTGCGAATAAGCTGAGAGAGGACCTCCTGATGGAGCTCGTCGGGCAGGTTCTTGTTCTGAAGGTAGGAGATGAACGGGTTGATGTCGTGCCGCATGACCGAGAGGCAGGTTTCAACATTGGCTATACGCTCGACGTCTTTGCGACGGATTTGCTGCAGATGAAGTTTTTCCTGCCGCAAAACCCGTGTGCGAATGGCAAGCATCACCGCCAAAGCCACAAGCAAGAGTGCAAGCACGGCTATGATGATGAGAAGAATGCGGTAGTCGGCAATTGTATGTTTGGCGTTGTTAAGCTCCGTCTGGAGTATGAAGTCTTTCTCTTCGTTCTGCTTTATGAAGTCGTGCAGTTCAATATATCGTGCAGCCCATTGGCTTGCTTCCTCGGTACTGACTGCGGCGTGAGATTTCAGCAGTCCTTCGTATAGCACATTTTCGTATTTCGGAGCCGTTATCCCGTCCTCAACAAGCCTGCGGTATGCCTCCATATACCACGACCTTGCCGCCGAAGTGTCGCCACGTTGAAGGCAGAGGTTGCCCGTAGCCACCAAAGCGCCCAAGGTATGGTATGGGTCGCCATAATCCTCAAACATATAAGACGACTCAATGTAGAGCGACATCGCCAGCGAGCTGTCGGCCACTGTGGAGATGCCATAATTTCCCAATTCAGCACATATTGTGTCGAGCTCGGCCTGGCAGTTTTGCCACGAGCCCGCCTCAATCTGCGGGTTAGCGGCAAGAGCGGCTGTAAGCTGGACCGTGTTGGCGAAATGCAGCAAGCTGAAACGGCTGCTGTCGCCCAAGAGCTCGAGATTTGCACGAATATATCCTAACGCTTTCCGAAGATTCTCCTCCTGCCTGTCATGTTGAGCGCAGAGAGAAATGTGGCCGTAGGCGAGAGCAAAGTTGGCAACCATATCCTGCGCATAGTCGCACTTCAGGCTCGGTGCAATAGATTCGGCCTCGTCAAGCAGGGCCTGCACGTCGCGCTGCATGCCTTTGCGGTAGTAGTAGTTCAGGCTGAGCAGAGTCACGTAGTACTCGCTCTTGGCGTAGTTGTACAGAAATCCATCGCGTTGCCTGCCCACGATGTCAGATTGCGCAACATCGTAAAGCATACGGTAAGAGCCAGCGATGTCGCAGTTGCGTTGCTTGACCCTTGCGTGGGTCAATTTGGCAATCAGCTGTTCAATCTCAGCATTGTCGCACTTAGTGTTGTAGTTCAGCACGCTGTCGGCATACAGGGCCGCCGAGTCGGGCATAGACACGATATAGTAGGCCTTTGCCAGATTGTTCCATGCGCGCAGACGACCATCGTGGTAGTCGGGCATCGAGTCGCCGATATACCTCAGCGCCTCCTTGCTCTTATCAATAGTCAAATCGGGTGCGTCGTAGCGGTTGAGGAAAGCCTCCCTGTTCATGCCATCGATGCAGGCCTTCTGGCGGAGGTCAAGTTTAGAGGCGTCGCGAGAGCAAGCCGCAAAAAGCAGGCACAGGCAAATTGAAAGACAGAAACGGGAATTTGAGAAAGAGAAACGCATTATCAGAATTTCGATTCGTTTTAGTCAGTGTCGGACTGGAAACGGAATCCCAGACGCTTGCCAGTCACAAGGGCACGTTTGTCGAAATTGGTACGCATCTCGGCCACCGAGACCAGTTTCACCTCGTCGTATGGAGGAGTCAAGAGGTCGAAATTGGTGGTGTATTCGATTGCCGACTCGACAATGCTCTGCACCGACTCGGGCGAGATGACCGCCGTGTTGAAGTTGTTGTAGAGCATACCAAGCTCGCGTTTGCCCTCAATGAAATAGTGATTCTCGGCGTTTACGAACACGCGGCCAATCATGTAACCAAGGTCGTTCTCGCGCTGATAGGTGAACGAGTCGGCCAGGAAGTTGTAGATGTGTATCACACCGCAGTACGAGCGTTTGGCATCTTCGCGAATATAAGGCGTTTTCATCACCACGTGGTCGCGAGAGAACTCGAACACGTTGGTGTGCATCATGAAAATCAGTATATCGCCCGCGAAACGAATCTCAAACTCGAAGTCGCCGCGGTCTTTGAACTGAAAGTTTATCTTATGTTCGTTTTGGGCGTTGGCTTCCTGAAACTGACGTGTCAGCTCCTGCGCCGTGGTGCGGAACGACTGGTAGGCCTGAAACGTAGCGTTATAGACATCCTGTTTGAGGTGTCCCTTGTCGAAAACAAGGTTCTTAAGGTGGTCGTTTAATTGCATACTAATGAATTTTTCAATTAATAACGTTATGGAAGGCAAATTATTGCAGAAAAGACGCAGCCTAGCGAGAGACGGAAGACACAACGGTGTCGGCGACAGTCGGCGGCAACGGCTCGGCGGAGCCAGGACGCTTCACAATGATGAACACCAACAACGCCAGCGCCGCCAACGCGCAAGGGGTCACACCGAGATAGATGACATACTGCAATAGAGTGAGTTTGCGTTCTTTCCTGTTGTTTTCAGGTTGTCGGTTTTCCATTGCTGAATTTCTGAGAAACTGTGTATTTGCAATAACTTTACGACATGCAAAGATAAGAAACTGTTTCTAAAAAAGTATGTTTTATATTTTTTTTCGTACCTTTGCGTTTTGTTGCGCGGCTAAGACAGTGTGCAACACCCAACAAAAAGCAATACTAGCGAATATGAATATAACCAAACGATTCTTAACACTAATTGCCGCCATGGCGCTGGTTTTCATGGCATCGGCACAGGTTCTCAACCCTACCAAATGGTCATACGCAGTAAAAGAGCTCTCGGAGGACGAGGTGGAGCTGCGCTTTACTGCCAAAATCGATGCCGGTTGGCATCTGTACTCGCAGAAGTCGGACCCCAACGGGCCAATACCCATGGAGGTGACATTTGACGAAAGCAAGGACTACAAGCGCATAGGCGGAGTGTTGGAGCCAAAGTACCACGAAGAGATGGACGATGTGTTCAAGGTGATGGTGCGCTCGTTCTCCGGCACTGTGACTTTCCGCCAGAAAATCAAACGTATGACCGACAAGCCTTTCAAGGTTACGGGATCGCTCTACTACCAACTCTGCAACGACGGCTCGTGCATAGCACCAGACGATGTGCCGTTTGCGTTTAATGTAAAGGAGGCAACAAAGGCAGACACCGCAGAGGCCGTTGTGGAGACGGTGCCCGAGGACAGTGCGGCAGCAGCGGAGGAAGAGCCGACGGTAAAAGCCGAGATATCTGATGTACAGAGCGTGACAGAAGAGCCGGAGGCTGAGAGCAAGAAGTCGGGTTCGCTATGGGGGCTTTTCTTCGGAGCACTGCTGGCCGGAATAGTCACGATGGTGACGCCTTGTGTATTCCCGATGATACCGATGACGGTGAATTTCTTCATGCACAGCAGCGGAAGCAAGCGCAAGAACCGCCGACAGGTGTGGGTGTTCGGCTTGTCGATTGTGTTCATCTTCACAGTTCTCGGAGCGATATTGTCGTTATTCTTCGGTCCTGAGGTGCTGAACCTCATAGGCACACACGGAATACCGAACCTTATATTCTTTGCAATTTTCATCACGTTCGCATTGTCGTTCTTCGGCTTGTTTGAAATCAAGATGCCGGAGAAATGGGTGAACAAGTCGGACGAGCAGGCAGACAAGGGAGGATGGGCAGCACCGTTCTTCATCGCGCTCACCACTGTGCTTATCTCGTTCAGCTGCACAGGTCCTATAATCGGAGCCGCTCTGATAGAGTTTACAACGTCATCCACGAACCGGTGGGTGTCGCTGGTGACGATGCTCGGTTTCGGCCTTGGTTTTGCTCTCCCATTCACGCTTTTGGCGATGTTCCCCTCGATGCTGAAGAATATGAAGTCGGGCAGCTGGCTCAACTCGGTGAAGATTGTGTTTGCCTTCCTGGAGCTGGCTTTCGGCTTGAAGTTCCTCCAGATGGCCGACCTCTATTGGGGTTGGGGACTGCTCAACAGAGACGTTTATCTTGCCCTCTGGATAGTGATATTCTCGCTGATGGGAGTGTATCTGCTTGGCAAAATCAAGTTCAAGGGCGACAGCGATGTGGAACATATCGGAGTGGTGAGACTATTCCTCACGATAATAACTTTCACTTTCGTGGTATATATGATTCCCGGCCTGTGGGGAGCTCCGCTCAACGCCATCTCAGGTTTCCTGCCTCCGATGGACACGCAGGACTTCAACATCGAACGCATAGTGGTGGAGAACCAGCAGTCGTCGGTGGGAGGACAGCAGTCGGTGGTGTATGGTTCGACGCTGCCGGCCGACCGCAAATATGCCGATAAGCTTCACATGCCCACGGGTTTCGAGGGCTTCTACGACCTTGACGAGGCGAAAGCATACGCCAAGACCGTCGGAAAGCCAATATTCATCGACTTCACCGGACGCAACTGTGCCAACTGCCGCGAGATGGAACAGTCGGCATGGAGCAAACCCGAGGCAAAAAAGCTGCTCAACGAGAGATTTGTGATGTGTGCACTTTATGCCGACATGAACGACATAGACCTTCCAGAGGACGAGTGGGTGACCGACGAGCGCGGTCGCGTGATAAAAACTCTCGGCAGAAGAAACCTTAACTACCAGATAAAGACTTTCAACCAAAACGCACAGCCCTGCTATGTGGTGATCGATGCCGACGGAAAAGTGCTGTCGGACGGAGTGTTCGTATACGACCCGAAAGCCTCGGCCGCAACCAAAGCCGAGGGATTTGTTAAATTTCTGGAGAAAGCACTGGAATAGAGTGGGGATAGTTTTAAGTTTTAAGTGAAATGCTTTCAAAGAGCTATAGAAAGGAACTTTATTATTAACTAAAATCATAACTACTATGAAAATTCAAAACAAAATGATGGCCGAATGTCTTGGTACATTCTGGCTAGTGTTGGGCGGTTGCGGAACGGCCCTGTTTGCTGGACATTCTGTAGGTTTCCTCGGTGTTGCTTTGGCCTTTGGTCTCACCGTCATCGCCATGGCCTATGGTATTGGCCATGTTAGCGGCGCTCACTTGAACCCCGCCGTATCGCTCGGTGTATTTGTCAATGGTCGCATGAGTGCAAAAGAGATGCTCCTTTACTGGGTATCGCAGTTTGTCGGAGCCATCATTGCCGGCGCAATTCTTTTGGTTCTATGGAAATCGGCAGGACTTGGCGACACCGGTGTTTTCGCAGCCAATGGCTATGGAGAGGATTTTAAAGCTGTAGCAGGTGAAAACTATCGTGTTGTATCATTAGGCGGTGCATTCCTTGTTGAGGCGCTGCTCACCTTCGTATTCCTGATGGTCATCCTCGGTGCCACCGACGAGCGCAGCAACACCAAAGCTGCCGGTCTCGCCATCGGTCTCACGCTCACGCTCATCCACCTCATCAGCATCCCGATGACCAATACCAGCGTCAACCCCGCACGCAGCCTCAGCCAGGCACTCTTCGCATCATGGGACGGTGCACTGCCGCAGGTGTGGCTTTTCATCGTTGCTCCGCTGGTGGGTGCCGCCCTTGCAGGTCTCTGCTATAAATGTATCGCTCCTGCAAAAAAGAACTAAAAGAAAAAGCATAAACGCTTTATGACAAGGGTGACGGATGTTATCCATCACCCTTTCTTTTTACTATCAAACAAGCGGTTAGACATTCTGGATTCAAAAAATTTGGTCATATAAAATAAAAGTAGTACTTTTGCAAACCGAAATAAGACAGTGCGGGGTAGAGCAGAGGTAGCTCGTCGGGCTCATAACCCGGAGGTCGTTGGTTCGAATCCAGCCCCCGCTACCAAAGAAAGGAAGGAAAGAGGATGTTTCAGAAAGAAGCATCCTCTTTTTTGTAAACGAGATGTCATGAAAAAGATATTAGTCACACTGTCGATATGCTTGTTTTTTGCCGGATGCCGTTTCGAGAGAGGCGACGGAATGGCGACAACCCAAGTGGTCAACACGGAAGCCAATCAAAAGATAGAACTTCCCTCCTACTCGAGCGACGAAGACGTAATAGAGTATAGCGGTTTTACGACGTCGTACAACCACGAGACGCTTATCCCAAACTGGGTGGCATACGAGCTGACCGCTGAAGAGCTGGAGCCTATTTATACCTCGCAGAGTTCGACATTCAGCATGGACTTTGATGTGAAAGGAAAGCAAGCCTCTCGCGAAGACTACTCACGCTCGGGGTGGGACAAGGGTCACATGGCGCCGAAGGCCGACATGCGCTGGAGCGAGAAGTCGTACTGGGAGAGCCATTACTTCACCAACATCTGTCCGCAAGACCACGAACTGAACGCCGGCGACTGGAACACGCTGGAAAAGCGAGTGCGCGGATGGGCAAGAGAGTACGGCCGGGTGTATGTCGTATGCGGGCCGATAGTCGGCAACGGCTCGCTGGGGACCATAGGCGGGAAGAAGGTGCAGGTGCCGGACGAGTTTTTCAAGGCGGTGGTTGTTGCGACAGGCAAAGGCTATGTTGCGGCGGGGTTCATATTCCAAAACAACGGAACACACCACAAGATGAGCGAGTATGCCTGCATGGTTGACGAGCTGGAGAAGCGCATAGGACGCAACCTTTTCGCAGCGCTTGACGAGCTGGGGCTGGAGGAGGCAGAAGGCCGAATGGAGCTCAAAACCTTGCGGATAAAATAGGGAGTTAAATACACTTGGAAAATCATTGTACACATTTTATAATAATATGTGCAATGTGTTGGATGCCGCACGCGCGGAGGGAAAACTTTTATACGGTTCGTCCCGGATTTGTTCTGGTTTCGTCCCACAGGGAGAGAAAGCGGCTCCCAGTTGTCTCCTACCTTTGTCCTACATTTCTCCTAGTTGTCTCCTACTTTTCTCTTAGTATTTTCCTAGTTTTCTCTTAGCATAGTCTTACTTTTGTAGGACTTGTTATGCACTTTTGGAGCAGGTAGAGAGCAGGTAGAAAGGAGGCAAAGAGCACTTTTGGCCTAGGATGGTCACGGAGGAGGGAGATGAGGGAGGAGGCAGACAAAAAGCCACGGGGCCTGGCGCAACGCTCCAGACCCCGTAGGCTTATTTGATTTTAAAGGATTATTTCAATGCCTTGAGGATGGCCAGGGTTAAATCCCAGAACATCTGAACGGTTTTGATTTCGATGCGCTCGTCGGGTGAGTGGACGCCGCGAAGGGTCGGGCCGTAGCTTATCATGTCCATCTTGGGATATTTCTCGCCGATGAGGCCACATTCGAGGCCCGCGTGGATGGCGCGTACGACGGGGTCGTGCTTGAACATCTTCTTGTAGGTGGCGACGCCGACCTTAAGCACCCGACTGTCGGGGTTGGGGGTCCAGCCCGGATAGCCGTCGCCGTGGCTGACCTTGGCGCCTATCATGCGGAAGGTGGCCTCGATTTTCTGAGCGGCAGCGTATTTGGCGCTTTCCACAGAACTGCGCTGGCTGGTTGCAATCTTAATCTTGCGGTCGTCCATCTTGACGGAAGCGAGGTTGGTGGAAGTCTCGACGAAGTTGGGCACCTCGCGGCTCATGGCGAGCACACCGTGGGCACAGGCGTAGAGAGCGTTGAGGAGCTTGTCCTGAGTGTCGGCATCGATGAGGAACTTGGGTTTCTCGCACTCGTCGATGCAAATCTTCATATCAGGCTCGGTGGAACGGAACTCGAACGTGATATGCGCGGCATATTCGGCCACCAGTTTCTTGAGGGCGTTGCGCTTGCGGTTGGGGACGGTGACGATGGCGTAGGCTTCGCGAGCGATGGCGTTGCGCAGGTTGCCTCCATCGATGAAGGCGAGACGCAGGCCACACTTACGGGAGCCATTCCAAAGGATGCGGTTGAGAATCTTGTTGGCGCAGCCGCGACCTTTGTTGATGTCGTCGCCCGAATGGCCACCCACGAGGCCGCTGACACTGATGCGGAAGGCGGTGGTGTCCTTCTCGATGCGAGCGTGACGGAACGGGAGTTCGACTGTGGTATCAATACCACCTGCGCAACCGATGCAGAACTCACCTTCGTCCTCATCGTCGAAGTTGAGAAGGATGTCGCTCTTGAGCCACGAGGTGCTCAAGCCGTTAGCGCCTGTAAGGCCAGTTTCCTCGTCGACGGTGAAAAGAACCTCCAGAGGACCGTGCTCGATAGACTTGTCGTCGAGGATGGCGAGGGCAGCAGCCACGCCGATGCCGTCGTCGGCGCCCAGGGTTGTGCCGTCTGCAGTGAGCCATTCGCCGTCAAGGACGGGCTGGATGGCATCCTTGAGGAAGTCGAACTTCTTGTCGCCGTTCTTCTCGCAGACCATGTCCATGTGAGCCTGCAGGCAGACGCCCTGCGACTTCTCGTAGCCTTTGTAGGCGGGTTTGCGGATGAGCACGTTGCCGAGGGAGTCGTGGAGGGTCTCATACTTGTGATCCTTGCCGAACTTCTGAAGATAGGCGGAGATTTTCTCCTCGTGTTTCGAGGAACGCGGAATGGCCATTATTTCACCGAAATAACGCCATACCTTTTCGGGTTTGAGGTTTTGAAGAGCTTTTTGCATGGTATTTTATTTTAATTGTTGTGCTTATTAGCCAATCTATTAGTTTGCAACAAGTGAGAAAACTTTTCTTGAGGTCTGCCTCTTACCGTCAGTGTTGTAGGCCTCGATAACGAGAACGTAACGGCCTTGCCGACAACGCTGAAAGGATTCGTCGAGACCGTCCCAGACAACGATGCCATGGGTTCCGAGCGTGCCACCACGCAAAAGACGTCGCACGGTACGACCGTTCTTGTCGGTGACGTAGATATTGGCCGAAAGGTCCTCGGCAGAGAGGTTGTAGGTTAGGTTAAGGAGGTCGTTGTAGCCGTCGTTATCGGGAGAGAATATGTCGGGTTCGACCGCGAAATCGTCGTCAACGAACAGGAACTCACGGCTCTGGGAGTTGGCGTAGGTGGGGGTGCCGTAGCCTGCGGTGGAGGCCGCAGAAAACCAGTTGGCGGCATCCTGGGTGGGGCTGGTGAACGAGCGGCGTTCGAGAGCAACGCCCTCGACATCTTTCAGCAGACGGCTGTGCATGGATTCAGTATAGTCGAAACGGTCGATGACAGAGGAGTCGGCAAAACAGACGAGGACCGTGCCCGAGGCATTGTTGTAGGACGGCATACTCTTAACCTGGACAATCTTTTCGGGATGACGAACGGCAAAGCTGTCCTTCACATATTGGGCATCGGTGGTGACGACCAGATAGTCGTGGGGGGCGATGGTGTAGGAGGTGTCGATGACGAAGAGCTTATAGATTGCATCGGTTTTCCATTGGGCGAGGCGAATGTCGCGCAAAGAAACCGACGAGTCGCTGTCATTGTAAAGCTCCAGATAGTCAGCGCCATCGGAAGGCGGATTGAAAAGAATCTCGCTGATTTTTATACCTACCTGAGCATAGCTAACGTTTGTCAAAAACAACAAAAGGAGAGAAAAGAGGGTCATCCGTTGGCTATGAGAAAAAAAATCAGGCATAAATTTCAAACGTACAAAATCGCCATTTATGGGCATCTTTCAATGATACAAAAGTACACATTTTTTCATAAATGAATTTATTTTGCAAAATTTCGTATTTTTGCAACACTAAATTGATAGGCGACCAAACCAAAAACTGAATATACAATGAGAAAATTAATGCTACTTATAGGCGTGCTCGCCATGTGTTTCGCAGCCAACTCGAAGAATGTGAGTGAGGAGGACGCACACCGTGTAGCTGTCAACTTCTGGAGCCAGACGACCAAGAGCGAATGTCCAGAGCTGGTAAACATCAGTCCCATAGTAGGGCTGACGGAACAATATCTGTTTGTGTCGGTTAACAACAATGGATTTGTGATTGTGGCAGCCGACGACATTGCAACCCCTATACTTGGATATTCTGTAACAAACGGATTCAATGCAGAAGCGTTGCCGGTGCATCTGGAAGAGTGGTTGCGCCACTACGACAACGAGATAGCCGCCGCACGCGAAGCCGGATACTTGGGCGACAAGACTTCGGACGGAGAGTGGTTCAGACTGCTCAACAACATTGAGAAAAAAGGGCCGGAACGGAAGGCTGTGTCGCCATTGGTTTCAACGCAATGGGACCAAGGTCATCCATATAACATGAAGTGTCCGTATGACAACAACGGGCATACCAATGTCAGAAGCGTGACCGGCTGCGTGGCCACGGCCATGTCGCAAGTGTTGAAATACTGGAGCTGGCCGCTTAAAGGAACCGGCAGCCACACCTATACGTGTAACACCCTTTCGGACGCAGTGTCTGACAAAACCGTAACTGCCGATTTCTCAAACACCACATACAGCTGGAACTTAATGCCGGAAGGTGGAGGGAATTCGGCAAGCAGCTGGGCAACAGGTCAAAAGAACGCGGTCTCGACACTGATGTTCCATTGCGGAGTCAGCGTGGAGATGAAATACACTCACAGCTCCAGCTCATCGTCATCGGCATATATTCCGAACGCATTGAAAAACTATTTCGGATATGCCTACACCGTGAATTACGTACACAAACAAGGATACACAGAGGACAACTGGAAAGCCTTGCTAAAAGGCGAAATAGATGAAGGCAGACCTGTACTTTACCGTGGAGAGGGTGAAGACGGCACAGGAGGACACTCGTTCGTCTGCGACGGCTACGACGCCAGTGACAATTTCCATTTTAACTGGGGGTGGAGCGGATCTGGCAACGGATACTACACTACGAACAGTCTTACGCCGACCAGCACAGGGACAGGAGCTGGACTAGGCAACTACACGTACAGCCAAGGAGCCGTGATCAAGATAACCCCACAATTTCAGACATATAGCTCATTTTCCGTTCAAGAATATGTCGGCTTAGGATCAAATATAACAGGCACATGCGGACTGCGCAATTCAGGTGTAGCGGCCTTCAACGGATACATCGGGGTGGCGGCCTATAACAGCGCCGGCCAACTGGTAACAATTCTGGCACAGTCCGACCAAATTTCCTTCAACGGAAACAGCACCCGAACCATCACCATTAACCATGCAGCGGAAGCGCCGCTGACACCGGGCACATATACCGCAAAAGCGGTATGCAGCCTGAACGGTGCAACATGGTACCCTGTGAAGAGCGGATACAACGGATGTGCGGTCGAAGCAACATTCACGGTTACAGACGGGTCAGAACCAGTGGGAGTGCCTAACCTCAAAACATTTGAAAATTTCTCAATCAGCAGTAGTTCCTATGCCGTAGGAGACGCTATCGTGGGCTCATGCGGAATAAAGAATGTCGGCACGGTTGCATTTTCCGGACTTATCGGTGTGGCAGCATATAATTCCAACGCTGAGATTACAACTATTTTGACGCAGACAAACCGCAGTATTGCAGCGAACGCAATATCTAGCATGCAGTTCAACTACACAATACCCGAAGGATTCAATGCAGGGACATATAGTGTGAAGGCAATAAGCAGCACTGACAACGGTGCAACATGGCAAACTATAAGCGGTTCGAGCGACGGAACCCCGACACAGCTATATTTCAACATTGGAGGCAATTCAATTGAGGATATCGACCTCAGCGATGTCAAGATTGGCACATACGGCAGAAACATTATTGTCAACTCCGCCGAAGGATACGATATAACAGTCGTGGATATGATGGGACGTATAGTCCACAGAGGCCGCTGCGATTCAGAATGTGTTAGACTACCCATGCAGAAAAGCGGTATATATTTGGTAAAACTCGGCAATATGCCTGCTAAGAAAATATTTGTCAGCGAGTAGCAACATTGCCTGACAACTGTCAAGAAAAAAAACAAAAAAAATAAACAAATGAAAAAAGTCATTTTAGCGGTTGTGGTTTTGTCATTAAGCCTTGCGGCATTCGCAAAGCCAGTGACCATTGAGACCGCCAGAAGGGTGGCAACGAATTTCTGGGCCGCAAACGTTTCGGCAAGCAATCCCGTATTTCACGAGGTTTCATCGCAACTGGAACTGCAGAACATGTATGTATTTGTCACAAAGGGGAACGACGGCTATGTAATTGTTGCAGCCAACGACGTTTCAACACCAATTCTTGGCTACTCAAAAGACAACGGTATCGACTTAAACAACGCAATGCCCGCCAACTTGAAAGGTTGGCTAAAACACTATTCGGATGAAATACACGTCGCCGTGAACGCCAACATGACGGCTGACGCCAATACAGCAGCAGAGTGGCAGAAACTGACAGGATCAAAATCTGTCAAAAGAGCCAGCGGGGCCAAAGCGGTAGAACCGATTATAGCAACACATTGGGACCAAACAACTCCATACAACCTGCTATGCCCGTACGATGGAAACGTCAGGGCTGTAACTGGCTGTGTTGCAACCGCCATGGCACAGGTGATGAAATTCTGGAACTGGCCGATTAAAGGCACTGGCAGTAAATCGTACATCAGCAGCAGGACTAACCCATCAATACAAATCTCTGAAAGTTTTGACACTAGCTACGCATGGTCAAGAATGCCTGAGGGCGGTGGTAACACAGCTTACAGCTGGGCTGGTTCACAGAAAAACGCGGTGGCTTTGCTTATGAAACACTGCGGGGCTAGTGTACAAATGCAGTATAGTTCTGCAGCAAGCGGAGCACAGCAAGCAAACGTACCCAACGCAATGAAAACATTCTTTTACTACGGCAGTTCTACCACATATAAATATAAATATGGCACGAATGAAACCGAATGGAAAAGCATGCTTAAAACCGAGTTGGACGCACGCAGACCTGTCATCTATGGCGGAGCTGACGCAAACGGCGAACAAGGGCACAGTTTTGTATGCGATGGATATGATGCAAACGACAAATTCCATTTCAACTGGGGATGGAGCGGCTCTGGCGATGGCTATTTCGCACTGAATGCCATGACCCCCGACTATCTTGGCACTGGTGGAGGCGATTTGGGAGACTTCTCCTATTCTCAAGATGCCATCATTGGAATTGTTCCCGGCATTCAGACAGCACAATCTTTCACATTGTCAAACAACAGTTTTCCTGTCGATGGAACGATTTCGGGATCGTGCACGTTCAAGAATTCGAGCACAAGACCTTTTGTTGGATACCTTGGCGTGGCCGTCTATAATTCTTATGACATCCTAGTTACAATATTGGCACAAGTAGGCTCAACCAGTCTAAATGCCAATTCGACCAAAAGTCTGTCCATCAACAATGTTCCAGTGGCACCACTTGCAGCAGGTTCTTATACCGCCAAAGCTGTCTGTAGCGTCGATGGAATCAATTGGGTACCTATCGTTATAGGATATAACGACTGTCCCACCGAGATACCATTTATGGTAGGCAGCAATGGCATAGACGATTTGAATGTAGAGCGTTGCCATGTTTTCGCACAGGGCCACACTATTGTTGTGGACAACGCCATGAATACTCCCGTCAGTGTGGTTGATATGATGGGTCGTGTGGTTTACAGCACCAAGGGCAGTGGCAGTAATATCACAATACCGATTACAAAATGCGGCATTTATCTGGTCAAAGTCGGTAACGAACCCGCACAGAAAATTATCGTCAGATAACTTATTATGAAACACAAATAACAAATACAAATATGAAAAAAACACTCTTATTAATCGCGGCGATTGTTGTGAGCGGACTAACATTCGCAAAACCTGTCTCTGTTGACAAAGCCCGCCAAGTGGCTGTAAACTTCTGGAACTCCACAACCCAGTACAGCATTGACGACATTAATTTTAGAAGTATTGTAACGCCGAACTTCCAAGAAATTTCGACTGAACTTGGGCTACATGGTATATATGTGTTCAACACAGTTGACAACAATGGATTTGTGATAGTCTCTGCCGATGATGCGGTGATTCCTGTGCTTGGCTACTCTACAAGCAACGGTATTGTGGGACAAACCGCCATGCCAGAAAACTTGAAAGGTTGGCTGAACCACTATACTGAAGAAATAGAAGCCGTGCAGAATGCCCACGCTGAGGCCACAGAAGAAGTTGCTGCCATGTGGAACGAGCTGGTTAACGGCACCGTTTCACCCAAAGCTCCGGGACGCAAAGATGTATCGGCCTTGATTTCTACTAAATGGGATCAGGATACACCCTACAACAACCTTTGCCCTACAGATGGAAGCGGACGTTCCGCTGTGGGATGCGTAGCCACAGCCATGGCACAGGTAATGAAATATTGGGAATGGCCAACCACCGGTACCGGTAGCCATTCCTACACTACGGAAACACGCCACTTCTCTTGCAGCGCCAATTTCGGCAGCACCACCTATGACTGGTCCAACATGCCCGTTGGCGGAGGTTACACAGCATATTCTTGGAACAACACTCAAAAAACAGCTGTTTCCACACTTATGTACCACTGTGGGGTAAGTATCGATATGGACTATACCTACGAAGGCAGCGGAGCCTATACCTCAGCTGTCGTTAGCGCATTAAGGACTTATTTTGGATATGCTGCTGGCATTCAATACAAACAAAAAAGTTATTATAACGATAACAACTGGATAACCCTCTTGAAAAACGAACTTGACGCAGGTCGTCCCATGTTATACGGTGGAGCCAACTCAAACGGTTCCAGCGGACACAGCTTTGTATGCGACGGATACAACTCCAACAACCAGTTCCACTTCAACTGGGGATGGAGCGGCTCTGGTGACGGATTTTTCGCACTGACAAGTCTTGCTCCTGGTTCTGGTGGTGTTGGTGGCGGAGACTACATTTTCACATATTACCAAGAAGCTGTTATCGGAATTTCCTCTCCGAACGGAAATCCCCCTGACAACCCACAAACAACAACCACAGACCTCGCCACTTATGACAATTTCACAATATCTTCTCCAGTGACCGCTGGCTCTTATATTACGGGATCCTGCCAAATTGCAAATATCGGAACCGAAGATTTCACTGGTTACCTCGGAGTTGGAGCATATAGAGGATCTTCTTTGGTCACCATGCTGAAACAAATAAATTTAACATCCGATCCGTTTGAATCAGGTTACGTAATAACGTTAAGCATTAGAAAAGTGGCCAATTCACCCCTTGTAGCTGGTTCCTACACAGCCAAAGCCGTGTATAGTACAGATGGAACAAACTGGACCCCCATTGAATTTGGTTATCAAGACTGCCCCACGGAGGTTCCTTTCACAATCACCGGTGGAGGAAACACAAACGGTATTAACGATGTAACCGAGTCTGCCGTAAAACTCTACCCCAACCCGACCGATGGAATACTGAATGTTGAGGTGGATGGCCTGCAAAAAGTTGAAGTTATCGATGCAGTTGGTCGCATTGTGCTTAGTGAGAACGACGGCAATGTCGATATGAGCAGACTTAACAACGGCGTATATAGCATCAGGATTACCGCCGACGGTAAAACAGCCATCAAAAAAGTGGTAAAACGCTAAGATACTGTAAACATCCTCAAAAGGAACGAGAGGGACGGATGCGAAATCCGCCCCTCTTTTATTTGTTGAAAAAAAGCATTTGTTTTTCGAGGTCTGAATGGGCATTAATACAAAAGGATTGTATATCTTTGCAGAGCGAAAAACGCATTATTAATGCGTAGTTTGAAACGGAAATAATACAACATCACAATCATAAGATACTATGACCAAAGGAGTAAGACGCATTTATGTCGAGAAGAAAACCGACTATGCGGTAAAAGCCAAGGAACTCCACGAGGAGTTGAGCAACTACCTTAACATCAAAGCAACATCGGTGCGAGTGCTTATTCGCTACGACATCGAGAATATCTCAGATGAAACCTACATCAAGGCAAAGAACACAGTGTTTTCTGAACCTCCTGTTGATACGATTTACGAGGAGGCCTTCCCTTCGTCTGATGGCGATTTCTGCTTCTCAGTGGAATATCTACCCGGCCAATTCGATCAGCGTGCAGACTCGGCTGAGCAATGCGTGAAACTACTTAATGACAACGAAAAACCAATTATCAAATCTGCCACAACATACGTGATAAGTGGCACATTGAGCGATAAAGAGCGCGAGGCTGTTATACGGCATTGCGTCAACCCCGTAGACAGTCGCGTGACCGATGCTCCAAAACCCGAGACTCTCGAAGACCACTTTGACGAGCCAGCCGATGTCATAACCTTCGATGGTTTCAAAGACATGGCGGGAAACACGTTGAAAGAGTTGTATGACGGATTGGGACTTGCAATGACTTTCAAAGACTTCCTGCACATCCAGAAATACTTCAGTGAAGAAGAGCATCGGAATCCAACCATGACGGAAATCCGTGTGCTTGACACTTACTGGAGCGACCACTGCCGCCACACCACCTTCGCCACAGAACTGAAAGATGTGAAGTTTGACGAAGGTTACTACCGTCCGCTTATCGAAGGCGCATTCCAGCAATATCTCGCCGACCACAAAGAGCACTACGCTGGACGTGACGACAAATTTGTCTGTCTTATGGATATCGGCACTCTGGCGGCGAAACGTCTTAAAAAAGCCGGAATACTTGACGACCAGGAACCGAGCGACGAGATAAACGCTTGCTCCATAGTTGTGCCTGTGACCATTGACGGAAACCGTGAGGAGTGGCTTATAAACTTCAAGAATGAAACACACAACCACCCGACAGAGATTGAGCCCTTCGGTGGAGCCGCCACCTGCCTTGGCGGATGTATCAGAGACCCGCTTTCGGGTCGCACTTACGTCTATCAAGCCATGCGTGTGACTGGTGCCGCCGACCCGACCAAACCCATAGAGGAAACCCTTCCTGGCAAACTGCCGCAGCGCAAGATTGTCACAACCGCCGCTCACGGCTATAGCTCGTATGGCAACCAGATAGGACTTGCCACCGGCTTGGTAAATGAAATTTATCATCCCAACTATGTTGCAAAACGAATGGAAATCGGCGCTGTGATTGCAGCAGCACCAAGACGCGCTGTAAAACGTCTAACCTCCGACCCAGGCGACATTATCATACTGCTCGGTGGTCGCACTGGCCGTGACGGTATAGGCGGTGCCACAGGTGCATCTAAAAGCCACACAACTAAGAGCCTTACCACATGCGGCGCTGAAGTGCAAAAAGGTAACGCACCGACGGAACGTAAAATACAACGTCTGTTCCGCAGAGAAGAGGTTTCTTCCATTATCAAGAAATGTAACGATTTCGGTGCTGGCGGTGTCAGCGTGGCTATAGGAGAGTTGGCCGACGGACTGCAAATCAACCTTGACAAGGTTCCAAAGAAATATGCCGGTCTTGACGGAACCGAACTTGCCATAAGCGAGAGCCAAGAGAGAATGGCAGTGGTAGTAGATCCGAAAGATGTGGACAAGATGTTGCAATACGCCGACGAAGAGAACCTCGAGGCAACCGTCGTTGCGACAGTAACAAAAGAGCCACGCATGATTATCAGCTGGCGTGGCAAAGAGATAGTGAATTTATCACGCAGGTTTATCGACACTAACGGCGCTCACCAAGAGACGACCGTTAGCGTCGCAATGCCCGACAAGACAAGTCAAAATTGTCAGACAAATCAGACCGTAAAAGAACTTTGGATCTCCACACTGTCCGACTTAAATGTCTGCTCGCAGAAAGGTCTTGTCGAGATGTTCGACAGCTCTATTGGAGCCGGCAGTGTCGTTATGCCCTACGGCGGCAAATATCAGCTCACGCCTACGCAGAGCATGATAGGCAAACTGCCACTGCTTGATGGCAAATGCGACACCGTCACGATCATGTCCTACGGCATGGATCCTTACCAGACCTCCTGGTCACCGTTCCATGGGTCAGTATATGCTGTGCTCTCGTCCGTAGCCAAAATTGCTGCTGCTGGCGGCGATGCCTCCAGAGTGCGTCTGACATTCCAGGAATACTTCAAAAAACTTGGCAATGATCCATATCGCTGGGGAGAGCCGTTTGCGGCACTCCTAGGTGCATACCATGCTCAGATGGGGCTGAAACTACCCGCCATCGGCGGCAAGGATTCCATGTCCGGCACATTTAACGACATCGACGTACCCCCTACCCTATGCTCCTTCGCTGTCGGAATCAGCGACCTGAAACACGTTGTCACACCAGAATTGAAAAAAGCCGGCAGCCACTTGGTGATGCTCGATGTAAAAGAGAAAGAATACGGCATGCCCGACTACACAGACGCCCTCAACCAATACGCCGCGTTGCGAAAAGCCATCGAGGCCGGACGGGTGCTCAGCGCATACGCATTAGGATTTGGTGGTGTTATTGAAGCGGTCAGCAAGATGGCGTTTGGCAACAAACTCGGTGTAAAACTAATCCAACAAAGCGGACTCACCGAAAAACATTACGGAAACATAATAGTAGAAGTGGCGTCCGTCGAAGGATTACCATTCCGTTGCGAGAAAATAGGCGAAGTCATTGCCGAGCCCGTCTTCGAAATCGGAGGAGAAAAAATCGCATTGGAAGAGGCTCTTGCCGCATGGCAGAAGACTCTCGAAAGTGTGTTCCCCACCCGTAGCAACGAAACAATAGCCCCACTATCCCCCGTAACTCCAATTAACTTTAAGGATATCCACATCTGCAAAAACAAGGTTGCCCGTCCGCATGTATTCATTCCTGCATTCCCAGGCACAAACTGCGAATACGACAGCGCACGCGCTTTCAACCGTGCCGGAGCAGAGAGCGAAATAATCGTCTTCCGCAACCAAAACGGCCAGCAGATACGCGAGAGCGTCGATGCCTACGTCAAGGCTATCAATAACAGCCAGATTATCATGTTGCCCGGTGGCTTCAGCGCCGGAGACGAGCCCGAAGGCTCTGCAAAATTCATCACCAGCGTGTTCCGCAACCAACGCATTGCCGATGCAGTCATGGAATTGCTCCAGAAACGCGATGGTCTTATGATTGGCATCTGCAACGGATTCCAGGCCCTTGTCAAACTCGGACTCGTACCTCACGGCGAGATACGCCCGCAGGCCGACAACGCACCCACCTTGACCTTCAACACCATTGGACGTCACCAAAGCAAGATGGCCTACACACGTGTCACCTCCAACCTCAGTCCGTGGCTGCGTAAAGCCGAGCTGGGAGCCACCTACGTCATACCCATCTCGCACGGCGAAGGCCGCTTTGTGGCACCGCAGGAATGGATTGACCTACTGTTCAAGAACGGACAAGTAGCAGCTCAATACGTTGACCTTGACGGCAATCCGACAATGGATGAAGAATACAACATGAATGGCTCTTATTGCGCCATAGAAGGCATCACCAGTCCGGATGGCCGAGTGCTCGGTAAGATGGGTCACAGCGAACGCCGCAGCCATGGGGCATTCCTAAACATCTACGGCAACACCGACCAGTTGATATTCGAGTCGGGCGTGGAGTACTTCAAGTAAATTATCCTTATGTAAAAATAGGGGGCCGTCTTTTCAGACGACCCCCTATTTTTTTATTCGACATTCTTACTATTCCACATTCCTTACCAACCTGACCGAATTGGCATTATAGTAGCTGTGGTTCCAATCTATCGAGAACTGGGCGTCCTCGAAATGAAGTACTCTAGGCAGATACGCCGTGCCTTCCTCAACGAAGGAAACAGTGCTTGTATAGTATTGACCAATACTCCCAACTGAATGATATGTGTTGCTTCCGGTTCTCCATCCAGCAGCTGGCAGGAATATACACCCGTTAGCCTCCATCAAAGTCCATTGTGCAGCACTGTAAACATTTGTTATATACGAAGTGGATGCGGTATTGATACCTGTCGGCAGCGGTACCTCGCTAGGATGTGAGTACAAATCCGGGAATATAATCGTTCCATTCGTTCCGTTCACACTGGCTTTTACATAACGAGCATTCTCCACACCGTTAACCGTCGAGGCACTGCGTCCAAAATACAGATACTCTTGTTCTCCTCTCGTCATGACTCTCCACATGTTAGGTTGGTTTCCGCCGTTCGAAATGGCGTTATACACACCCCAGTCGGCGTTCCTGTAATCCCCGGCCAAATCGTTACCGTCTATGCCACCTGGCCAATAATGTATTCCCGTGGTGCTTGTCGAGTAAGGCTGATAGGCTGACGCGCCGCTATTCCATCCACTGGTCCCGTAGCCGAACAAATCTATCCATCCTGTATACGACGGCGAGATATTATCATCCGAGATATAGTCATACTGGTTGTCTGCAAAACGCCAGGTGCCATCCGCCGTACCGCCGGTGGCCACAGCATGGGTTCCCGTGTTCTGGTACTGCAAGTTACCTTTCGAGAAGCGCACTTTTCTGTTCGCACTCACCGAGAACAACGATGCCGATTGCCCGAACGAGTCAAAAGGTCCAATGGTCAAATGCAGTGTGTCCACACTTGCGCAACCGTCACCATTCGTGTATTCGTATGTATGATTTCCAGTAAACATATAGGTCGTTCCGTGCCAGGTGTACGAGACCTCTGTTGTCGAAATGGTCTCTGAGTTGTGGGTGCCGTAATGCATCGTCAGGTTCAGCGTCACCACACTGTCGCACCCTGCCGCGTTAGTCAACGTATGCGTTGCCGTGGTCTCCGATGCGGTATAGGTATTTCCGTCTATCCATGTGTACGTGTCACACCCCGTCTGATGGTCCGTAGCCGAGTTGCTGGCGTTGATTACAAGATGCAGCGTGTCAGCACTAGCGCACCCCGCAGTGTTCATATAACTGTATGTGTATGTTCCGCTGGAACTGTAGCTGTTCCCGTGCCAGGTGTAACTGTCGCAGGCTGTCTGGTTCTCTGCGTCATGGGTGCCGTGATTGATAGTCAGGTGCATCGTCAACACGCTGTCATATCCCAAAACATTGCGCAGCAGATGGCGGTAGTCGCCAGACACCGTATATTCCGTGCCATACCAGCTGAAACTCTCACATTCCGCCGCCACAGTATCTCCCTCCGTAGTGGCAAGTATTGCTATTATATCACCCATTGTGTCTATGACACTGTCCTGATAACGGATTATCGAATCATACACATGCGTGATGGAGTCGAATCTGTGCGTCCAATCAGCTATCACTGCGTTCAGCGTGCGAAGGTTTACGGCATCGAGGTCATCGGTAGGGTCGCTCACCTCCTTCAGCTGCGTGTTGGCAGCATTGCCTATGGCCGCCACGTCCGAGAGCGACTGCACCTCGCTGTACGAAGTCAAATAGCCAGCGTCGTTGTCAAGTTCGCTTACCGCCGTCGGTATCATCGGAGTGTTTATGAGGTCGTTATAATCTCTGGTGCCGCTTTCTGGCAGCTTCACAAAGCTTCCGCCGGTTAGGAATATCGTGTCGTTGCTGAGGCTCAGCACTTGAATCTCCTCATACGATGTGAGGTAGCCCGCGTCGTTCTCCAGTTCGCTCACCGAGGTCGGTATGGTCGGAGTGTTTATGAGGTCGTTGTAGTCCTTGTCCCACGCAGTGAACACAGGGTCTAGCTCCTCGAAGTTCACGCCGCTTATAATGCTGTCCGCCACACAGGCCCTCAGCGCATAAGGTACACTCGTCATCTGCTGCACGATGCTCAAAGTGTAGTCCGTGCCGCCCGTGGGGTCAACTTCGCTCTTGATGAAGTATGGCCCTGCCGCCCAGTCGATGCCGTCGAGTCTGTTGGACGAACCGCCAATTATCAGGGTGAACATACCGTTCGCGTTGGTGGTCACCGTCTGGCGGTCTGTATATACCGCCGACCCGTTCTCCGAGCCTTGCAGTATGGAAAGTTGTATCCCTACGTTACCATTGCTCACCAGTCGCCCTGTGGCGTCTCGCACAACGGCTTGATAAGTCATTGTCTGCGGTGCCTGCGCCCTCAGCGTCATCCCCATAGCTACAGCCAATATCGCTAATATCAGTCCCTTTTTCATGTGTTTCTATGTTTTATTTCAATGATAATCTTTTGTTTTATCGTTTCATCACACCTTACAGTTTCACTATCTTGTAATTGTTTTCCGACTTCCCGGCCGCAATGCGCAGCACGTAGCTGCCCGCCGCACATCCTCTCATTTCAATGCATTGTTCTCCTTCCGCCACACGGCCTTTCTTCAGCAAACGCCCGTCCATGCTGTACAACTCGTAGCGCATGTCAGCGACAGTGTGTCCTACGCTCACTGTCACTTGGTCGGCCGTCGGGTTGGGATATACACTTATGTCCAAGTCCAACACCTGCACGCCGTCAATCCTCAGTTCCTCTACGGTATAGGTCTGCTGCACCCCTTCGCGCAGGTTTGCAGCCACTCGGCTGGCATTGGTCACCTTGCCGTATGTGGTCATCACCGCCACCTGGCCCACCGTATAACTCAGACTTCCGCTCTCTCCGCTGGCATCGCCACCCGCCACACCGAAAGCCGACTGTGCCCACACACAGGCTCCTGCCATCGTAAGCAATACAAAAAACACAACACGTTTCATCATTGCATATTCTTCTGTTGTTCTTCTTGGGTTTCTTCGTTCTTCTTTGGCTGTTCCTCTCCCTCCGACTTTTCCGTTTCCTCCTCTTCTTCAACCGGTTTCGTCACCACTGGTTTCTCTTCGGTTTGTTCCGCCTTCACCGTTTTCGACTTCTTTTTCTTCTTCGCAGGCTCCTCGTCCAGGTTCTCGTCATCTTCATCCATCATCTCCTCTTCATCCTCGTCATCCTCAAACAGGAAGTTATTGTCTGTCTCTTGTTTTCTCCATTCTATCACCTTGCCGAAGGGCACACCCACCCTGAATGTCACCTCTACTCCGCGTGCAAAACGGTTCCCAAGAGCCGGCAGCTGATCCAGGCTTGGGTTCAGAACTGTCACATTGGTTGTCTGCTCCTTCCTCGAGAAATCGTTCCCTAACCCCCAATTGTAGCCCACTTCGCCCGACAGGCATACCGCCCACCCATATCCATGCACAGGATATTCGAAACCCACCCCACAAAACATACCGAAATCATGAATCCTCATGCTGCTGGCCGAAAGCGGCATCACTATATCGCCCGTGTAATAGTCGGTGTAATCCACTCTGCCGTCCATCGTCATATTCCATATCGGCGCGGCCACAATGTATGGCGACAGCATAGTCTTCTTGAACTTGAAATTGTATATCAAACCCAAACGTATATCCAGGCAGTTGGCTCGCAGGCGGTATTTCACATCCTCCCACTCCAGATTTGCCCCTCTACCCGTGTATGCCGCCTCCGGCCTGATTGAGAAGCCCGACTTGGTGCGCAGCTGCAGCCATGCGCCGGCCACCGCGTTGACGGTCAAATGGTGCTTGTATATGGTATAGTTGGCAGCGGTGAAACGGAAATCTCCCACGCTGACACCCGCTTTCACTCCTCCCGCGAACATCTGCAGCGAAACCTCACCCTGAGCCGAAACTCTGCCGACCAAAGCCGCCAGCACGAGCGCCATTGCGGCAACCCGCCTCCAGAGTGACTTTATGCTTGCAAATCTCATATCTTTAACCTCTTACTTTTTCAATCCCGTCACCTTCTCAACGACGACATCCCGTCTCCATCTGTAAACACCCTGTAACTGTCGGGCTCTATTATCACGCCGTTGTCGTCGCACTTGTTGCGCATCACGATAGCATACGAATAACCCTTGATTCCGTCATCTTCTTTCTCTCCCGAAATAACCGTGACCATATCGCAGCTCCAGCCAAGACTCTCGTCAACAGCCTTCTCTATCGTATAGACCGTTATTTTCTTCCCCTCTCCTATCACGTGCGCCTCCTTGGTCGAGCCTGCCGCATTGCGCTGCCATTCCTTGTAGCTCGCTACATTGCGCCCGTTCTGGTCGGCCACCTTCCAACGCATGTCGTAAAACTCTCCCTCAAAGCCGTCCGAGGCATATACCAGCGTCATTGGCGAAGCCATGTAGTCACCGTCCACATTCACCGGCGTGAAGCCCTCGTATATCGGCATATACTGCCGCAGCGAGTCCTGCTCGTCCGCCGACAGCACACGCTCCGGTATGCGGTCGTTCAGAACCGGCAGCCATATCGTCTCGTCCGTGTCCTTCATACACGATACCATCAGCACGCAAGCCGCAACAATAAACACACTTCTTCGCATAGTCAACTAGTTATAATACGCCGTGATATTTATAATAACTTGCAAAGATACGCAGTTTTTTTTTTACGACAATCATTTATGAACACTGAAAGTTATCACACCGACTATCAGCATATTACACCCTCAAAACCCACCCTCCCCAAAACCTCCGTCAACAACCCGACCACACAAAAGAGCACAAACTCTCCCACCCACCCCAACCCTTACAAAACCATAACCCCACTAGGAGAAAAGTAACACATAACTCAGAGTTACCCTAGATGAACCCTGGATGAACCCTAGAGATAACACGGAGTTGATACGGCGTTGATACGGCGTTGATACGGAGAAGAACATGGTTTAGTACTGTGCATCAAGCTGTTGCAGATGCGATTTCTGCACCATAATTGTCGGCCGTATTATCACGATACAGCCAATCCCACTGATTGCCATACCCTTGCAAGAATACATTAACATCAATTCTATTTGGCAAAAATACTCTATTTTTCCAATAACCACACGCAAAATCTCTTTTTTTATTGCAGCCTCTCATTTTTCAAAAAATTATTTCCCTCATTTAAAAACTGCCAAAAAACGGCATTTTTTTCGTACTTTTGCAACCGCTATGAGTATAATCCTCGCAATAGAATCGTCGTGCGACGACACCTCGGCAGCGGTCCTCCGCGACCAGTTCCTGCTCTCAAACGTCATTGCCTCGCAGGACGTACACCGTCGCTACGGCGGCGTGGTGCCTGAGCTGGCCTCGCGTGCGCATCAGCAAAACATCGTGCCGGTTGTGGACGAAGCCGTGCGGCAGGCGGGCATCGCCCTCGGCGACATCGATGCGGTCGCTTTCACCCGAGGCCCTGGCCTGCTCGGTTCGCTGCTCGTCGGCGTCTCCTTCGCCAAAGGACTCTCGCAGGCGCTCAACGTGCCGATAATCGAGGTAAACCACCTGCAGGCCCACGTGCTGTCGCATTTCATCAAGGAGTCCGACTCCACCCCTACCCCTCGCTTTCCATTCATCTGCCTGCTGGTTTCGGGCGGCCACACTCAGATAATGCTCTTCCGCGACTACTTTGAATACGAAATCCTCGGCCAAACCATCGACGACGCCGCAGGCGAAGCCATCGACAAGGCCGCCAAAATCATGGATCTCGGCTACCCCGGCGGACCCATCATCGACTCGCTGGCACAAAACGGCAACGCCGACGCCTTCGATTTCGCCACCCCTCACATCCCCGGCTTCGACTACAGCTTCAGCGGCATCAAAACCTCGTTCCTCTACTTCCTCCGCGACCAGCTGAAAACCTACCCCGACTTCATCGAAAAACACAAGGAAGACCTCTGCGCCTCAATCCAAGAGACCATCGTGGGATTCCTAATGAAGAAACTGGAGAAGGCCGTGCTGAAGCACCATGTCAACCAAGTGGCCATCGCAGGCGGTGTTTCTGCCAACTCGCTGTTGCGGCAACGCATAACCGAGGCCGGCACCAAACACGGATGGACCGCCTTCGTGCCCCAAAAGAAATTCTGTACCGACAACGCCGCCATGGTCGGCATTGCGGCTCACTTCAAATACCTTCGCGGCGAGTTCGCCGACATATCGCTGCCTCCGTATGCGAGATGACGCCAATAATGTGTGACCGTGCTATTGTTTAGATACATCAAACCAACTCTTGTCAGGCTGCTGCTCTCCCTCTGCTGCCTGTTTTCCGTTGCGCACGCACAAGACATACATTTCTCGCAGGCCGACTACATACAGGTCCTCACCAACCCCGCCTACTCTGGATTCTTCGACGGACAAGGGCGTTTCGGCATCATATACCGCAACCAATGGGCATCGGTGCACAACCCCTTCCAGACGCTTGCCGCCACAGTTGAGGTACCTGTGTATCAAAACAAATACCACCGCTACGGCATCTCGCTCGGCGGATACATCTATGCCGACCGTGCGGGCAGCCTCTCCTACGGAACTCTCTCTGGCGACCTGATTGTCTCTTTCTACAAAGCTCTCAACACCCGCAGCGACAACATCTTCTCTCTCGCGGTGATGGGTGGGTTCAACCGTGCTGGCTTCGACCCCAGCGACGCCCTGATGGAAGACCCCACCGAACAGTTCGAGCGCGAGCACGTCAACTACCCGACCATAGGTGCCGGCGCAGCGTTCTACAGCCAACCGTCTACATCCTTCTCTCTCAAAATTGGCGTCGCGGCATACAACCTCAACCGCCCAAAACTCACCTACTTCGAAGAGGGTGCCACACGACTTGAGCCGCGGTTCAACGCATACATACGTGCCGAGTGGCGTTTCGCCAACCAGTGGTCGCTGATGCCGCTGGCCATGGTGCAGTTTCAGAAACAAAACACCGAGATTCTATTCGGCACCGACGCCAAATACTACATAGACGAGAGCTATAGCCGCAACCTGGCACTCCAGTTCGGCGCCGCCTACCGTTGGGCCGACGCCATGGTGTTCGACATCGGCGTCCACTACAACGCCCTCACCTTCTTCTTCCTCTACGACGCCAATATCTCAAAACTGGTGCCGGCATCGCGGTCGGTCGGCGCATTCGAGGGCGGCTTGATTTATCACCTCAACCGCAAGAAAAACAAACGCAAAGCGCTCCCGTGTCCTATTATTTAATCGTGAAGTGCGAATAGACCTTAGATACACCCTGCTCCCATGAACAAAAGTCTTTCATCTCTTACCCTTCATCTTTCGGCAATCATTTTCCTCTGCTGCTTGACAGTCTCTGCCGCCGCTCAAATCACGCGCTACGAGGTCACTCACGAAGGTCGCAAAGTGAACACCCCCGGCAGCGAGTCTGGCCCCATACGCATAGGCGACACTCTCTACTACTCCAGCCTGCAGGAAGTCAGCGAAAGCGGCGGATATATCGACTTCGGCATCACAATCATGCGAGTCTTCAAGTCACACGTTTCCGAAAACGGCAAACTCTCTAACGGCGAGCCCGAGACCTTCGGCATAAACCACCCCAGCCGACACACAGGCAATGTTGCCTTCGACCTGCGCAACGGCATCATCTATTTCACTCGGTGCCGCATGGACAACGGCGACGCCTACCAAAACGAGATTTACTACGTAAAGTCAAAGGACGGCAAGTGGTCGAAACCGCAGCGCATGGGTGGCAACGTCAACATGAAAGGCTACAATTCTACCCACCCTACCGTCGGCTACATCTCCGACAGCGTGTCTATACTCTACTTCGTATCCGACCGTCCCGGCGGCCTTGGCGGCATGGACATCTGGTACGTGACCATCGACAAAAAAGGAATCGGTCTCCCAACCAACCTGGGAATTCCCGTCAACTCTCAGGATGACGAAATCACACCCTTCTACGATCAATCCGAAGGCGTCATGTATTTCTCAAGCAACCGTCCGGGTGGAAGCGGCAAACACGACATCTACTCCTCGTCCGGTGCGCGCAACAGCTGGCGCAAACCATCCCGCTTGCCTGAACCGATAAACTCGGTCGAAGACGACCTGTACTTCACTCTCAACTGCACGAGCTCCGAATACGACGTTCAAAACACAAACCACAACTCTGGCTATTTCACCTCCAACCGCAGCGACTCCTACTTCATTCACGACACCTCTTGCTGCCACGACATCTACCGTTGGGACTACGTGGTCATAGACACCACTCCTGTCAGCAGCAAACCCGCTGTCGCTGAAAACAAACCAGCAGAAGACACCTGCCCGTGCAAGCAGGCGCGCCGACTGCTGCCCATCAAGCTCTTCTTCCACAACGACGAGCCTAACCCGCGCTGCCAAGACACTACCACCTCGCTCACCTATTTCCAGACATACAACTCATACATGTTCATGCGCAAGACCTACCGCGAACGGCAAAACGAGATAGCCGACAGCACCGAGCGCGACATGTCTCTGGCTATGCTCGAAAGCTTCTTCGGCGAGGTGCAGTACAACAGCGAGAAATTCGAACACTTCATTCACCTCCTGGCACAAGACATCCTCAACGGGCGCCATGTGGTGCTGACCGTAGGTGGCTACGCCAGTCCTCTCCACAACTCAGCATACAACGTAAACCTGTCGAAACGCCGCATAGCGACTATCGTCAACCAGCTGAAAGAATACAACGGTGGCATGATTCGCCGAGTCATGGAGCAGCCCGGCAGCGGCACACTTGAAATAAAGCGGACTCCTTTCGGAAGCTCTACGGCGCCAAAAGATGTCAGCTCAAGCGCGAAAGACCAACTCCATAGCGTTTACAGCGTCGATGCCGCACGCGAACGCAGAATAGAAATCCTTGGCTACGACTACCGATAGTCTCTGCTATTTCACCGCCAAATCAAGCGATAGCAGCGGTTCCATCCTTACCTGCAACACATCGCCTATGGACAATCTGTCCGACGCCTGTCCCACAGCCATAAGCACCCAGTCTCCAGTTTTCAGCTTCATAGTTTCAGATAGTCGGGCAATTGCCGAATCAATCGATTCCGTTTCTACAACTCCGCTCTCTATCAAATGGCCATTGTGCATCAGCCCTACTTCTTTCCCTTGTGCAACTTCCTTTGCCACAGTTTCTGAAAGCACCAGCGAATCATCGAACGACGTTCCCAGTGTCCACGGCAGTCCGTTGTTTCGGGCGTTTCCTATAATATCTGAGGCAAGGAACTCAATACCCAACGCCACCTCTGAGTAGTACTTTGACGCAAATCGTTGCTCCACGCACTTGGCTATACGATCGATACGCACAGCCACACGCATCCGAGCGACTATGGACTTTGAAAAATCTGGCAAAAAGAACGGCAGCCGTTTAAAGTTCAATGCATTGTCCGGCTTGAGGTATGCCACCAACGTTTCCGACTGACTATCTACACATATCACCTTCATCTGCGCACACACCTCATTTGGCGCCCCACTGCATCTTCAGCTGGTCGATTTTGTTCTTCTTCAGCCCATCGTAAATCTCCGTGATGACCTTCTTGGTGTAAAGCGGGAAGTCCGACTTCATCATCCAGTCATAGTACGAGGGCTCTTTCTTGAATACCGTAGCAACGGGCTCTCCTTTGTATTTCCCGAAGTTAAACACCTCGCGACCCTGCTTGTCTATGCCGATATGTCCGGCAAGGTCTGCCCACTGTGCGGCAGTAGTGAACTGACTCAGAGCTTCAACATCGTTAACAACAGGACACGAGACCTTACCGTCACGGTCAACAAACTCCGCGTCCTTGTATCTGTCAAGCTGGGCCTTAAGCACCTCGTATGTTGCCAACGTGTCGGCATCAGCCGAATGGGCGTTGTCCAGATTCTTGCCGCAATAGAAAGTGTAGGCGGCTTTCAGCGTCCGCTGCTCCATCTTGTGAAAGATGTTTTGCACATCCACCAAGTGGCGCTTCTTCACATCGAAATCCATTCCTGCTCTCAAAAACTCCTCAACCAGCATTGGCACATCGAACTTGTTGCTATTGTATCCGGCCAAGTCCGCATCGCCTATAAACTGAAGCAGACGGGGAGCCATTTCCTTAAACGACGGTTTGTCGGCCACATCGCTGTCATGTATTCCATGAATTGCAGTACATTCCTCGGGAATATGTATGGTTTTACCATTGGCGTCGGCAGGGCGTATTCGCTCAACAAGAGTCTCGCAACTGTGGTCGGGATTTACCTTATGCAGGCATATCTCAACTATATGGTCGTGCCCCACCACCACACCTGTGGTCTCAAGGTCGAAGAAAACTATGGGTTTCGTAAGGTTTAGTTCCATGCTTTTTGAGTGTTGTAAGTTATTCGAATTTCTAATTTTCCGAGCTGCGGGCGGCTTTATGAATTTTCAAGAGTGTTTTAACCAAATCCTCGGCACGTTCGAGCGGAAGCATATTAGCTCCGTCCGACTTTGCCTTCGACGGGTCGGGATGGGTCTCCATGAATATACCGTCGCATTGCACCGCAACGGCAGCCCTACCGATAGTTTCAATCATCTCGGGATTACCGCCACTCACACCCGACGGTTGGTTCGGACGCTGGAGTGAATGTGTGATGTCTACCACAACGGGTACGCCGTTCTTGCGCATCTCGGTAACCCCTCGGAAATCAACCACCAAATCCTGATATCCGAATGTTGTGCCACGCTCGGTGAGCATAACATTGTCGTTGCCGCCGTGTTTAACCTTTGCAATAGCGTGTGTCATGGCCTCAGGCGCCAGAAACTGGCCTTTCTTGATGTTCACGCAAAGACCTGTTTCGGCGGCAGCTTCAAGCAACGAAGTCTGACGGCATAAAAAAGCCGGAATCTGCACCACATCGACATAAGGCTTCGCCATAACGGCATCTGCCTCGTTATGTATGTCGGTTACTACGGGTATGTGCAGTTTCTCGCGTATCTCGGCAAGAATCTCAAGCCCAGCGATGTCACCAATCCCCGTGAATGAGTCTATACGTGTGCGGTTTGCCTTCTTGTACGAGGCTTTGAAAATGAACGGTATTTCGAGTCGTTCAGTGATTTCGAGCAGCCTTTCGGCTATGGCCATAGGACTTTGTCGGTCCTCTATAACGCAAGGACCGGCAATTAAGAAGAAATTGCCGGTCGCTTGATGATGAAGATTCTCTAAACGAGGATACATTAGAAGTTTGTGTCTATTTGGTTAAGAGTGTCATCGTCTTCAATCGGAGCGGCGTAATTGTCCCTCTCGTCACGGTCGTCGTTGTCGCGACGGCGGGTGCCCGTGCTGCGCTGTATCGAGATGATAAGCGCACCCACCATACGGGTAAGCTCCATGAGCAATTCGCGTGAATGTTCGTATGCCTCTTCTCCAAACAGGCCGCAATCCTTGGCAACGGACGTGAAGACCACACACTCGCGTATAGCGGTTTTAGCTATCTTGAGGTAGTACTCAAACTGCGCCTTGTTGCGTGCCGAGCCTTCGGCTATGTTAAGGGCAATGTCAAACGACGAGCGACTAAACGATTCCACTAATATCTTTTCCCTTTTGCTTTGTGGTTCTGCGATGGTGCGGAGCAGCCATGAACTGTAATCCGTTGCTTTGGCATAAAGGCGCAAATCCTCAAAACGGAAAAAACTGGCGTTTCTTTCTTGTTCTTCCATAAGTTCGATTTTTGTTAGTTTGTATATTTGTTATTGTGAGTAGAGTTTGTTAGATCGTTTTGACGCGACAGTCGGCGAATACACACTTTCGTTACACATTCACACTATCACGCTGTCATTCTCAAATTTCCGCAAAGTAGCGCATAAACTGTGTACGCATAGCCACCGACGCCTTGTCGTGGGTCGGCACACTCATGATGCCTCTGAACTGCTTGATATTCTCATACCCCTTCTTCGTCATCCATTCCTTGAGGCCCGCATTGAGAGTGTTGAGATATTCTATGCCGTTCTTATAGAGGCACGATACCACCTGCACACTTCCGGCGCCGGCCAGCAACAGTTTCACCACATCTTCCGGAGTGTAAACTCCTCCTACCGCCGAAATCGGACAGCGCAGCTTGTTGGTCAGTATAGCCACCCAGCGCAAAGTGTCGTAAAACACATCGTGGGACGAGAGGCAACTGGCGCTGCGCATGGTCATCTCGTCGATGTCGATATCTATCTGCATCGACTTGTTGAACATCGTTATGCCCTGTATTCCAAGCCACGAAAGACGTTGCATAAACTTGGCCATATCGGTGAAATAAGGACCCACCTTGATAGAAATAGGTATCGAAACCGCAAGGCGCAGTGATTGTATTATGTTGGTGTAAGTCCTATCCACATCCTCTGACGAAAGCGAACACTCGTACGGGAGTATAGCCATATTGAGTTCCAACGCCGCGCACCCACATTCCTCAAATTTCTTGGCGTATGTCAGCCAGTTCTCATGTGAGAAACAGTTAATGCTGCCAATCAGAGGTATCGTCATCCTTTGCGCGGCCTCTTTCACAATCGCAAAGCGACGCGACAAAGAGTCGTCGGCAACATGACTGGCGATATACTCATAGCTCTCGCCATAGTGTTCTATGGGGGCGGTCACATGAGTGTTACGCTTGATATCGTGAATAATTTCTTCCTCGAATACCGATTTAAGCACCACGGCGCCTGCACCATGCTGCTCAATTCGCAATAAATCTTCGACAGTCGAGGTGAGTCCGCAGCTGCCGACAATAATGGGACTTTTAAGTTTTAATCCCAGATATTCATTCGTTATGTCCACGTTTTTTTCTATTACAATTAACACTGCAAAAATATGTAATATACCATAATAAAGCAAATTTTAAGATAACTATTTTTCAATCTCGCAAAATAATCCTCCATAACACACTGATAACCAATCATAACGCATTTTAATTATTTTTAACATTTTTCTCATAAACTTACGGTTTGTAAAAATAATTTCACTCAAATACAAAAAATAAGTATCTTTGCAACCCGAATTTTCACAAGAACATTTAATCAAAATCCAGTATGGAAGATACAAAAAACAATAAGAACGTTAAGAACAACGAGACAAAAGATTTGAGCGTAGCCGTTTCCAACGCCGAGCAGTTTCTTGAGAAAAACGCAAAATGGATTCTCATTTGCGCTGGTGTGATAGTGCTTGCCGTAGTGCTTTATTTCCTGCTGCTCAAACCCGCACTGCAGAACCGCGAACGCAATGCAGCCGCCGACAATTTCAAAGCTGAATACTGGTTCGACCAAGGCGAATATGAACTTGCACTCAACGGCAGCGACAGCCTTGACATCATCGGTTTTGCCGACCTCGCAACCGAGAACAAAGGAACCAAGGCCAACAACCTGGCAAAATACTACGCCGGCATCTGCTGCCTGAATCTGGGCAAGTATGATGAGGCTCTTGACTACTTCAAGTCGTACAAAGGCAAGGACGCCTTCACCAAACCGCTAAACGAGATGCTGAAAGGCGACGCTGAGTGGGAACTGAAGAACGAGTCGGCTGCATTGCGTCACTACGAAAAAGCCGCCAAAATGGCTAAAGACAATTTCGTGGTTGCACCTACCGCTCTTTACAAGGCTGGCCGCGTATGTATGGCAACTGGCGACAATGCCAAAGCTCTTGACTTTTTCAAACAGATAAAGAGCAACTATCCCGAATCCACCGAGTGGACAACGATAGACAAATATATCGCTCTGGCAGAAGCCGCTAATTAGTTCTACCTACTACAAAACAGTTATTACTAGAACCAGCGGACACCCATTTGAGTGTTCGCTGGCTTTTTTTACAATAGCGACAGAAATAAATCATGAAAGTGTCAAAAAACACGTTTTTCTCTTTTCGAATTTGAAATCAAAAAATCCAAATTTTGAAGTGGGAGTTGATAGGGAGTTAGTAGGGAGTTGATAGGTAGCCTTTCCGATTTCGAAACGAGCATCATGAAAATCCCTCCGAAACCTCCAAATGAAGAAGTTGTCGGATTTTTTTACAAAAATTCGTAAACCGCAACGAAGGTGTTGTATTTTTGCAACGCGAAACCAACCGACAGTATTCCACAAAAAAATCTTGGCTTAAGACTTGCTAATTTGGATTTTTGTGCGTAAATTTGCGGTCTTATTCGCTAGCCGCTCTATGGCTAAATATTTATGTGTAAATTAAAAACATCAAGTATATGAACAATGTAAAGAATTACATCGAAGCCAACAAAGACCGCTTCTTGAACGAACTGTTTGAACTCATACGCATTCCTTCCATCTCCGCCGAGAGCGAGCACAAGGACGATATGGTACGCTGCGCCAACAAGTGGAAAGAATTCCTTCTTGCCGCTGGTGCCGACAAAGCCGAAGTGATGCCCACCGACGGCAACCCCGTTGTCTACGGTGAGAAAAACATCGATCCCTCAAAGCCCACCGTGCTGGTTTACGGACACTACGACGTGATGCCCGTTGCGCCGCTCGACCTCTGGCGTACCGACCCCTTCGAGCCCGTCGTCAAAGATGGCAAAATCTGGGCGCGCGGCGCCGACGACGACAAAGGTCAGAGCTTCATGCAAGCCAAGGCCTTCGAATTCATGGTTAAGACCAACCAACTGCCCTGCAACGTGAAGTTCATGATCGAGGGCGAGGAAGAAATAGGAAGTGGCAGCCTCTACGGCTTCTGCGAGAAAAACAAAGCGCTTCTCAAAGCCGACATCATATTGGTTTGCGACACCAGCATGATCGCACGCGACGTGCCGAGCATCACCAGCGGCTTGCGAGGCCTCTGCTACTGGGAGGTCGAAGTCACTGGCGCCAACCACGACCTGCACAGCGGCATATACGGCGGCGCTGTGGCAAACCCCATCAACGTGCTCTGCAAGATGATTGCCGACCTTCACGACGCTGACGGCCACATCACCATCCCCGGTTTCTACGACGATGTGCTGGTCATAAGCGACGAGGAGCGTGCCCTT